>DASSHA010000165.1:0-7121 GCA_035693145.1 Candidatus Limnocylindrales bacterium
GGATCTGGTGACCGAGGAGCACTGCGAACGGCTCGCGATGGTCGCCGCGCGGCTCGGCGAGGGGCTCGGCCTCCGCATCGAGGAGCGCGAGGCGATCGCCTACGGCGCCCTCCTTCACGACGTCGGGAAGATCGGCGTCCCCGAGGCGATCCTGTCGAAGCCCGGGGCCCTCAGCCCGGACGAGTGGATCGTCCTGCGTCGCCATCCCGAGATCGGCGAGCGCATCTGTCGTCCGCTGGCCCTGTCGCGCGAGTTCGCCCCGATCGTTCGCCACCACCACGAGCGATGGGATGGCACGGGCTACCCAGACGGCCTCCGCGGCGAGGCCATCCCGCTCGGTGCGAGGGTCGTCGGCCTGGCCGACGCGTTCGACGCGATGACGCACGACCGCCCGTATCGCGCGGCGCTGTCGGTCTCGGCGGCGCTCGAGGAGCTGCGGCGCCAGTCTGGCCGGCAGTTCGACCCCGGCCTCGTCGAACCGTTCATCGTCGTCGTCGACAACCTGGCCGAGTGGGCGGAGCCGGCCGGCGCCGGCCGATCGACATCGTTCGACGGCGCACGGGCCGGGGCAACGCCCGTTCCATCGTTCGGCGGGTAGCGCGGGGTGGAGCCGCTTCGGCTGACGGCGGAGCTCCTCTTCGGGCTCCTGTTCGTCGTCGTGTGTCGCGAGTACGTCCGTCGGCGCGACGCTGTCTCGCGCGACGTCGTCCTCGCGTTCGCGGCGCTCGGTTCCCTTTTCGTCGTCGACTTGTGGCGACGTGCGGGAGGCTCCGTCCCGGCGCCGGTGTCGGTCGTCGTCGGCGGGCTCCTCCTCCTGCAGCCCCTCTTCGTGCTGCATCTGGTGTCCCTGATCCGGGACGTGCCGCGCTGGGTCCTTCGCGGATCCACGGTCCTCCTGTTCGGCTCGATCGCGCTCGCGGTCGTCGCACCCTCCGTTCCGCTCGTCGCCGTTGTCGCCATCGGCACGTTCATCGGCATCGAGGCGCTCGCGGCGGCCGGCCTCCTCCTCGAGGCGCGCCGGACCCGTGGCCCGGGGGCCGTTCGGCTGACGTTCGCGGCCGCTTCGACCGGAGCGTTCGCCGTCGCCCTCGTATCGGCCGGGGTCGGTGCCGTCGGGGATCCGATCGCCGAGCAGGCAAGCCTCGTCGCGGTCGTCCTCGTCCTCATCGCGGCGATCGGCTACCTGCTCGCGTTTGCTCCTCCTCCCATCGTCCGGCGCGCCTGGCAGGCGAGCGCCACCGTTGACTACGTCCGCCGGCTCATCGAGATCTCGGGGGAACCGGCAGACGTGATCTGGGACGCTTTCGCGCAGCTCGCGACGACGCTCCGCGGCGGCGGCGCCATCGTCGTCGTCCCGTCCGATGACGCAACGGCGGCGATCGTGGCGGTCGCGGACGTCGCCCTCGCCGGAGGCCGCGTGTCGGCCGGACCGCTCCGGCTGTCGGAGCGCGAGCTCGACGCCCTGCGGCACGTGGCGGCGTCGGCTTCGGAGCTTCCGTTCGACGACGAGGCGATCGTCGCGCTGCTCGCGAGCGGCACGACGGCGCGTTACCTCAGTGTCGTGCCCGTGGGCAGCGATCCGGATGGACCGCTCCTCGTGACCGTCTCGCGGCACCAACGGCTGTTCGGGGAATCTGACCGCGCGCTCCTCAGCGCCCTCGGCGCTCAGACGGCGATCGTCGCCGAGCGACGTGCGATCGTCGCGGAGCAGGAGGCGCTCGCCGCGCGACTGAGGGCGACCGTCGAGGCGTTGCGGGCGGCGAGCGAGGCGAAGAGCGATTTCCTCGCCTCGATGAGCCACGAGCTTCGAACGCCGCTGAGCGCCATCCTGGGTTTCAGCGACCTCATGCGCAGCGAACCGGAGGTCGACGGCTCGGTGACGGTCCCGCGCGAATGGGTCGAGCACATGCACCGAGGCGGAGAGCATCTCCTCTCGCTGATCAACGACGTCCTCGACCTCGCGAAGGTCGAGGCGGGACGCCTCGAGCTCCACCCGGAGCGGATCGACGCTGCCGCGCTCGCGCTCGAGGTCGTCAACGGCCTTCGTCCCATTGCCGAGCGAAAGCAGATTCGCGTCACGGTCGTCGCCGGCTCGACGAGCGTGTCGGCCGACCGCGGCCGTCTCCGCCAGATCCTCTACAACCTGCTGTCGAACGCGATCAAGTTCACCCCCGAGCACGGCGCCGTCGAAGTCTCCGTCGGGGGGACAACCGAGCAGGTCACCATCGCGGTCAGCGACACCGGAGTCGGCATCGCGCCGCAGGAGCTCGACGCGGTGTTCGAGCAGTTCCGACAGGTCGGCGACCCGGATGCCCGACAGGAGGGCACGGGTCTCGGGCTGTCACTGACGAAGCAGCTCGTCGAGGCACACGGCGGGACGATCGGGGTCGAGTCGAGCCTTGGTCGGGGCAGCCGCTTCACGCTCACGTTGCCGGTCACCGAGGCCATCGCTCGCGCCGACGACTCTGACGCCAGGCCCGCCGCCACGCCGGCGGCGCTGGCAACGGAAGACGGGCCGCCGATCCTCGTCATCGAGGACGACCCGAGCGCGGTTCGGCTGCTCCGCGAATACCTCGGGCCGAACGGCTACGGAATGGAGGCCGTTTCGACCGGTGAGGCCGGTCTTGCGTCCGCCCGCCGTCGCCTTCCGGCCGCGATCGTCCTCGACGTGCTGCTGCCCGGTGCCGACGGCTGGGAGGTTCTCCGGCAGCTCAAGGCCGACGAGGAACTCGCCGCGATCCCGGTCATCATCGTCACGGTCGTCGACGAGCGCGAGCTCGGTCTCGCCCTCGGTGCAGCAGATTACATCGTCAAGCCGATCCGGCGGCAGACGCTCCTCCAGTCGCTCGCCCGCCACGTCGCCCCGCCGACCGGCGAAGCTCGCCCACGCGTCCTCGCGGTCGACGACGACGCCGCCGCGCTGACGCTGATCCGCGGCGCGCTGGAGCCCGAGGGTTTCGACGTGCTCACGACGTCCAGCCCCAGCGAAGCCCTCGACCTCCTGTCGGCGCAGTCCTTCGATCTCGTCGTCAGCGACGTCGTCATGCCGGGGATCGACGGCTTCGAGCTCGCGCGGAGGATCAAGTCGAACGCGCGGACGGCGAGCATCCCCATCCTGCTGTGCACCGCGCACGATCTGTCCGCAGCCGACAAGGACCGGCTGAACGGACAGGTCATCGGCATCGCCCTGAAGGGCAGCGCCGCGCGTGACGGGCTCCTCCGCTGGCTCGAGCCCTACCTCCACCAGTGGCGGCCGGCCACGGACTGACGCACCTTCGTCGCGTCTCTCACGAAGCGCCGGGTGCGGCGAACCTCGTCCCGTCCCACATCCAGTTGAGCATGCCGCCAAAGACGCTGGTCGCGATCGTGCCCGTGCCCGACGAGTAGAGCAGCGAGAGCTCGTCACCGAGCGTCGTCGTGCCCGGTGTCAGCCCGGCGACGTTCGTGAACCTCGCCCATGAGACGTCGCCCACCTCGGTCGGCTGCGGGGACGGGCTCGGTGGGTAGAACCCGGCGGTCGCGAACGCTGGACGGATCGCGACCAGCCTGACGGCGGGGAGCGCCACGGGTGTGCACGACGTCGCCGTGCACTGGAGTGCCTCGAAGGAGCCAACGGGAACGGACGAGGAGGTCGGTCCGCTTGCGCTCGCCCATGGCTCGTATGGATCGCTCGAGCCCGCCGCGCGCGCGAGCACGAGCGGATCCGTCGCCGGATCCTGCAGCGCGGCAACCGTGGCGAGCGTCAGGACCCGGCCGAGATACGGCAGTGGGTCGGGCTGCGTCGCCGGATGCAACCCGGCGAGCGGCAGGGCCACGGGCCCCCCGAGCATCGGCACGAGGCAGCCCTGGTCGTGGAGTGACTTCAAGGCCGCCTGGATCGCACCGAGTTGATCGCTGCGGACGCGGATGGCGACCGGGATGCTGGCCTGCGCGCTGCCCGTTGGACGGTCGTTCGCGAGCGAGACGAACGACAGGGGCGTGCTCTCGTCGATCCAGCCAAGCGGCGGATTTGGTCCCGCGACGCCGAGGATCCCGGCGAGGACCTGCGAGCGCATGTCGGTCTCGCTCAGCGTTCCCAGGAGGTTCAGGTACCCACCGATCTCCGTGATGTTCCGCGGCGCGGGAACTCGGGACGGGACGACGTCGCCTTGCAGGGCGATCCGTCTCAGGATGATGCTCTGTGCCTCGAGCGCATCCGACGAGGTGGCATTTTCGATCAGCCCGAGGAGGCTGTCGCCGATCTTCGCGTCGAACGCCCCGCCTTCGGTGGCGACGTCGTCGTCCGTCGTCGGTGTCGGTGTCGGAGTCGGGGTTGGCGTGGGCGTGGGTGTCGGCGTCGGCGTGGGCGTAGGCCCTCCGCCGGACGGCCCGCCGCCGGGCGCGGGCGCGGGAGTCGGACCGGTCGGCGACACGGGGCTCGAGCCGCCACGGTCGCCGGTCGGCTCCGGACCGCCGCCGGGGCCAGCTGTCGGGCCGATCGGCGGACCGGGGGTCACGCTCGGGTTCGTCGGAATCGACGTCGCCGGCGCTCCCCGCGCCGGTGGGGGCGAGGGATCGATCCGGGCGGCGGCGCCCGTGCGTGGGTCCGACGGCATCTGGAACCTCCGTCTCAGGAAGACTCGGCCGGCTGCGCCGGGGTGATCACGTCGGCGGCCCGGGCGCCGGCGTCGGGCTCGGCGTACCGCCGCCACCGCCGGGGGCCGGGGTCCCGCTCGGCCCGGGCGTGCCCGATGGCCCCGGCGTCCCCGTTGTGCCGTCCGGCGTGCCCGTCTTGCCGCCGGTCCCTTCGGCCGCCTTCCCCGTCGCCGGCGTCTTGCCGGTACCGGCAGGTGTCGCACCCGCGCCGCCGTCGCCCTTGCCGGCGACCGCAGCCGCGGCACTCGATCCCGCGGTCGGGTTGCCCTTCATGCCACCGACGATATTGCCGACCGTCGCCATCGCCTGTGCCGTGAGGTCCTTCGTCGTCTTGAGCGCGTCGGCCCGGGCGAGATTCGCGGTGTTCTGAGCGTTGGAGACGAGCCCCGCGAGCTGGTCCGCGCCGGTCAGGCTGGTCGCGAAGTCCTTCTGCTCGCTCGCGGCCTTGGCGAGGGCCTGGAGCAACGCCGTGTCCGGGGCCGGAGCCGTCAGCACGTTGTTGATCAGGGACGGCAGGTTGGTCAACGAGTTCGGCGCGGTCAGGCCGGCGGTCAGCGCGGGCGTCCCCGTGGGGAGCGTGACCGGCGAGATCGCCGGACCCGTGTCGGCCGGCGAATCCTGCCAGTTCCAGAACCGGGTGATGTCGATCTTCTCCGCGGATGCGCAATGCCCGAGCACGGCCTCGCCGAGGACGCCGCGCGTGGGCAAGGCGATCGTCGAATGCGGCGGGGTGAAGCTGGCGACCTGGTACGCCAGCAGAGCCTCGTGGATCTTGCCGGGCTGCAGTTTCGTGTCGTTATCGACGCCGCGCTGGGCAAGCGCCTGCGGGATGATGAACGGCATGATCATCGAGTTGCCGAAGTAGCCGAGGACGCGGTTCTCGACGCAGTTCAACAGCGGGATCATCTCGGTCGCGTCGGCGACACCGTCCGGCGGCACGCCGATCGTGTATGCCTCGAGCAGGATCGCCCGCTCGTCCGGCGTCATCGAAGCCCAGATCGCGTGCGAGTACTGGAGGGTTCGGCGCACGACATGCTGCGCCATCCTCTCGATCTCGAGCACCTCGTTGTAGCGAAGGACGGGCGCGAGCTGGCGCGCCGGCACCGGGTACGCCTCCTGCGGCAGCTCGATCCCCGCGAGCGAGTCGTTCGCGTATTGCTCGGAGGCTGTCGCCGTGGGATTGCCCGATGCGTCCAGCTCCTCGATCGCTGCGGTGAACTGGAACACCTGCGGGCCGCCGACGGCGGTCTCGAGATCCGCGGCGTCGAGGAAGACGGTCTGTCGTGCTCGGTCGGCCGGGGTGAACGTCGATTCGATCGCCTGCTGGAACCAGTCGGCGGACGAGCCGAGCAGATCGCGGAGCGCGTTCAATTCGGACATCGCGTGCGAGATCAGGGTGTAGCTCGCCGGACGGAAGCGCCGGGTGATCTCGAAGCCCACCACGTTCGAACGGCTCATCGTCGGCGGCAGCGCGAGCGCCCCCTCGAACCGATAGACGGCGCTCGAACGCTGGCCCATGAACCAGCTCACCAGCTGATCCTTGGTCTCGAATGTGTCCGCGGGCGGCTGGGGCGCCCGGTTCGCGAGCCGCACGGGGCCCACCCGCGTCCGACGGTCGGTGACCGCGCTGACCCAGATGTCCTCGCACATGAGGAACGAGCCGCTCAGGCTGATGCTGATGACGTCCTCGGCCACGCCCCCGAAGGCCTCCACCTGGGCCGTGGGGTCGGCAGCGAACTGGAGGAGCATCGCGAGACCGTGGTCGTATCGGCGCGGGAGCGCCTGGGCGAGCACGTCGCCGTGCTTGACGATCGCCGAGTAGCGTGCGAGGACCTGTGCCCGCGTCGACACCAGCGACGGGCTCGCGAGCGTTGCAGGTTGGCCCGGCGGCATGAAGCGGACGACCTGCAACGGCACGAGGACCGTCAGCGTCAGCCCGTCGATCGCGGTCGTGACGTCGTACAGCCGCTGCACCTCCCAGTACTGCATCGTGAGGGCGCGCGTGTGGTTGTGGTTCGTGATGACCTTCGTCGTCAGCTGCTGCGATTCGGACGCCGTCGCGAGCCGCATCCCGGTCCGGGCGGCAGTACGGCGCGCCGACGCCTGGCTTTCCGCAGCCGAGTGCGTCGACTGCGCGGCTCGCTGCGAGGTGGACCGCTGGCCCTCGAGAGATTGCTGTGAGGTCCCGCTCGCCGACGAGCTGCCACTGCCGCCGCTGACGAAGATGAGGCTGCCGCCCCAGCTCGAGGAGGTCGATTCGGTCTGGAACGAGCTTCGACCATTGACCGCCTCCCGGAAGGCTGAGTCGAACGTCGCCTGCGTCGACGTGTCGGCGAGCGCGCTCTGCTCCTGGACCTGCTCCTCCGTGAAGAACTCGGTCTCGGCCACGCGCGCCGTATCGACGCGCTCGAAGATCGCGACCTGCTGCTGCTCTCCGGGCGCGAGCGGCAGCGAATACACGAGATTGCCGACCGCGAGGCCCTGGA
>DASSHA010000166.1:0-2507 GCA_035693145.1 Candidatus Limnocylindrales bacterium
CTGCGGCGACGGCGCCGTTGAGCCAGGCGACCTCCGAGGGCTGTGCCACATCGTCGTCGGCGAGGTGCTGTCGAAGCGATGGGCTCTTCCCGCCACGACCGCGGGCCACGACTCGCTGGAGGATCGGCCGGCCGACCGACCGCGGCAGCCGAAGGGCGAGCGCGAGGAGCCGGACGTCGGCGCCCGGCAGGGCGACCAGGCGGAGACCCATCGCGTCGACCACCGCGACCGCTTCGGCCAGCTGCCGGCGCTCGATCGCGAACAGCCGAGGGTCGGCGTAGACCGCGCCTGGATCGATGTCGAGGATCGCCGACGTTGCGTTGCCGACGAGGTTGGCGATGAGCTTCGACCACTTCATCGCGGCCGGGTCGTCGACGACGACGGCACGCAGGCCGCCGCGGTCGAAGCGCCCGGCGAGCGGCGCAGCCAACGTCCGAGCAACGCCGCCGACTCCGGCGAGGGCGATCCCGCCGGCCCGCAGGCGCCTGACCCGGCCCTCTCCGTCGAGCGCGACCGACGCCGTCAGGGACGCGGCGACGAGCGGCGCCAGGGGCCGGGCAGCTCCGACGAGCTCCTCGGCGCCGATTCCGTTCTGGACCGTGAGGGTGGCCGTCGCCGGCCAGCCCTCGATGCTGCGAAGGCCATCGGGCAGGCTGGGCTGCCTGACGGCGAGGATGACGAGGTCCGGCTCGCCGAGCGTGCCGAGAGATGCCGCCCCGATGGTTCGAACGGTCGTCTCGCGGACGGTCCCGTCCCGTTCGACGATCGCCAGGCGGGCCGGCGGCTCGATCGGCCAATCGCCGCGCCCCGCGAGGACGACCTCTTCGCCGCCGAGCGCGAGCGTCGCGCCGAGGAACGATCCGACGGCGCCACGGCCCACGACGACGACGCGCATCGCTCAGGCGGCCTTCGGATGGACGTTCGCACGGGCCGGCTGGACGCGTGCGTCCCGCAGCTGCCGCGTGACGGCGAGGCCCACGACGCCGACGAGGAGCGCGACACCGAAGGCGATCCCGAGGCTCAGGCCCGTCTGGACGCCGGCGCGCGCGCCGGCGGCGACGATCGCGCCCGCCAGACCGGTGCCGAGGGCCGTGCCGAGCACGTCGGAGAGCTGCAGCGCGGAGGTCGCCGAACCCTGTGCCTCGGGCGCCGCGTCGCGCAGGACCGCGAGCGAGATCGGGGCATAGCCCAGGCCCATCCCGATGCCCGCGACCGCCCAGGCGAGGATCGCGAGGGGAATCGGGACGGCCGGCACGAGGGACACGCCGAACAACGCGATCCCCGCGAGCGTCACGAGGAACCCGATGCCGACAAATGTCCGGATCCCGTAGCGCGTTACGAACCGCGCCTGGACCCAGGAGCCCGCCGTCCAGGTGAGCGTCGCCGCGGTCAGCGCGAGCCCGCCGGCGAGCGTGCCGGCCCCGCGCCACGTCTCGAGCGCGAGCGGGACGTAGGCGTCCGGCGCGAAGAACATGAACGTCATGAGACCGCGGAGGAGGATCGCCGACGGCAGCCCGGCGGCCGCGACGAGCGTCCCGGCCGGGGTCAGCGCTCGGAACGCGGGGACCGCGAGGACAAGGCCCGCGACGACGAGGGCGACGGTCGTCGCCTCCGCGGGGATCGTCAGCCCGCCGAGTTGGACCGGATCCGCGATCGTGAGACCGGCCAGCAGGACGCCCGCGCCGGCCGCGACCCGTACCGCCTTCGGGAGCCGCCGCCCGGACGCGAGCGCGATCTCGTGCTCCCGCTCGGACTCGGCCGGATCCGCGGGACGAACCGTGCGGAGGGCCGGGATCGTGAGCGTCGCGGCGATCGCGATGAGCGGCACGAGGCCCAGGAAGACCGCCCGCCAGGTGACGTGCTCACCGACGAGCGAGGCGATCGCCGGACCCACGAGGCCCGGCAGGACCCAGGCCGTCGACAGCGTCGCGAACATCTGCGGCCGCAGCGATTCCGGCAGCGAACGACCGATCGCGACGTAGGCGATCGGCGGCGTCGCGCCGGCGCCCAGGCCCTGGAGGAACCGGCCCGCGATGAGGACCGGCATCGATGGCGCGAACCCGCCGATGAGGAGCCCCGCGCCGAAGAGGCCCAATCCGATGGCGTACGGGCGGACGAGACCGCCCTGGTCCAGCTGCCCGCCGACGACGACGATCCCGAGCAGGCTGCCGAGGAAGAAGGCCGAAAAGACCCAGCCGTAGAGGTCCAGCCCGCCGATGTCGTCCTTGACGATCGGCATCACCGTCGAGATCGCGAGCGCCTCGAACGCGACGAGCGTTACCGTCAGGACGAGCCCGATCGTGAGCTGGCGTCGCGCCGGGGACCACAGGCCGTCGTTCATCGTCCGGCTACGTCCCGGCCAGCCGCTCGACGAGCCGATCCAGCTCGCCCAGCTCGCCGACCATGATCGAGCTGATCCCGAGCCGCTCGCGCTGCGCTCGGAGCTTGTCTGCAAGTCCCTCGATCGAGCCGATGAAGACGTGCGGGGATTCGAGAACCTCCTCGAC
>DASSHA010000167.1:0-3536 GCA_035693145.1 Candidatus Limnocylindrales bacterium
CGCAGGCCGAGCGGACGCTCGCGACGTCCGTCCCGGCGCTCCTCGTCGAGGGCGTGACGAAGCGCTTCGTCGTCGGCCGCCACAAGCGGCCGGTGGCGGCAATCGCCGACCTCTCGCTCTGCCTCGAGCGGGGCGGGACGATCGGGATCCTCGGCGCGAACGGCTCCGGCAAGTCGACGCTGATCCGGCTCGTGTCCGGGCTGCTGACCCTCGACCAGGGCCGGGTGAGCGTCTTCGGCCACGACCTCGTCCGCGAGGAGATGGCCGTCAAGCGGCTCATCAACCGGGTGAGCGTCGACGCGGCCTTCTTCAAGAAGCTCAGCCCGACGGAGAACCTCCTCTTCGCGGCTCGCCTGTACGGCATCGATGCCGGCCTGGCGCGGCGCGAGACGGTGGCGATCTGCGAACGGCTGGGCGTCGCCCGGAAGCGACTCGACCGACCGGTCGAGCAGCTCAGCCGGGGGATGCAGCAGAAGGTCGCGATCGCGCGGGCCCTCCTGACGAGCCCCTCGCTGCTGCTCCTCGACGAGCCGACGACCGGCCTCGATCCCCGATCGAAGCTCGACGTCCAGGCGTTCATCGAGGACATCCGGACGAGCCACGACGCGTCGATCGTCCTGACGACGCACGACCTGGACGAGGCCGACCGGCTGTGCGAGCGGATCGCCGTGCTCGACGACGGCCGGGCCGTCGTCCAGGACACGCCCGATGGGCTCAAGCAGCTCGTCGCCGCGCAGGGACTGCCGGCGACGCTCCATTCCGTGTTCATGACCTATACCGGCCGATCGCTCGACGACGACGTCGAGGACGAGGCCGACAACGACGACTGAGCAAGGACTCAGAGAAAGGAACCCCAAGGTGCACGCAGGTCCAGAGCTGCGGCTCCGGATGGCGAACGAGCGCATCGCTCGCGCCAACCGCCACGCCGCTCGGGCTCGGCTGGTCCGAAAGGCCCGTCCGACGTCCAGTCCATCGCTTCGCCGCACGGTCGGCCGGTCGATGATCTCCATCGGCCGCCGGCTCGCGGCGGAGCAGTCCGCCCCGCCCGTCCGGTCCCGCTAGGGCCCGGGCGGGCCTCCCTCCCGAAAGGCACGGTCGCCCGATGGCGCTCCTGACCCATGAGCTGAAGGCTTCGTATGCCTTCATGGAACGCAACTTCTTCCTCAGCCGCCGGTACCGGGGCTGGGAGGTCGCGTTCCTCGTCTACTCCGCGGCCGGGGCGCTGTCGATCTCGTTCATCGGCGCCCAGGCCGGCGATCCCCGGCTGCTCCTCACGCTCATCGTGGGCGCGATCTTCTGGAACTACCTGTCGGTCGTCTTCAGCTGGATCGCCGAGACGATCGCGGTCGAGCGCTGGGAGGGCACCCTCGAGTACACGATGATGGCGCCCGTCCGCCGCTCGACCCACCTGCTCGGCTCGGTCGCCTACGCGATGGTCTACGGGCTCATCCACACCGCGGCGATCCTGGTCGCGATGGTCGTGTTCTTCCCGAACCTCTCGATCGCCCAGGCCGACCCGCTGACCGTCGTGGTCTTCATGCTGCTCGGCTCGTTCAGCCTCGTGGGCATCGCGATGATCGCCGCGATCCTGCCGCTGCTGTACGTCGAGCGCGGCGAGCAGATGACCTTCGTCCTGCAGTCGGTGCTGCTGCTGATGAGCGGCGTCTATTACCCGATCACGATCCTGCCGGGCTGGATGCAGGTCCTGTCCCGGTTCTCGCCGGCGACGTACGCCATCGACGGCGTCCGGCGCGGGCTCATCGACGGCGCGTCCGTGGCCAGCCTGGCCGGCGAGGTCTGGCCACTCATCGTGATGGGCATCGTGTTCATCCCGGTCGGGCTGTGGGCGTTCGGTCGCGCCGAGCGCTACGCCAAGCGGACCGGCAAGCTCAAGCGAGTCGGCTGATGGCCCCATCGACACTCCCCGACGGCCTCGTCCTGCGGTCCTATCGCGGGCCGCACGACCTCGCCGAGATGAACCGCGTCGCGAACCTCGTTCGCCGCGCAACGGGTGATCCGAACCTGAGCTCGGTTGCCGACATCGAGGCCGCGTACCGCCAGTACGACCAGGCTGAGCTGCCCGCCGATTGCGTCCTCGCCGAGCTCGACGGTCGCCTGATCGCCTATGGCCGCGCGACCTGGGAGGACCTGAGCACCGGCGACGCCGAGGTCGGGGCCTTCATGAACCTCGATCCGGCACACGCCGGGGAGGGCATCGAGGAGCTCATCGTCGAACACGCCGTGAGGCGCGCCACGACGCTGATGGCGGCGCGCCGCCCTGAGCGGCCGGCCGCGGTCCGGATGTGGATCAACGATCGGGCTCCCCATCAGATCCGCGCCGCGGAGGCTGCAGGCTTCCGAAGGGTCCGCGCCGGTGCCCAGATGATCCGTCCGACGCTCGACGACATCCCAGACGTGGGGCTGCCGGCAGGCTACGAGATCCGGCCGATCAGCTCCGGGGACGAGGCGATGCACCGCCGCGTCTGGGAGGCTGATAGCCGGGCGTTCGCGGAGACGTGGGGCCACGAGGCGCCGACGGAGCGCGCCTACGAGGCCTGGCGTTCGAGTCCATCGTTCGACCCGCCGCTGTGGCGCGTCGCCTTCCATGGCGACGACATCGCGGGCCAGATCCTGAACTACATGGGCGAGCCGCAACCCGACGGCGACCGGGTCGGGTTCACCGAGGCGATCTCGGTCCAGCCCGAGCATCGTCGTCGCGGTCTCGCCCGAGCCCTCCTCGCGGCGAGTCTCCGGGCCGTTCGGGATGCCGGAGCGACCCGCGCCGGGCTCGGCGTCGACAGCCAAAACCCCAACGAGGCGCAGGCCCTGTACGCGAGCATGGACTACGAGGTCGTCACGGTCACGTACACGTACGAGCTGCCGCTGGCGTGAGCGCTCCGTTCCGGCTCCGACCCTTCGATCCCGCTCGCGACTACCCCGCCGCCGCCTCGCTGGTCAGCGCGGTGAACGAGCACGACGGCTACGACTGGCTGCCGACGCCCGAGATCCTGCGGCACGAGTTCGAGCACTCCGCGAACTTCCGGCCGGCCATGGACGCCAGGGTGGCGGAGGTCGACCGCGCGGCTGCCGGCGTCGTCACCGCGGAGTGGCGGGCGCGCGCCGGCAAGATCGTCCACCACGTCGAGCTATGGGTCGCGCCGGCGCACCGTGGCCGCGGCGTCGGCAGCGCGCTCCTCGCGTGGGCCGAGGCGCACGAGGTCGATCGCGTTCGGAGCGGCGACGGCGGTCCGGTCGACCTGGCCCACGAGATCGGTGGCGGTGGCGATCCCGCGATCCCGGGCAGCAGCCAGCTCGCCGCGAAGCGCGGCTATGCCGTCGTCCGGCACTGGATGGAGCTGCGTCGGACCCTCGACGGTCCGATCCCCGACGTGCCGCTGCCGTCCGGGCTCGCGGTGCGCCCGGTCGCACCGGACGAGCATCGCCGGATCTGGGAGGCCGACGTCGAGGCCTTCCGCGACCACTGGGAGGCGAGCGAGCGGACGGAACAGGATTTCGAGCGGTGGTTCCACGACCCG
>DASSHA010000168.1:0-19251 GCA_035693145.1 Candidatus Limnocylindrales bacterium
GCTCACGGTTTGCGAACTCGAGCACGAGCTCATCGACGCGAAAGGCGAGCATCGCGTCGCGGATCGGGCGGTATGTCCGCTTCGCGAGCGGGCGCCCGAGATAGTTCCCGAAGCAGAGATGGGCGCCCAGCCGGGCACGTCCGACCGCCGGCTCGATCACGGCGTTGAGGAGGGCGACGAAGTCCGCGCCGGCGTCAGGGTGGATCGCCGGTGACGGCTCGTCGACCTGGATGATCGAGGCGCCCGCATCGACGAGCGCCGCGATCTCGGCCCGGAGCAACGGAACGAAGGCCTCGGCCGCGGCGACGCGTTCGCGGTAGACCTCGTTCGGACCGACGCGCAGGCGTCCGGACAGCGTGTACGGGCCGGGCAGGGTGACCTTGAGCGGCCGCGACGCGCGCCCGACCGCGGCGCGGTATTCCGCGACGACGCCGAGACCATCGGGTGCGGCGATCGGCTCGACCACCTCGAGCCGGTGCTGCTGGTCGTGGCCTCCGGGGCCGATTCGCCGCTCCGGCTCGAGGACCCGGACGCCGGTCACGTGGCGGTAGAACTCCGCGGTGAAGAAGCCGGCCCGGCGCATCTCCCCATCCGAGACGACCTCGATCCCGGCCGATTCCTGATCGCGGATCGCGACATCGACGGCGTCGTCGAGCATCTCCGCCACGTCGACCGGTCCGAGGGCACCGCGCTCGCCGGCGTCGAGCCCGGACAGCAGCCAGGCCGGCCGCGCGTGGGAGCCGACGACGCTCGTCAGGAGCCCGCCGGCCCGGTCAGCCGGGCGAACCGGCATCGACATCGCGCCGGGGCTTGGGTCCATCACCCCTCCACCGTAGCGAATGCGAACGCCCGGGCCGGATTGTCGACGAACAGGCGGTGGCGCGCCGTCTCGTCCAGCCCTCGCGCCGCCATCGCCCGCGCGAACTCGGTCAGCAGGTAGGCGAGACCCGGCCGCCCCCCGAAGCTGCGGTAGTAGCCCTGCCGCGCGGCATCCATGCCGAGCACGATTCGGTCGCCGAACCCCTCGCCGATGAGCTCGACGAGCAGCTCGAGCGTCCCGTTCTCGCGGTCGCCCCAGCGGAATGCCTGGTCGTACTCGACGATCGCGCCCGTCGACATGATCTCGCGCTGGTACCCGCGGTCGACGACCTTGTCGACATGGCTGAAAACGACGTGTCCGAGGTCGACGCCGGCGTCCGACAGGAGCCGGACCTGCTCGAGAGCCCCCGTGCCGTTCTCGCAATGGGTGAGGATCGGCACACCCGTCCGGCGGTGCGCCGCGGCGGCGGCGACGAATGCTCGCGCATCGCGCTCGGAGGGGCCGTCCTCGCTGCCCGCGACCTTGATGACCCCGGCCCGGTGCCCGGTTCGGCGGACGACCGGGCCGCCGTAGTCGTTCGCGTCGATCCCGTCCACGACGTCGGCGACGAAGAGGTCGGCGAGCTCCGCGGCCGACAGGCGCGTGCTCCAGTGCCAGCGATCGTAGAAGCGCTCGTGGTGGAGGCCGGTCGCCGCGACCAGGTGAAGACCGGTCCGGCGGCTCAGCTCCGACAGCAGCCCGACATTGCGGCCGGCACCGGCGGGCCACGCGTCGATGGCCGAGCGGAGCCCGTGCCTTTGCGCGTCCTCGACCTCGACTGCGAGCCGCTCGATGTCGATCAGCAGGAAGTCCGGACTGCGCTCGACGGCCGGCCCGTCGTCGATGACGAGGTGCTCGTGCGCGTACGTGGTGCCGAGGTCGGCCGGCTCGATGTCGCCCAGGACGGTCCGAACGAACGTCATCGTCCCGGCCCGCCCTCGGCGCCCGCGCTCGTGACGGACCAGCCGCCGTCCACGGCGATCACCTGGCCGGTGATCGCTCGCGCCTCGTCCGACAGCAGGAACAGCGCCGTGGGCGCCACGTCGGCCGGGTCGAGCAGCCCGCCAGCGAGCGGTTGCTTCCGTGCGGCGAAGTCAGCCGAGGCAGGATCGGCCGCGGCGCGCGCGGCCATCGCCGTCGCCGTCAGGCCCGGGGCGACGACGTTGACCCGGATGCCTGCGGGCGCGTACTCGGCGGCCATCGCCGTCGCGAGCGCGAGGACACCGCCCTTGGCCGCGGCATACGCATGCGTGGCGAACAGGTCCGCGACCGGGTGGGTCGCGAGGACGCTCGAGACGAGGACGATCGAGCCGCGGCGGCCGTCGCCGGCTGGTGGCTGGGCGAGCATCCGCCGAGCGACCGCGGACGCGACGAGCACCTGGCTCCGCAGATTGAGCGCGATCGTCCGGTCGAACGCGTCCCCGGTCAGGGCGTCGACAGGCCCGTCACCGAACGCCCGACCGCTTCCACCGGCGACCGAAAACAGGCCGTCGATCCGGCCGAACGCGGCGATCATCGCGTTCACGGCCTCGTCGGCGGCGCCGTCGTCTCGGAGGTCGGCTGCCGCCCACCCGGTCCGTGCGCCGGCCTGCACGCGCGCGGCGAGGCGGATGGCCAGGGATCGCGCATGGTCGGCGGTTCGGGACACGACGAAGACGCTCGCGCCCTCGTCCACGAGCGCGATCGCGACGGCCTCGCCGATCCCCATCGAGCCCGTGACCAGGCAGGCCCGGCCGCGCAGCCGATCGGTCACGCGCGAACGCCCCGGATCGCGGCGACGGTGGCGCGTCGCTCGTCGGGGCCGGCGCGGACGATGGCAGACCCGATCCCGACGGCCGCGGCACCGGCCTCGACAAACGCCCGGCCGTTCGTCGCGTCGACGCCGCCGGTCACGATCGTCTCGACCTCGGGCAGCGGCCCGCGAAGCTCCCGGACGAACGAAGGACCGAGCGCCGATGCCGGAAACAGCTTCACGAACGTGGCCCCGAGTCGCCAGGCGCGGTCGACCTCGGTCGGGCTGAACGCGCCCGGGATGAACGGAATCCCGAGCCGCGCAGCGTCCGCAGCAACCGTCGCGTCCAGCACCGGCGAGACAGCGAACGCCGCGCCGGCCGCGGCCGCGCTCGTGAGCTGGCCCGAGTCCCGGATCGTGCCCGCGCCGACGTAGGCCTCGTCCTCGCCAGGATGCGTCCGGTCCAGGATCTCGCGGCAGGCGAGGAGATCCTCGACGGCGCTGCTGCCGTCGAACGTGACCTCGAAGATCCGGGCGCCGGCGTCGACAAGCTCCTCGACGAGTGACACGAGCCGCGCCTGGGGCTCGACCCGCCGGAGGATGACGATCAGCCGCTCACGCCGGATCGCGTGCGCGACCGGGCCCGCGCGGAGGTCGACCGATGCCGGTTGCGCGACCACGGGCGCATCGTAGGGCACCCGGTCAGTCGCGCCGCGCGCGGCTTCGCGGTTGCGCCGAAAGGCCATTGACGAGGAGCGGCCGGGTTACGTATCCTCGCGACGTTCCCTTCCCGTCGGCTGCGTCGCGCCGCGCTGTTCGCGATTCCGCGTACCGTCGATGGGCTTCCGATGCAGGTGAGCTCCGCCCAGATGCCCGACAACGCCACCGATCGACGCGACAACCGTTCGCGTCGTCGCCCCCGCCGCCGCACGCAGGTCGCGCGCGTCCCCGTCACCGAATACGACGAGCAGGCCGAGCTCGAGGCCGCGCGCGAGCGGAACGATCTCGACATCTCCGACCTCCGCGCGATGAGCCTGACGGAGCTGCGGTCCGTCAGCCGCGACCTCGAGGTCGACGCGGGCACGGAGGACCGACGCGAGGACATCGTCGACCGGATCCTGCAGCGCCAGACCGAGCGCGCGGGCTACCTCTACGCGACGGGCATCCTCGACATCGTCGACGAGGGCTATGGCTTCGTCCGACGCCACGGGCTGCTGCCGAGCCCGGACGACATCTACGTCAGCAGCTCCCAGGTCCGTCGCTACGGCCTCCGCGTCGGCGACCGCGTGTCCGGCGCCGTTCGAGCGCCGCGCGAATCCGAGAAGTACGCCGGGCTGCTCCGCGTCGATGCCGTCAACGGGGTCGACGTCGAGATGGCGCGCCGACGGCCGCACTTCAACGACCTCACCCCGATCCATCCGGACGACCTGCTCAACCTCGAAAGCGATCCGAAGAACCTCAGCCAGCGCCTCGTCAACCTGGTCAACCCGATCGGCAAGGGCCAGCGCGCGCTCATCGTCTCGCCGCCGAAGGCGGGCAAGACGATGCTGCTCAAGAACATCGCGAACGGGATCACCGCGAACTACCCGGAGATCCTCCTCATGGTCGCGCTCATCGGCGAGCGCCCCGAGGAGGTCACGGACATGCGGCGCTCGGTCAAGGGCGAGGTCATCAGCTCGACCTTCGACGAGCCGACCGAGAACCACACCCACGTCGCCGAGATGGCGCTCGAGATCGCCAAGCGGCAGGTGGAGACCGGCCGTGACGTCGTCATCCTGCTCGACTCCGTGACCCGCCTCGCGCGTGCCTACAACCTCGCGCTGCCGCCGTCCGGTCGAACCCTCTCGGGCGGCATCGACCCGATCGCGCTCTACCCGCCGAAGCGATTCTTCGGCGCCGCGCGAAACATCGAGGAAGGCGGCTCGCTGACGATCATCGCGACCTGCCTCGTCGACACGGGCTCGCGGATGGACGACGTCATCTACGAGGAGTTCAAGGGCACCGGCAACTCCGAGCTCATCCTCGACCGAAAGCTCGCCGAGAAGCGGATCTACCCGTCGATCGACGTCCAGCGCTCGGGGACCCGCCGCGAGGAGCTCCTCCTCGAGGAGGGCACGCTCAAGATGGTCTGGACGATGCGCCGAATGCTGTCCGCCGTCGGCACGAACGAGGGGATCGAGCTGCTCCTCCAGCGGCTCGCGAAGTCGAGCTCGAACGCCGAGTTCCTCGGCTCGCTGACGAAGAGCCTCGACTGAAATCCTGGCGCTGATGCGCTCCACCGAGCGCGCTCAATCCTCGTGCTGATGCGCTCCGCCGAGCGCGCCAAGCCCTCGAGGGTTCGTGGCCAGCCCGGGCTTCCCGATCGCGCAGGCTCGTCGTCCGGGCAGTTGTCATGCGTTTGCATCCCCTCCCTAACCTCTGCTAGGCTCGCCCGAGATCCGATTCGAGCCCGTGACCGCGGGCACCGCGTACTGAGACCCCCAGCTCAATAGCGCGAATCGCCGGACGGCGGCTCCCTCTCCTGTCCTCGCGCCCATCCCGCGCGGCCCCGTCCGGCCCCCGAGGAGAACCTATTGCCGCACGCAGTCCTTGGCGTGCTGGCTGCCATCGTGCGCCGGCCGACCGCCATCGCGCTGCTGATGTTCGTGTCGCTCGCGGTGATCGTGTCGTCGCGCCGCGGCCGGCGCATCCCGTCCCCGTCCCGGCACGCAGCGCACCGGCTGCCGCGCCTCGAGCGCCTCGGCCGGATCGCCCGCTCGGTCGAGCGATGGCTCTCGCGAGACCCCGTCGATGTCCGAATGCGAGCCCTTGCCGGCCATCCGCGCGCGATGCCGGTCGGGATGGCGGCCCTCGTCGTCGCGGCGGCACTCGTGAGCGTGACTCCATCGGCGACGGGACGATCGCCGGGAGGCGCCGTGGCGGGCGCTGCACCGACCCCCCGGATCGCGGCGTTCGGCGGCGACCTCCGCGGCGCGGCCGCGGCACCGGCGATCGGCGGGCCGAACCTCGACGCGCAGGCCAGGCTCGAACGGGTGGTCGCCGGCGAGGTCGATTCGCGACCGGCCGACGCGTCGCTGGACGCGCTCGGCCCCTTCGGCCCCGGCGGCTCGAGGTTCGTGCTCAGCGCCCCGGTCGCGGCCATCCCCGACGGGAGCGAGCGGCTCCGTCAGTACACGGTTCGTCCGGGCGACTCGCTCGTCTCGCTGGGCAAGCGGTTCCACGTCCAGGCGGCGACCATCTGGTGGGCGAACCACCTTTCGTCCATCAGCCTGAAGATCGGCCAGTCGCTCGTCATTCCGCCGGTCGACGGGCTCGTCGTCGTCGTCAAGGCGGGCGAGACGCTCGCCGCGATCGCCGGTCGGACCAAGGTCCCGGCGGCCTCGATCATCGATGCGAACGGGCTCTCCTCCGAGACGCTGACGGTCGGGCAGACGCTCATCGTGCCGGGCGCGAAGGGCGAGCCGATGCCCGCTCCCAAGCCGGCGGCGAAGCCCGTGAAGAAGACCTCGTCGGCGGTCGGCAGCACGTCGGCGGCGCACTACGTCTCTGGCTGGGTCTTTCCTGTCGTCGGTGGCGGCGCGTACATCAGCCAGTACTTCCACGCCAGCCACCCCGCGCTCGACATCGCGGCCACGTATGGGACGACGGTTCGTGCCGCGCACGCCGGGAAGGTCATCTTCGCCGGGTGGAAGAACAACGGCGGCGGCTGGCAGGTGTGGATGTCGAACGGTGGCGGGCTGTACACGACCTACAACCACATGTCGTCCCTGTCGGTCTCGTCCGGCCAGACGATCGGCGCGGGCACGCGCGTCGGGCGCGTCGGCCAGTCCGGCTGGGCGACCGGACCGCACTGCCACTTCGAGATCTGGCGCGGCCGGATCTGGGATGGTGGCGTTCGGGTCAACCCGCTCAACTACGTCTAGCCGACCGCTGCGTAACGACTCGAGCGCAGAGGGCGGGTTCGGCTCACCGGCCGCCGATGCGACAATCGAGGCGTGTTCCTCGATCGAGTCCGGATCTGGGTCTCCGCCGGCGCGGGGGGTGACGGCGCGGCGACGTTCCGGCGCGAGGCGCATGTCCCGCGCGGTGGACCTGATGGCGGCGACGGCGGGCGCGGCGGATCCGTCTACCTTCGCGTCGATCCGGGGCAGACGACCCTGCGCGATTTTCAGTATCGCCACCACTTTCGCGCGACGCCGGGCGGCCGCGGGCAGGGTGCCCGAAAGCACGGCAAGGCCGGCGAGGACCTGATCCTCGACGTCCCTCCCGGAAGCGCCGTCATGGACGAGGCCAGCGGAGAGCTCGTCGGCGACCTCGTCGCGGTCGGCCAGCAGATCCTCGCCGCCCGCGGCGGCCGCGGGGGTCTCGGTAACGTCCATTTCGCGACCGCGACCCATCGCACGCCCCACCACGCGCAGAAGGGCGAGCCCGGCGAGGAGCGCTGGCTCGCGCTCGAGCTCCGCCTCATCGCGGACGTCGGGCTGGTGGGCCTGCCGAATGCCGGCAAGTCGACGCTCCTGGCAGCCCTGACGGCCGCGCGGCCGAAGATCGCCTCGTATCCCTTCACGACGCTCGAACCGAACCTCGGGGTGATGGACCTTGGCCCGGGCGACGACCGCCGGCCGACGATCGCCGATGTCCCCGGGCTCATCGAAGGGGCGTCCGGGGGTGCCGGGCTCGGGCACGCCTTCCTCCGGCACGTCGAGCGGACGCGTCTGCTCGTCCACGTCGTCGACGGCTCGTCGCGCGACCCCCTGGCGGACGAAATCGTCATCCGCGACGAGCTCGCGGCGCACGACCCGGCGCTGCTGGAGCGACCGATCATCGTCGCGTTCAACAAGATCGACCTGTCGGGCGCGCGCGAGGCGTGGCCGGCGTTCCGCGACGGCCACGGCGAGGACCGGCGGTCGAACGTCGTTCCGACGAGCGCCGCGACCGGCGAGGGAATCGATCACCTGCGGGCGATGCTGGCCGAGATGCTTCCCGACGCCGACGCGCTCGCGGCGCCCCCTGAGCCGAGCGGCGTCGTCGTTCACCGCATCGAGCCCGCGCGCGAGGAATTCACGGTGGAACGCGACGGGGACGCCTTCCGTGTGCGCGGCCGGCGCATCGAACGGATCGCGGCGCAGACGAACTTCGAGAACGAGGAATCGGCGGCCCGGTTCCAGCGTGACCTCGCGCGGCTCGGCATCGACGCCGAGCTGCGCCGCCAGGGCGTCGCGGCCGGCGACACGGTCAGGCTCGGCCGCGTCGAGCTCGAATGGGCGCCCGAGGCGTGGGAGGCGTGAGGGCGGCGCGTCCGGGTGCGCAGGCCGGCCCCATCGGCATCCTCGGCGGAACGTTCGATCCGGTCCATTGGGGCCATCTCGCGATCGGCGAGTCGGCTCGCGAATCGCTTGGCCTGTCGCGGGTTCTGTTCGTGCCGGCGGGCACGCCGCCGCACAAGGCGGCCGGCGGCGTGACTCGCGCCGAGCACCGCGTCGCGATGCTCGAGGCGGCGGTCGCGGACAATCCGGCCTTCGAGGTCTCGAGAATCGAGGTGGATCGACGCGGGCCGTCGTACACGGCCGATACGCTCGCCGATCTCGGCAGCAGCCGTTCGAGCGGTCGTTCGGAGCTCTGGTTCATCCTCTCCGAGGAAGCCATTGCCGGTTTCCCGACATGGCATCGACCCGACCGGATCCTCGACCTCGCGTGCCTGGCGGTGGTTCCGCGCGCGGGCCGCGATCGGGTCTCGGAATCGTGGGTCAGCGAGCGGTTCCCGGGGCGCGAATCCCGCTTCCGCTGGATCGACGGGCCGGCGATCGACGTGTCCGCGTCCGACATCCGGGCCCGCGCGTCGACCGGGCGGTCGATCCGGTATCTCGTCCCGCCGGCGGTCGACGCGTACATCGCGCACCATGGCCTCTACCGAAAGACGCATGAGAGGAGCACGTGACCGACACCCACGCGCCACGACCGGCGCGCATCCCGGGCCTCCCCGCCCGTGACACCCCGGCCCCGCCCCAGGACCAGCCCCCGATCGAGCTGGCGCGGCGGATCGTCGAGCTGGCCGAGGATCGCAAGGCCGCCGACATCGTCCTGCTCGACATCGGTGCCCTGACGACGGTGGCGGACTATTTCATCATCTGTTCGGGCGGCTCCGAACGGCAGCTCGAAGCGATCGGCAACGGGATCGTCGAGGGGCTCCGCGCCGAGGGCGTGCGGCCGATCGGACGCGAGGGGATCGCGGCATCACACTGGATGCTGCTCGACTTCGGCGGCGTCATCGTCCACATCTTCACGCCGCCCGAACGCGACTACTACGGCCTCGAGCGCCACTGGTCCGAAGCGAAGACCATCGTGCGGGTGCAGTAGAGGTCCTGCGGGCGCTGGTGGCCCGCGTCCCGCTGGCGACCACGTCGCTCGCCCGATGCCATGCACGGCATGTTTCGAGCGCGGCGCGCCCGGGCCGCCCGCGACCACGTCGCTCGCCCGATGCCATGCACGGCATGTTTCGAGCGGCGGCGCGCCGCCCTTTGCGGCCCGGCGACCAGGTCGCTCCTCCCGATGCTATGCATGGCATATCGGGGGGGACGGGATTCGCGGATCGATGATTGAAGGTTGATTGGGGGTTGAGCGCCGCCTGGTCAACTCGAGTCGTGTTCGAGGAACGAGAACCGCCGTGGACCGGGAGCGCACTCCAGCTGGTCGGTCGCGAGGTACGGGCGTCGCGCCACCGGCTCGGATGGACACAACGCGACCTCGGTCGTCGCGTCCGGCTGAGCCAGTCGACGATCTCGCGCGTGGAACACGGCCGGAACCGAACGCTCAAGCTGTCGAGGTTCGTCCGCCTCGTCGTCGTCCTCGGCTGGGTCGGCACACCGGAGGCGCGGAGGATCGCCCTCGTCGCCCGCGATCCGCAGCCATGGGAGTACAGGGAAGGGCTTGACGCAACCTGGTCGCCTCTCGACATCGCCGAAGCGCGACGAGCATCGCCGCGGGCGTGATGGAGGACCAGTCGAGAGGTGGCGGATGGCACCCGCCCGCGCGCATGGCGGTGACGCGACCGGGCTGTGCATGGCATCGGCGGACGGCAATGCTTCCCGCCCCGGGGGCCTCACCGCGAGCCGACCGGGCTGCGCATGGCATCGGCGGACGGCGATGCTTTCCGCCCCGGGAACCCGCCGCGAGCCGACCGGGCTGTGCATGGCATCGGCGGGCCGGAATGCTTTCCGCCCGGGGCCTCACCGCGAGCCGACCGGGCTGTGCATAGCATCGGCGCGCCCCTGACGTTCCGGGCCGCGCGCCGGCGCACGACCGGCCCTCCGCCCGCGGTCACGCGCTCCGCGGAATTCAGTCGCCCTCGTACCGGCGGACGATGATGGCCGCGTTGTGGCCGCCGAGGCCGATGTTGTTCGAGAGGGCCGCTCGGACCTGCATCTCGACGGCCTCGGTCGGGATCCAAAGGTCGCAGTCGGGATCGGGATCACGGTAGTTGATCGTCGGCGGGACGCACTGCTCTGCGACGGTCATCACGGTGGCGAACGCCTCGAAGCCGCCCGCGGCGCCCATCATGTGGCCCGTCATCGACTTCGTTGCGCTGATCGCGAGCGACCGAGCCGTCGCCCCGGCCCGCGAGCCGAACACGGCCCAGATCGCCTCGGCCTCCCGCTTGTCGCCGAGCGGCGTCGACGTCCCATGCGGGTTGATGACGTCGACCTCGTCGGCCGGCACGCCGCGCCGGTCGAGCGCCATCTTCATCGCTCGCGACGACCCGGTCCCGTGTTCGATCGGCTGGATCATGTCCCAGCCGTCCGCCGCCGAGCCATATCCGACGACCTCGGCGTAGATCCGCGCGCCGCGAGCCTTGGCGATCTCGAGATCCTCGAGGATCAGGGCTCCGGCGCCTTCGCCGAGGACGAACCCGTCGCGCGTCGCGTCGAATGGCCGCGAGACCGACGAGATCGGCTCCCCGGGCCGCGGGTTGCCGAGGCCGCGCATATTCCCGAACCCCGCATGCGCGACCTCGAGGAGCGGCATCTCGGTCGATCCGGCGATGACGGCGATGCAGTCGCCGCGGCGGATCGCCTCGGCAGCCTCACCGACCGAGCTCGTCCCGGTGGAGCACGCCGAAACGACGCAGATGTTGTGGCCGATCGCCCCCGTCTCGATCGCGATCATCCCGGACGTCGAATCCACGAGCCCGTTTGCGATGAACGTCGGAGCCACTCGCTGCGGGCCTTTCTCCCGGAGCACGGTCCAGTTGTCGATCATGAGGACCTGGCCGCCGGCGCCGGAGCCGAAGACGACGCCGATCTCCGTCCGGTTCTCGTCGGTGATCTCGAGCCCCGAATCCGCGACCGCCTGCTTCGCCGCGGCGACGCCGTACCACATCGCCGGCTCGGACCGACGGACGGCCTTCGGGTCGAGCCAGTCCGTCGCGATGAAGTCCTTGACCTCGCCCGCGGCACGCTGCGCATACGGCGTCGTGTCGAACTTCGTGATCTCGCCGATGCCGGAGACGCCATTCACGAGGTTCGACCAGGCAGTTTGCTTGTCGTTGCCGACCGGGCTGATGACACCGAGGCCGGTGACGACGACGCGTCGGTTGTAGTCGGGTGTGCGCACGGGAGCGAGGGCCCTCCGAAGGTCAGCCGGTGGTCAGGGACGGAACGAACAGGTGGTCGACGGCGGATGGGTCGTCCGTTGCGAGCGCTTCGGCGTCCGGCGCGATCCGCTTGATGAGGCCGGTCAGGACGCGCCCGGGACCGACCTCGACGAATGTCGTGACGCCGTCGGTGACGAGCGCCTCGACAACCGCGACCCAGTCGACGCCGCTCGTGAGATGGTCGACGAGCTCGTTTCGGGCGGCAGCGGCGTGGTCGATGACGTGGCCGTCGCTGTTCGCCCGAAGCGGCGGACGCGGATCCGCGAAGGTCACGTCGGCGAGCACCGCCTGGAGCGCATCGGCCGCCTCGGCCATGAGCGGGGAGTGGCTGGCGACCGAGACCGGCAGCTCGACCGCCCGCCGAGCGCCGAGCTCCTTCGCGAGCGGCAGCGCGGCGTCGATCGCGGCACGTTCGCCCGAGATCACGATCTGCCCAGGGGAGTTCCGGTTCGCGACGGTCACGAGCCCGGACGGCGACGCGCGTTCGATCAGGTCGTCGACCCGATCCTCCGGCAGCCCGATGATCGCGGCCATCCGGCCCTCGCGCCCGGAGCCCGACGCCTGCATGAGGCGGCCCCGCTCGCGGACGAGTCGGACGGCATCGGCGAGGTCGAGCGATTCGGCAGCCACCAGGGCGCTGTACTGGCCCATCGAATGGCCGGCAACGAAGCGGACTTCGCGTTCGGGGCCTGGAGCCGCGGCAGCCCAGCGCTCGCGGAGCGCAGCGAGGTAGGCGATTGACGCAGCGAGCAGCGCCGGCTGCGCGTTCTCCGTCTTGTTGAGCTCGTCCTCGGGACCGTCGAACGCGAGCCGGCTGATCGGCTCGCCGAGCGCGTCGTCAGCGACGAGGAACACGCGTGCGGCCGCGGGCGACGTGGCGACGAGCGCCTGGCACATGCCGACGGCCTGGGAACCCTGGCCGGGAAAGACGAGCGCAATCGAACGAGAAGCCATCACCGCCAGCGTACCCGTGCGCGGCCGCATCCCCCCGAAACTCCGTGCATGGTTGCACCGATGGCGCGCGGCCGGTACGGTCGCGCCGTGACGCCACCGTCCCCCAGGCTTCGTTCCGGCCCGCTGATCCGGCGGGGCAGGCGTGCCCCGTCGCGGGGTGCGATCGCTCGCCTGTTCGAGGCGGACCTCTCCGCTCCCGTCGTCGCCGCCGGGATCAGGACCGGGAACCCGCGCGAGATCTCGGAACGAGTCGCGATGGGGCGTGCCCTGTGGCGTGAGCTCGTCGTCGGGTTCGCGGCCCAGCTCGGCGAGCTGCGCCTCGGGTTCACTCAGCTCGCCGCGCTCTACGCCCTCGCCGACGGAGGGACGACGACGATCTCGGACCTGGCCGACGTGCTGGGTCGGTCGCCATCCGCCACCTCGCGAATCGCCGATTCGCTCGTCCGACGCAGGCTCGTCGAACGGCGACTCGAGGCCGACGACAGGCGACAGCGGAGCGTCTGGCTGACCGCGCGCGGCCGAGCGGTCCTTCGGACGGTCGACCGAGCTCGCGCGGACCAGTTCCTGTCCGCGGTCCGACCGATGCCGTCCCCCGAGCGAGCGCTCGTGGCCATGGGGGTCGCCGCGCTGGCGACCCATGCGATCTCGCGCCGAGGCCGGCTGATCCGCGGCCGGACGAGCTGAATCGATCGGGCACCGAGCCCGGAGGAGGAACGATGGACCCCGCGCGACTCGTCGAGATGGAGTACCGCGTGTCGCACCATCACAACGACGGTTCAACCTCGCCGATGATCGAGGTGTCGAGGCACGAGGACCCCGCGGCGCACGATCCGGAACGACTGTGGGGGCTGCGACGGATCTTTCGCTGCACCAGCTGCGACGAGACGGTGACGATCGAACCCGCCGTCGGCGACGAGGGCGGCGGGCCGACCGAACGCTGACGGCGCGTCAGCGCCCGCTGTAGCCGAACGCCCCGAGAGCGATCGCCGCGATCGTCAGGATCAGGGTGATGCCCAGGATCGCGATGACCATGATCAGCAGCAGGCGACCGTAGACGCGTTCCTCGCGCAGCCCGTCGGCCGGATCGGGGTCACGACCGCCGGCAATGTAGGGCGCCGCCAGCCCGCGCCGTCGCGCCAGCTCGGCGCGCGGGTCGTCGTAGGCGGCCGGATCGGGCGGAAGCGGCTCGTCGTGCTGGTCCGTCGGCTCGGTCGGCTCGGTCGGTTGGGTCGGCTGCGTCATCCTGCAGCCTCACGAAGCGGCTCCGCGACCTCGCGCGCCATCGCGGCGAGTCCTTCCGGGCCGAGTCGACCCGGCACACCGATGATGACGTGGTCGGCTCCCGCCCGACGGAACTCGATCGCCGTGTCCCGCGCCCGGCGAAGGTCGCCCGGGTCCTCGCCGACGCTCAGCTGTGCCGCGAACGTGAAGTCCTCTGCGTCCCGGCCGCCGGCCTCGAGCGCGCGGCAGATCTCGTCGCGCTTCGCGACGAAATAGCCGACGTCACCGGCGTACGTGCCCGGCATCGGCCAACCGTCCGCGTATCGCACCGCAAGGCCGATCCCGCGTCGCTTCTCGACGCCGAGCCAGAGCGGCGGCCCCTCCGGCCGAATCGTGGCCGGCTCGAGCGTCGCGTCCCGGAGCGGATAGCGCCCGTCCGGTCTGCTGACGCCCGGGTCGTGTCGCGCCTCGTCGCTGAAGAGCGCCGTCAGGACGCCGATCGCACTCTCGAAGCGGTCGAACCGCTCGCGCATCGGCGGCAGCTCGATCCCGAAGGCATCGTGCTCGCCCTCGTGCCAGCCCGCGCCAAAGCCGAGGATGAACCGGCCGCCGGTCGCGTTGTCCAAAACGGCGGCCGACTTCGCGAGGACCGCCGGGTGGCGAAACGTGTTCGAGAGGACCGCGATCCCGATCCACTTGCCCGGCACGCGGTGGGCGAGTGCCGCTGCGGCGGCGATCGCCTCGAACCCGCCGCCGCCCCGCGGCTGGCTGACGTCCGTCAGGTGGTCGCTCATCCAGCCGGCATCGAAGACGTCGCACTCGCCGGCCAGCGCCCACGTCGCGTCGAGCTTCGACCAATCGATCCCGCGGGACGCCAGGGCGGAGATTCGGAAGCCGACGAGGCCCGGTTTGGTCGACGCTGCCGTCATCCGACCGCCTGCCGCTCGCGCGGCTCGAGGGATTCCGCGCGGGCGAGCGCAGCCTCGAGGCGTCGTCCCGTCGTCACCGCACCGCTCGACGCGGACGACACGAGCGCGGCGTACTTCGCCATGACCCCGCCCCGATAGCGCGGCGGCGGCGGCGTCCAACGCTCGGCGCGGCGCCCGAGCTCGGATTCGTTCACGAGGAGGTCCAGCCGCTTCGCGTCGACGTCGATCTCGATCTCATCGTCCTCCTCGACCAGCGCGATCGGCCCGCCGAGCGCGGCCTCGGGCGCGACGTGGCCGATCATCAGGCCATGCGTGCCGCCGCTGAAGCGGCCGTCGGTCAGGAGCGCGACGCTGTCACCGAGACCCTCCCCGACGAGCGCGCCGGTCACGCTCAGCATCTCCTGCATGCCGGGACCTCCGACGGGCCCTTCGTAGCGGATGACGACCACGTCACCCGGCCCGATCCGCTGCGCCCGGACGGCGTCATAGCAGGCCTGCTCCGAGTCGAACACGCGCGCGGGGCCGCGGTGGTGGCGCCGCTCGTGCCCGGCAAGCTTGATGACGCAGCCGTCGGGGGCGAGCGAGCCGCGCAGGATCGTCAGGCCGCCGACCGGCTTGATCGGCGTCTCGATCGGGACGACGACCTGCTGGCCCGGCGTCTCGCGGGCCGCGGCCGCGACCTCGCCGATCGTCCGTCCGTCGACCGTGGCCGCGTCGACGTGAAGCAGCTCCCGCTTCGCCAGCTCGCGCATGACGAGGCCGACGCCCCCGGCCTCGTAGATGTCGGTCGCGGTGTAGCGACCGCCGGGCTGCATGTCCGCGACGATCGGTGTGCGGTCGGCGATCGCCCCGAACTCGTCGATGTCGAGGGGGATGCCGAACTCGTGGGCGATCGCGAGCAGGTGAAGGACCCCGTTCGTCGAGCCACCGGTCGCGGCGATCGATGCGATCCCGTTCTCGAGCGCGGCTCTGGTCACGATCGACGACGGACGGACGTCGCGCCGGAGGAGGTCCATGACGAGCTCGCCCGTGCGACGGGCCGCGTCGTCCTTTGCTGGATCCTCCGCCGGGATCCCGTTGAGCCCGGCCGGGGAGATGCCCATGAACTCCAGCGCCGTGCTCATCGTGTTCGCGGTGAACTGGCCACCGCAGGCGCCGGCCCCGGGGCAGGCGGCGTTCTCGACCTCGTACAGCTCCTCCGCGGAGATCTTCCCGGCGCGGTATGCGCCGATCGCCTCGAACACGCTGACGACGGTCGCGTTCCGCTTGCCCTTGTACACGCCCGGGTAGATCGTCCCGTTGTAGAGGACGACGCTCGGGACGTCGAGTCGGCCGAGCGCCATGACGGCGCCCGGGATCGTCTTGTCGCAGCCCACGAGGCAGACGAGGCCGTCGAACAGGTGACCGCGCGTGACGAGCTCGATCGAATCGGCGATGACCTCGCGGCTGATCAGGCTCGCCTTCATCCCCTCGGTACCCATCGACACGCCGTCACTAACCGCGATCGTGTTGAACTCCATGGGGGTTCCGCCCGCGGCGCGGATCCCCTCCTTGACGAACTCGGCGAGCCGGCGCTGATTCAGGTTGCACGGCATCGTCTCGATCCACGTCGTCGCGACGCCGATGAGCGGCTTCGCCAGGTCCTCGTCGGTGAAGCCGACCGCCTTGAGCATCGCCCGGGCCGCCGCCCGGTCGGGTCCGTCGGTGAGCGCGGCCGAGTGGCGCTTGTCGGGGTCGGTCGGGCGGTCGTAGGGAAGCGGCTGGCCGGACGGGTCGGGCATGTGGGCGTGCCTTCGGCTACTGGAGGACGGGCTGTCGATTCTACGAGCCGCAGCCACTTCGGGCCGCCGAGTCTGCGTCGCACCCCGGCTGATATTGCGCGCCCCTGGCTGGGCCGTCGTGGCGTCCGCCCCTGCGTCCTACCAACCCGGCTGGTATTGCGCGGTCTTCCGGTGCGAAAACGCCGGAAAACACCAGCCACCCTGGTGGTAATGCCCCGCAGCGATCATCGACGGCGAACCCGACGGCACCCCAGGTCCGTACCACCACGCCCGTTGGTACCCGGGAGGAAGAGCAGCCCGCGTATCGGTTCGCTCGGCCCGCTCCGCCGGGAGCAGCGCTCGGGCCAGCCTGACCTTTCGGTCAAGGGCTGCCAGGAGCTCCTGCGTATCGACGATCCGGCTCTTCACCTCGATCACGAGCAGCTGCCGAGTCTTCGCGCGCCAACCGACGACGTCCACGGAGCCACGCTCCCCGAAATGGCTGAACGACCACTCGACGAGCGGTTCCCAGCCAGCATCCCTCAGCCGGCGTACGGCCTCGTTCACCAATCCGGCATGAGCCTCGTCGAGCAGTCGGTCGAGGTCCGACCCGCGCCATCGCGGCACGACGTCGAGCCGCATCTCGAGCGCAGCGCAGATCCGCCGAGCCGCTTCCCGGTCGACCGCAGCCAGCCCACCATGTTCGAAGAGCGAGACGAGCTGCTGGCTGCGACCGGCGCGCGCCGCGATGTCGGCCTGTCGCATCGGGAGACGATGGCGAGCGGTCCGCGCGACCGCACCGATGCGGAGATCGTCCACGATCCACGATCGTGCACGACGCTCCTCGACGCGGGCTCATCCCGGGTGTTCGATCCAGCGTTCGACCTGGGCACGGAGCGTCGGAAGGGAGACGGCCCCGGAACCGAGCAGGACGTCGTGGAAGCCACGAATGTCGAAGCGCCGGCCGCGTGCCGCTGCCGCCATCGCCCGCAGGCGGAGCATCTCCAGCTGTCCCGTCTTGTAGGCGAGCGCCTGGCCCGGCCAGACGATGTAGCGGTCGACCTCGTTCGCGATGTTGTTCGGCGCGAGAGCGGTGTGCTCGACCATGTAGTCGATCGCCTGCTGGCGCGACCAGCCGAGGGCGTGCATGCCGGTGTCGACGACGAGCCGGCACGCGCGCCAGGCGTCGAACGACAGGATGCCGAAGCGATCGAGGTCGCCCGAGTACAGTCCCATCTCTGCGGACAGTCGCTCGGCGTAGAGGCCCCAGCCCTCGAAGAACGCGGTCGGGCCGAGGTGGCGCCGGAAGGCGGGCAGCGCGTCGAGCTCCTGGGCGATCGCGATCTGGAGGTGGTGCCCGGGCACGGATTCGTGGAAGGCGAGCGCTTCGGCCTCGTACCTCGGACGCGTCTCCGGATGCGAGGCGTTGATGTAGTACTGGCCCGGCCGGGAGCCATCCATCGCCGGGTCCCTGTAGTACGCGATCGTCGAATGCTCCTCCTCGTGTGCCGCCATCGGGACGACGACGCACGGCGCCCGGGACAGCCGACCGAACCAGCCGGGGATGGCCGCCTGGGCGCGCGCGAGCGCCGCTTCGGCCGTCTCGGTGACCTCGTCGCGGCTGGTGAAGTGGAGCGCCGGGTCGGAGCGGAGCCGGGCGATCGTCGCCGACCGATCAGTCGCGCCGAGGACCTGCCGGCCGAGCTCCTCGAGCTCGCGGTCGATCCGTTCGACCTCTGCGACCCCGGTCGCATGGACCTCCTCGGGCGTCAGCGAAAGCGACGTGTGGTAGCGAACGAGCTCCCGATAGGCCGCGGCGCCCTCCGACACCCGATTGATCCCAGGCTCTTCGTCCGTGCGGGCTCGAGGCAGGACCTCGTCCTCGAGCACGGTGCGAACGCGCTCGAAGGCCGGCCGAACCACGCCGGTGACGGCCTCTCGGAGCGCCGCCCGGAACCGATCGCGGTCCGCAGGCGACCAGTCCTCGTGCGCCTCCCGAGCGGGCGCGAGCAGGACCGTTTCGTCGTCGCCCGTGGCGAGCGCGCCGGCGATCACGTCGGTCGCCTTCTCGACCGGGGTTCGGACCGCGACGCGGCCGTCCGCAAGCCCACGGCGGAGGTTCTCGACGTGCTGGTCGAACCACGGACCGAGCGCCTGCCAGCGACGGACGAGCGCCGCGCCCTCGTCCGGCGTCCTGACGGGCTGGATCGACTCGAGGTTGAGGGCCTCGACCACCGGCCCCTCGAGCGGATCGACCGCCCAGGCGTCGAGATCGAGGCCGAGGACTGCGTCGTCCCGGTCGATCGCGCCGCGGAGCTCGTCGAGCGTCACGCGGTCGGCGGCGTCGAGCTCGCTCGCCTCGAGGGTGGCCGATCGTCCGCGGAGCGCCGCCAGCCGCCGCCGCCGCTCGGCGATCGCCTGTGGCGCGTGATCGGGCAGCCGGTCGTCGTAGCGGCGGTCGCCGATGGCGGTCGCGAGCACCGGCTCGTCGCGGAGGACCTGCTGCCAGTAGTCCTCGGCGAGCTCGGCAAGCTCGGTCGACGTGTCTGGCTGTGTCGTCACCGACGGATCGTACGGGACGCGATCCTCAGCGCGCGACCGCCGTGATCCAGTCGATCACGCTGCCCTGGAAAGGTGCCCACGCGAAGTCCCTCGCGAGCACGTATCGAGCGCCGTCCGCCGCGGCGCCCGTGACGACAGCCCACGTCCCCCTCGCCCCCGGCCGATCATCGAGGCGCACCGTTGCCACCAGCGATCCATCGACCGACCCAAGGGGAACGACGCGATCCGGCGACGTGGCGTCCGGGTCGATCTCCGGCCCGGATCCCGGGTCATCGGATGCTCGCCAGACCTCGAGGCGTAACGCCGTCCAGTCGCTGACCTCGGATGCCGGGACCGACGCGCTGGCGACAACCTTGGATCCCGCTCCGATGTCGTGTGGGCCGGTGGTCCGAACCGCGTCGGCGAGCGCCGGCGAGACCGTTTCGTCGCCGGGACGCCGGCCGACCTCGTCCCAGCCCGTCGCGTGCCACATCTCGTCGATCGACCTGCCCGACTGGCCGACGCCGGGGCCGGCGCCCGTGACCCCGCCACCGACGCCGGAGAGCAACACGACCGGGAGGAGGAGCGCAGCTGCGGCCGCCACG
>DASSHA010000169.1:0-7526 GCA_035693145.1 Candidatus Limnocylindrales bacterium
GAGCGCGCCGCGGCTGGGCTTCGTCATCCCGGACAGGACCTCGAACAGCTCGTCCTGGCCCTGGCCCTCGAGCGCGACGACGCCGAGCACCTCGCCCGGATAGAGGTCGAACGAGACGTCCTCGAGCTTCGTCCCCGAGGCGAGCGACCGGACCGACAGCCGCGGCGTCGCATCTGCCGGCCGCGATCTGGCGGTCCGCTCGGCCAGGGCGCGGCCCTCGCCGGCGATCTGGCCGAGCATCAGCTCGACGATCCGCTCCTCCGAGCCGGCCGTCACGTCGACGACGCCGACCGTCTCGCCCTCGCGGAGGACCGTCGCGCGGTCGCACACCGCGCCGATCTCGATCATCCGGTGACTGATGAAGACGACGGAACGGTCGCCCCCGCGGAGGCCGCCGATCGTCTCGAGGACGCGCTCGGTCAGGTTCGCCGGGAGCGCGGCCGTCATCTCGTCGAGCATGAGCACGTCGGGCTCGATGGCGAGCGCGCGCGAGAGATCGATGATCCGAAGCGTGGCGAGCGGCAGACGGCGCGCCATCGTCGACAGGTCGAGGCGGGTCAGCCCGAGCCGGCCGAGCCAGTCGCGGAACGGCTCGATCGGCGTGTCGGTCAGCCGGAGGTTCGACCGGATGTCGAGGTCCGGGATGAGCGCGGGCTCCTGGTAGACCGAGACCATGCCGCCGCGGCGCGCCTCGGCCGGTGAGTGCACCGTCCGCTCGTGGCCGCGAACCAGGATCCGGCCGGCGTCCGGTCGGACGGCGCCGGTGAGGATCTTCACGAACGTGCTCTTGCCGGCGCCGTTCGCGCCCATGAGCGCATGGACCTCGCCCGGGCGGACGGCGATCGAGGCCGACCTGAGCGCCACGACGGCGCCGTAGGCCTTCGAGACGCCGGTCGCGTCGAGCAGGAGGTCGGTGGCGGTGGCGGTCATCGCTCCTCGGTCGTGGAAAGCGGCACGGGGGACGGCCGTGAGGCGCGTCCCCCGTGCATGCGACTCCCGGGTCGGGCTAGGCGCCCTTGCAGGAGGACGGAACCGTGTTCGGATCGTACGTCGTCCAGCCCTTGATCTCGAGGCTGAGCGGCCACAGCGGATCCATTCCGGGCACGGCGAGCCAGGCCTGGAGGTCGCTCTTTCCCTGGTCCGTCGTGTTGTCGAGGAGCACGGGGTCGAGCAGGACCGTGTTGGCCCGGCCGGCGTTCGGGTCCGCCTGGACCGTCTCGCCGTTGAGGAGCTTGAGCGCGAGCGTGATGCCCGCGCCGCCGACGGATGCGGTGTTCGTCACGGCCGCGCCCTTCAGGCCCGGGTACCCGGTGGGGTCGAGGAGCTGCTTGACGAACGCCCCGATGTCGGCGTCGGCGATCGGCTTGAACGGCTTGTTCGCGGCCTTGATCGCGTCGACGATCTGCGCGCCCATGCCGGACGCCCAGATCCCGTCGATCTGGTCGTACTGGCCGCTCGCGAGGAAGTCGTTCGTGACCTGGGTCGCCTTGGCCGGATCCCAGCCGGTGAAGACGCCGTCGTTGTTCGGGACGACCTTGATGTTCGGATAGTCCTTGAGGACGTTCTTGAAGCCGGTGTCGCGGTCGGAGTCGGCCGGGTTGCCGGCGAGGCCGCGGGTGTACCAGACGGTGCCCTTGCCGCCGAGCTGATCGAACAGCCACTTGGCGCCGAGCTCGGCGTACTTCACCTGGTTGTTGTAGAGGTTCCAGGTGTTCGGATCGGTCACGTAGGCGTCGACCGAGACGGTCTTGATCCCGGCGTCGTGCGCGGCCTGGAGGGCCGGGTTGAGCGCGCTCGGGTCGTTCGGGTTGAAGACGATCGCCTGGACGCCCGCGCTCACGAGGTCGCGGATGTCGGAGGCCTGGCCGGCCGCGTCCGTGTTGCGGTGCTTGACGATGAGATCGGAGACCTGCCCGGACGCCGCGCTCTGCGCCTTGGCGGTGCAGACCTGCTCCTCGCGGAAGCCGTTACCGACGCCGCCGGCGTTCGAATAGCCGATCTTGTACTTCGTCGCGCTCGACGGAGCGGCGCTCGACGGAGCCGAGCTCGTGCCGGCACTCGCCGGCGGCGCGACGCTCGGACTGCCTCCGCCGCTGCTCGGCGACGACGCCGCGCCCTGGCAGGCGGCCGCCACCATGACGATGGCGGTCAGCCCCACCAGGAGCCGGCTGCGCCTGAATCCGTTGATCATTCCTACTCTCCTCCTGGCCCGCGGCGCGCCGATCTGGTCGCGCCGACACAAAGACCGTTCGTCGGGAGCGTGATGCGATCGATCGGTCAACACCTCCTGCCCGTCGTGGTCGCCATCAGCTGCCACCGGCAATGGCACGGGCGATCCGCCGCGCGTGCTCTCGGTAGGCCTCGTCGAACAGGTCCCGCGAGCGATCGGCGCCTACGACCGACGCTCGGGTGATGACGGGGGGAAGCGCTCCACGATGCGCGAGCAGCTCGGCGACGCGGACCTTGAGCGCGTTCACGATCGCCACGGCCGCGATCGTGGAGGACGGGCCGACCGGCGTGTCGAGGTCGTCCAGCTGGCACATCGCGTCGGCCTCGGGGGTGCACAGGTCGATGACCAGGTCGGCCTCGTCGAGCAGGCGGCTGCCGACGATCGGATCGGGCGGCTGGGCCGTGGACTGCGCCACGGACGTGACCGCAACGACACGGAGCCCGCGACGACGGGCGCCTCGGGCGAGCTCGATGGGGACGGCCGACAGGCCGCTCGCGGAGAAGACGATCATGATGTCGCGCGGGCCGAACGTGAAGTTCGAGAGGATGACCTCGGCGAGTCCGGGCATGCGCTCGATGAACATCGCCTGGCGTTGGCCGTTCGCCCCGACGATCTGGGTGTGGAACGTCATCGACAGCTCGACGATCGGGTTGAACCCGGGGTACGAGCCGTAGCGCGGAAACATCTCCTCGACCGGGATCCGCGAGTGGCCCGTGCCGAACAGGTGGACGAGGCCGTCGGCCGCGATCGCCTCGGCGGCCCACTGGCTGGCCTGTTCGATCGCGTCGGCCTGCGTCGTGCCGATCCGGTCGATCACGGCCGTGGCCGCGTGCATCCAGGCGAGGCCGGCGGTCGCGGCGGTCATCGGTCGGCGGCTCCCGCGAGCGGGACGTTGCGTGACGCCGTCCGGGCCCGGAAGTCGTCGATGATCGCCTTCGTCTGGGTCGCGCCGACGCGGCTGACGCCGAGCTCCAGCACCTCGATCAACGCGTCGAGCGTGCGGACGCCGCCAGCCGCCTTGACGCTGACATGCGGCGAGACGTTTGCTCGCATCAGCCGCAGGTCGGCATGGGTCGCGCCCGACGGCGCGAAGCCGGTCGAGGTCTTGACGAAGTCCGCGCCCGCCGCCTCTGACAGGCGGCAGGCCCGCACCTTCTCGTCGTCGTTCAGGTAGGCGTTCTCGAAGATCACCTTGACGATCGCGCCTGCGGCGTGAGCGACGTCGACGATTGCCGCGATGTCGGAACGGACGTCCTCGTCGCGCCCCGACCGGAGCGCCCCGATGAGCAGGACCATGTCGAGCTCTGTCGCGCCCTGCTCGAGCGCCCGGCGGGCCTCGAAGACCTTCGTCTCGGTCGCGTGGTTGCCGTGCGGAAAGCCGATCGTCGTGCCGACGGCGACGTCGCTCCCGCGCAGGAGCGCCGCCGCGCGGGCGACGTCCGCGGGTCGCACGCAGACCGACGCGACGTCGTACTCGGCCGCCAGGCGGCAGCCGTCCTCGACGAACGCATCGTCCAGCTCGGGACGGAGCAGCGAATGGTCGATGGCCTTCGCGATGTCCCGTTCGGTGTAGCCGTCGAGCGTGCTCACTTGCAGTATGGCCGGAGGACGTCGCGCGCGATGAGGAAGCCCTGCTTGACCTTCGCGTCGCTGCCCTCGAACCGCCGGTCCTCGTGTTCGATGATGCAGTCGCCTTCGTAGCCGGCCCGGTAGAGCTCGGAGAACACGGCCGACCAGTCGACCTCGCCGAGGCCCGGGATGCGCGGGATCTGCCAGCCAATCCCCATCGAGAAGATCCCCTGCTCGTAGAGCCCGTCGCGATCGATCATGAGGTCCTTCGCCTGGTAATGGAGGACGTGGGGCCCGAACTCCTTGAGGAACCGGCGGATGTCGATCATCTGGAGGACGAGGTGCGAGGGGTCGAAGTTCAACCCGATCGTGTCGCCCCACTGCTCGAGGATCCGGCGCCACATCCGGGGACTCGTCGCGATGTTGTGGCCGCCGGGCCACTCGTCGTACGAGAACAGCATCGGGCAGTTCTCGAGCGTGATCCTGCGGCCGTGATCGTTCGCGAACGCGACGATGTCCGGCCAGACGCGGAGCGCCTCCTCCCAGTTCTGGTCGAGGTTCTTCGCGCCGTCGCCGCCCATGAACGTGTTGACGAGCGGCACGTCCATCTTCTCGGCGGCCTCGATCACCTTCTTCAGGTGGCCGATGACCTCGTTGCGATGAGCTGGGTCCGGGTGGAGCGGGTTGGGGTAGTAGCCGAGGCCCGAGATCCCCAGCCCCTTCGAGGCGAGCTGGTCGACGATCTCCGTCGCCGCCTCGGCAGAGAGGTTGGCGACGTCGATATGCGACGTCCCGGCATATCGGCGGGCCTCGCCCGCACCGCGCGGCCAGCAGGCGATCTCGAGCACCTCGAAGCCGGTCGCGGCGGCCCAGTCGGCGACCGCGGGGAGCGGCGTGTCCGGGAATGGCGCGGTCAGGAAGCCCAGCTTCAAATGTCGTCCTCCTCGCTGGTCACACGATCGCCGGCGCAGGGACGTCGCTCCGCGCGACCCGGATCCAGCGACCCTCTCGCGCGCTCCGCGCGATCGCGTCGTTGACGAGCATCTCGTCGTGCCCGTCCGCGAACGTGGCATAGGCCGGACGATCCGACGGCGCTCCGGCGGCCACATCCGCGTAGATCGCCCGGAACAGCGCCGCGAACGTGTCGGCGAACCCTTCGACGTGGCCGCCCGGGAGCGCGGCCGCGGCCCGCCCCGCATCACCCATGAGCGCCGGATCGCGCGGCAGCACCTCGCTCGCCCCGTCGCGGTGGCCGAGCCACAGGCGATCGGGCGATTCCGAATCCCAGGCGGCCGAACCGTCGGAGCCGTCGATCTCCCACTGGAGCGAGTTCTTTCGGCCGGCGCTGATCTGCGAGACGCTGACCGCGCCACGCGCGCCGTTCTCGAAGCGCAGGAGGATCGACGCGACGTCCTCGGTGCTGATCCGTCGGTCGATGGCGTCCGCCGAGCGATCTGTCGCGAAGGTCTCGACCGGGCCGCGCGGCTCGCGCCTGACGGGCACGAACGTTGCCAGGTCGGCCATGACGTCGGTGATCCGCTGGCCGGTCGTGAACGCGGCGAGGTCGAGCCAGTGCGAGCCGATGTCGCCGATCGCGCGGAGCGCGCCGCCCTTGTCGGGTTCGAGCCGCCAGTTCCAGTCGGTGTCGTGGAGCAGCCAGTCCTGGAAGTACCGACCGGTCACGAACCGGACCTGCCCGAGGGAGCCGCGGCGGACCAGGTCGCGAGCGTGCTGGTTGAGCGGGTAGAACCGGATGTTGAAGTTCACGGCGTTGACGAGCCCGCTCCGGGCGGCGAGCTCGACGAGGTCCGCCGATTCCCCGGCGGTCAAGGCGAGCGGCTTCTCGCAGACGACATGGCGGCCGGCCTCGAGGATCCGCCGGGCCTGTGGGACGTGGACGTGATTCGGCGACGTGACGTGGACGACGTCGACGCTTGGGTCGTCGAGCAGCGCATCCAGCGACGGGTAGGCGACCGGGACGCCGAGCGCGTCCGCGCGCGCTCGGCCTCGCTCGGCCGAGCTGCCGAGGACGCCTCGAACGGAGACGCCGATGCGCCGGAGCTGCTCGACGTGGACGGTGCCGATGAAGCCGGTCCCGATGACCGCCGCGCCGAGCTCCGAGATGCGCGCCATGTCCAGCCTCCGCGGATTCCGGGAGTGGGCTAGACAATATAGACAGGTGCTCGTGTGGCGCAACGGCTGTTCGGCAGGGGTCGACGGTCAGGCGTTCACGACGCGGTCGCTGAAGTCGCCCGAGGCCGGGTCCTTGAGGATGAGCTTGTGCCGCCCGTCGGGCAGGATTTCGCGCTTGATGACGACCTGGCCGTCGTGGATCTCGGGGACTGGTGCAATCCGGGGGGTCGAGCCTGCCCGCCAGTCGAGCTCGACCGGAGCCCAGCCGCCCTCCCGAGCCGATCGATAGCAGGCGTCCATGATCGAGTTGACGACGTAGCCGTCGTGGAACGTCTCCTGCGGCGCGCGCCCCTCGTCGAGCGCGCCGAGCATGTCGTCGAACATGTCGGCGTAGCCCAGCTCCGACACCTCGTCGCCGACCGGGAACAACCAGCCCGCCTGGGTCTCGGCCTTCTCGGCGACATAGCGGCCGCCTCCCGCGTCCGCCGCGGCGCTGAACATCTCGAAGCCCGTCCGCAGGAAGTGGTTCGTCCAGATCGTGCCCTGCGTCCCCGCGACCTCGTCGCGCAGGTCCATCCCGCCCCGAAACGTCCAGCTCACCTCGAACTGTCCGACGGCGCCGGACTCGAACCGGATCAGGGCGACCGCGTTGTCCTCGTCGACGATCGGGTGGACGAGCGTGTCCGTGTGGCACAGGACGTCGACCGGGCGGTTCGACTTGCCGGCATAGTTGCGGATGATCTCGATACAGTGGCAGCCGAGGTCGATGATGGCGCCGCCGCCGGTCAGTCGACCGTCCCAGAACCAGGCGGAATGCGGACCAGGATGAGCCTCGCGCGAGCGGACCCACGTGACGTCGCCGATCGCACCGTCGCGAACCGCGGCGACGGCCTTGAGCGTCTTCGGCGTGTAGCAGAGATCCTCGAGGTAGCCGCCGAAGACGCCCGCCGCCTCCACCGCGTCGAGCATCCGCGCAGCCTCGTCTGCGTTCCGGCCGAGCGGCTTCGTGCACAGGACGGGCTTGCCGGCCGCCGCCACCAGCGAGACCGCCTCCTCGTGGAGGTGGTTCGGGAGCCCGACGACGACGACGTCGGTGTCGGGATGCTCGATCGCCGCTCGGAGCTCGGTCGTGTGCTCCGCGATGCCCCAGCGGTCGGCGAACGCGCGGCCGCGCTCAGCCGTACGTGAGTAGACGACGGCAACGCGATCGCGACCACGCCGGCCGTTGAGCGTGTGGGTGTAGAACTCGGCGATCAGTCCGGTCCCGAGCATCGTCACGCGATGGCCGTTCATGTCCGCCTCCTCGCAGCCTCCGTGGTCGAGCAGCCGGGCCGTCAGTCCGAGGCGACGCGCGCCGGCCGGCGCCCGAGCACGAGGTCCCGTCCCGCCACGAGCGCCCGCAGCTTCGGCAGTGCCGCCCAGCGCGCGGTCTGGCTGAAGCCGCAGTCCGGGACGACCGCGAGCCGCTCGGCGGCCGGGCCCGTCGCGAGCACCGCCTCGATCCGCGCGGCAACGTCGTCGGCTGTCTCGACGTAGTAGCTCTTGACGTCGACGACGCCGATCGCGACGTCGCGTCCCGCGGCGACGATCTCGG
>DASSHA010000170.1:0-26726 GCA_035693145.1 Candidatus Limnocylindrales bacterium
CCCGACGACCGGCCGGACGATCCCCGGCAGGTCGAGCCCGGCCAGGCCCGCCTGGCCTCCGGCGACGAGCCCGTCGATGTAGCGACGCACGTCCGGGGCGAGATCCAATCCGCGGTAGAAGTCCTCCATCGCTCGCCTCGCATCGCCTGCGATCGTCGGCAGGTCTTCGACGAATGCCTCGAGCTGGCGGACGAGCGGCGATAGGGCGAACGTCGCGACGGCGACGACGACGGCGATGACGATCGCGAACGTCACGAGCACCGCGAGCCAGCGCGGGAGCCCGCGCGCGGCGAGTCGCTCGACGAGCGGTCCGAGGAGGAAGACCAGGACGATCCCGAGGACGAACGGGCGCACGGCATCGAACGCGAGGAGGAGGACGGCGACGACGAGCACGGCCGTCGCCGCGACCAGCGCCGCCCGCGCGGAGACGCGGGACAGGGCGCCATTCACGCCGTCGGGATCTCCCCGCGAAGGCGCTCGACCAGCTGCTCCGCCGTGACGTAGGACCGGCCACCACCCATGACGAGGACGACGTCGCCTGGCTCGACGAGCGTCGCGAGGGTCGCCGCGGAGGCCTCCGCTGAGCCGGTCGCGAGGGCGGGCGTCCCACGGGCGTCGACAGCGCGCGCGAGGTCCGCCGCCGAGACGATGGTGGTGTCCGGGTCGCGGACCGCCCAGATGTCGACGATCGCCGCGCGTTCAGCCGTCGCGAGGACGTCCGCGAATGCGTCGAGCATGGCGGCCGTCCGGTGGAACGTCAGCGGCTCGTAGACGGCCCACAGCCGGCGGCCGGGATAGCGCTGACGGACGGCCTCGAACGTCGCCCGGATCGCCGTCGGGTGGTGGCCGTAGTCGTCGAGCACGACCACTCCGCCGACGTCGCCCTTGAGCTCGAGCCGGCGGCCCACGCCGCCGAACGCACCGAACGCCGGAAGGAGCGCCGCCGGATCGGCGCCGCAGGCAAGGGCGGCCGCGAGCGCCAGGAGCCCATCGAGGAGCATGTGCCGACCCGCCAGCGGCGTGGCCACGAGTGCCGGCGCGGGGCTGCCGCCGATGCCCGGGCCCAGGATCTCGGCCGCGGCGCCGGCAGCGTCGAGGCTGACGACGCGGCCGACGAGCGCGGTCGAGCCCGGCACGCGGCCGAACCGCTCGACGAGGCGCCGTCGGTGCGCGGTCAGGTCGGCCGACGAGTCGTCGAGGAGATCGACGAGGACGCGACGACCGGCCCAATCCTCGAGTGTCTCGAGCAGCTCGACGACGCCCTCGTCGCCGACGTTCGCGACGAGCACCGGCCGTTCCGCGGACGCCGGGGCGACGCCGCCCGAGGCGATGAACCGGCGGACCCAGCCCGCGAGCGTCGCGACGACATCCGACCGGTCCGCGAACACGTCCGGGTGGTCCCATTCGGCGCTGACGACGACGCCCAGCCAGGCGCGGTACGGGTCGAAGTTGCCCGCGTACTCGTCCGCCTCGACCACGAACTCGGGACCCTCGCCGATCCGCGTCGTGGACGAGAGCAGGCCGCCGGCGAGCGACATCGGCAGCAGCGCGCCGACGAACGCCGACGGGTCCCGGCCGGCAGCGGCGAGCAGGTGGACGAGCCAGCCCGTCGTCGTCGACTTCCCGTGCGTGCCGGTGATCCCGACGAGCCGCTGGCCGTTGGTCGCCGCTGCATCGGCGATCACCTGCTGGACGCTCTCTGCGACGATCCCGGCGTCCCGTGCGGCGGTCAGCTCGGGGTGGTCCGGGCGGACGGAGGTGAGGGCCTTCGTCACCGCGACGCGGTCGACGAGCGGGCGGCCGTTGGACCCGACGACATGCGCCGCGTCATGCTGCCAATCGATCGCGATCCCGGCGGCGGTGGCAGGCTGCGTGTACTGACTCGGGCCGCCCGTGTCGCAGCCGGTCACGATGGCGCCGGCAGCCGCAGCGGAGAGCGCCGCGCCGGCGGAGGCCGACCCGCCGATCCCGACGACGTGGATCCGCTCGCCCGCGGCGATCGGGCGTGAGTCGCGAACCGGCTCGAGCCCGGCCGCGATCTCCTCGAATGTGCGCGTCACGTCGCGTCGGCCGAGGCGGCGACGAGGAGCATCTCGAGCGCGACCAGGGCGCTCGACCGGATGTTCGTCGAGCGATCGCCGGTCCAGAGGCTCCGGCGGACCTGGATGCCGCCCGCGGACGCCGTGCCGACGTACGTCAGCCCGACCGGCTTCTCGGGCGATCCGCCCGACGGCCCGGCGATGCCGGTCACCCCGACGGCGAGGTCGGCCCCGAACCGGTCGCGAGCGCCGGCAGCCATCGCGCGAGCCGTCTGCGCGCTCACCGCCCCGTGCGTGCCGAGGACGCCTTCGGGCACGTCGAGGAGCGCCTGCTTCGCTCCGTTCTCGTAGGCGACGATGCTGCCGCGGAAGTAGCCCGACGACCCGGCGACGGACGTGATCGCGTGGGCAACGAGCCCCCCGGTGCACGATTCGGCCGTGGCAACCGTCAATCCCACGGCCAGGCAGCGTGCCTGGAGCCGCTCCGCGAGGCCGAGCAGCTCCTCGTCGACCGCCACGCGACCGCGCTCAGCGACGGTCGGTGCGCTGCGGGGCCGCGGGCGGCTGGAAGAGCCACGTCCCCGGGTTCGGGTCCGTCGACAGCCGGCCGAGCGACACCCCGTTGATCGTGAAGTACGTCACGCTCGCCTTGCCCGTCCGGACCTCGATCGAGGTCCGCCCGGTGAGCGTGAGCGCGCGGCCGTCGGCGAAGGTCCGGCCAGCGGCACCGGTCGCGTCCGCGACCTGGCCATCGATCCAGGCCTTGATCCACGCCGACCCGCCCTGGATGGTGACGACGGCGTTCACGCCCTGGTAGCTGACCGAGACGTTGCGGGTGATCGCGACCGTCTTGTCGTCGGCTGACGCGGCGGTGATCGTGATCGACCAGCGACCCGCGGTCAGCTCGATCGGGAGGCTGAACGATCCGTCGTCGTCCGGCGCGACGGTCTGGGCAGGCGGCGGCTTCGGGCCCGGGCTCGCCGGCGGCGACGACGTTCTCGGACTCGACTTCGGGGCTTTCGACGCGTTCGGGCTCGTCGACGGCGTCGGCGACGCAGCCGGAGGCAGACCCGTGCCGGCCCAGACGGCACTGACCGTCACGGTCTTCGCGTTGCTCGTCTTGCCCTCGACCGGGATCGCGCCGTTGGCGTAGGTCGCGCCGTCGGCGGGCTGGTCGACGGTCAACGTCGGTGCCTGCGCCGCCAGGAACGGGACGTTGATGACGATCGCGACAGACTGCTCGGATGTCTTGAGCGTGTCCGGGTCCTTTGCGCTCACCTCGAACGTGTTCCGGCCGCGTCGGACGTCGACGGTGTACGTCCATGCGCCGGTCGAATCGGCCGTCGTCCGGTATGGCTCGTCGCGTCCGGCGGCTTTGATCTCGATCGTCGCCCCCGGCGCCGTCGTCCCCCGCACGGTGTACTGGGTCTCGGACTCGTCGAGATCGAAGACCGCCCGCGGCGGATCGCTCACCGCGATCGTCGGCGGGCGGGCGAAGCGAAGCAGCTGGATGCCGAGGTAGGCACCGAACGCCAGCACCCCGACGGTCAGCAGCGCGGCGACGAGGATCCCGGGGCTGAAGGTGAGGCCCTGGCGCGGCGTCGTCAGCGGCCGCGGCACCGTGATGGCCGGCACGGCGAGCGCGGCGTCTCCGCGCTCGCGGTGCCACTGCCGAAGGATCTCGTCCGGATCGAGGCCGAGATAGAGGGCGTAGTTCCGGAGGAACCCTCGGGTGTAGACGACGCCCGGCAGCTCCCGGTACTCGCCGTGCTCCAGCGCAGACAGGTAGCGTGTCCGGATCTTCGTGTCGCGCTCGGCGCGGAAGAGGTCGACGCCCTTCCGTTCGCGCGCGGCGAGGAGCCGCTCGGGCAGGCTGGGCCCGGGCTCCTCGTGGATCCGTGCGTCAGGTGCGTCCCTCGTCACCCGCCGCGCCTGGTCGTGTGTCGTCATCCCTCGTCGTCGAGGTCCGCGCCGTCCCCTGTTGCGCCTCCGGCGGGACCTTCGCGCCGGAGGACCGGGCGGGCGTTCGATCCGTCGAAGGCGCCGATGTAGCCCCTCGCCTCGAGCTGATCGATGATTCGCGCCGCGCGTGCGTAGCCGATCTTGAGACGCCGCTGGAGCAGCGACGCCGAGGCTCGATCGTACTCTCGAATGACGTCGACGGCGTCGGGCAGGAGTCGGTCCGCCTCCTCGTCGGCGAGGTCGTCGACGGACCCCGCACCGTCCTCGTCGGTCTCGATGATGCCGAGGTCGTAGTGCTCCTTCCACGAGTGCCAGTACTCGGTCACCCGGCCGATCTCCTTGTCCGACACGAAGACGCCCTGGAGGCGAATCGGACGCGGCATGTCGGCGGGCTGGAAGAGCATGTCACCGCGCCCGATCAGGTCCTCCGCACCGGGGGCGTCGAGGATCGTGCGTGAATCGATCTGGGAGGCCATGGCGAACGCGATCCGGCTCGGGAAGTTCGCCTTGATGAGGCCGGTGACGACGTTGACCGACGGCCGCTGCGTGGCAAGCACGAGGTGGATCCCGGTCGCCCGGGCCTTCTGGGCAAGCCGGACGATGGGGTCCTCGACGTTCTTGCCCTCGCGCATCATGAGGTCGGCGAGCTCGTCGACGACGACGACGAGATACGGGAGCCGATCGTTCGGGTCCGCCCGCGTCTCGTTGTAGCCGGCGATGTTCCGGGCGCCCGCACCGGCGAACTGCCGGTAGCGGTGCTCCATCTGGTTGACCGTCCACTTGAGCGCGGCCTTCGCCTTCTCGGGTTCGGTGATGACCGGGACGAGGAGGTGCGGCAGCCCGTTGTAGCTGGCGAGCTCGACGCGCTTGAGGTCCATGAGGATCATCCGGACCTCGTCAGGCGTCGCGTTCATGAGCAGGCTCGTGATGAGCGCGTTCACCATGACGCTCTTGCCGGACCCGGTTGCGCCCGCGATGAGCAGGTGCGGCATCTTCGAGAGGTCGGCGGCCCGGGCGTGGCCGGCCACGTCGCGACCGAGCGCGAACGTCAGCTTCGAACCCGAGGCCGCGAAGTCCACCTCCTCGAGGATCCTCCGCAGGGCGACGACGTTGAAGTCGATGTTCGGGATCTCGAGCCCGACGACGCTCTTGCCCGGGATCGGCGCCTCGATCCGGATCGTCCGTGCCGCGAGGGCCATCGACAGGTCGTCCGCGAGGGCCTCGATCCGGCTCACCTTGACCGACGGGTCGGGCTCGACCTCGTATTGCGTGACGACCGGCCCGGCATTCCACCGGATGACCCGGGCAGGGATGTTGAACCCGGCGAGCTTGGCCTCGATGATCGCGGCGTTCCGGGCGTGGTCCATCCCGGCACCGCCGGCGCGGGCGGCGACGTCGTCGAGGAGCGTCACCGGCGGCGCCGCGTACGACGGCTCACCGGCGCTCGGGTCCGCATCGCCCGCGTCGAGCACGCCCTCCGGCTGGCGGACCGGGCGCCGGTCGACGAGGTCCAGCGGGAAGGAGCCGGTTGCGCCGAGGCCCGACACGCCAGGGGCGGCGATGACACCGGGAACGCCGGGGCCGGCGATCCCCGGGCCGCCTGCGCCGAGGCCCTCCGCCGGCCGGGCGAGCGGGGCGAACGTCGCTGACACCGGCATCGTCGCCGGCTCGGCCGTCGGGACCTGTGGCCGCCCTTCATTCCCCCAGGCGCCCGTCTGGCCCGGCGACGCCGAGCGCGACACGCGTTCGGTGCCGGCCAGCGGTCGACCCGCCGTCCGTGCCTCGGCCGAACCGTCGCGCCCGCGCCCCTTGTCGAGCGTGCCGGCTGCCGTCCCGGCGACGGGCCGGGGCGCCGACAGGACGCTCGCGACGCCGCGCGCCCCCCGGCCGATCGGCGCGACGAGCCCGTGGAGCGTCGTGTCGAGCATGACGAGCAGGCCGCCGACGGCGACGGCGAGGAGGACGATGAAGGCGCCCGGTGGCGACAGCAGCCGCGAGAGGACGCCCGCGAGAAAGCCGCCGATGTACCCGCCGCTCAGGTCGAGGCCCGGCCGGGTGGGGCTCGGCAGCATGAGCAGCTCGAGGATGCCGAGCATCGCCGTGAAGGCGAGGGCCGCGCCGACGAGCGTCAGCTGCCAGCCGCCGCCGGCGCTCCGCGCGCGCTCCACGTACACCCCGGCGGCCAGGAGCACGAACGGGAGGATCCAGCGGCCGGCGCCGAAGAACGGGGCGAACGCGTTGCGCCACCACTCGGTCAGGGTGCCCTCGCCCGGTAGCGCGAGCGCGATGAGCGTCACGGCACCGATCGCGAGGAGGGCGACGCCGACGATCGAGCGGGCGACCTCCGGGCTGACGCGCCAGCCTGGGCCGAGGGTCGGCATCGAGACCGCGCCCTTGCGGCGTCGGGTCCGTGGAACGGACGACCGCCGGGTCGCCGTCCTGCGCCGCGTTGCCACGCTCAGACCTCGACGACGACCGGGAAGACCATCGGTCGTCGCTTCGTCTGCTCGTAGAGGAACCGGCTCATGCTGTCCTTGATCTGGCTCTTGAGCAGTGCGATCTCGCTGATGTGGTCACCCGGGTTGTCGATGGACTCGACGACGCGCCGGATCGCCTCGTCGATGAGCGGATCGGATTCGTTGCCCCGGACGAAGCCGCGGGTGATGATCTCCGGCCGACCGACGACCGCGCCGGTCTGCTTGTCGACGGAGACGACGACGAGGAACATGCCGTCGTTCGCCAGCGCCCGGCGGTCGCGCAGGACGACGTCACCGACCTCGCCAACCGAAAGGCCGTCGACGAACAGGTAGCCCGCAGCGACCGGCTGTCCGCGCCGAGCCGAGCCGTCGGCGAAGATCTCGATCGGCGTCCCGTTCTCGATGATGAACACGTTCTCTGGCGCGACGCCGGTCTCGACCGCGAGGCGGCCGTGCTGGACCTGCATCCGGAACTCGCCGTGGATCGGGATGAAGTAGCGTGGGCGGGTCAGGTTGAGCATGAGCTTGAGCTCTTCCTGGCTGGCGTGGCCGGACACATGGGCTCGCCGGATCGTGTGGTAGAAGACGTTCGCGCCGGCCTTGAAGAGGTTGTCGATCGTCCGCGCGACGTACTCCTCGTTGCCCGGGATCGGGCTGGCGGAGACGATGACGGTGTCGCCGGCCTGGACCTCGACGAAGCGGTGGTCGCCGTTCGCCATGCGCGCCAGGCCGGACATCGGCTCGCCCTGTGCGCCGGTCGTGGCGATCACGATCCTGTTGTCCGGGACGCTCCCGATCTGGTCCTTGGGCAGGAACTGCGACTGCGGGTACTTCAGATAACCGAGATCCGTTGCGATCCGGGTGTTCTGCTCCATCGACCGGCCGATGACGGCGACCCGACGGTCGAACGTCGCCGCGGCATCGAAGACCTGCTGGATCCGGGCGATGTTGCTCGCGAACGTCGCGACGATGACGCGTCCGTCGAGCGGCTCCATGATCTCGCGGAACGCCTCGCCGACTGTTCGCTCGGACGGCGTGTAGCCCGGGTTCTCGGCGCGCGTCGAGTCGGACAGGAGGCAGATCACACCCTCGTGGCCGACGCTCGCGAGGGTCGCGAAGTCCGACAGCTTTCCGTCGACCGGGGTGTGATCGAACTTGAAGTCACCGGTGTGGACGACGGTGCCGACCGGCGTCCGGATGACGACGCCCATCGCATCCGGGATCGAATGGCCGATTCGGAAGCCGCGGACGTTGAATGGGCCGAGGGCGAGCTCCTCACCGGGCTCGAACGATTGGAGCGGGTTGTTGTTGAGGTGGTGCTCCTTGAACTTGTTGCCCAGCAGCCCGCGCGCGAGGGTCGAGGCGTAGACGGGCACGCCGGGGAACTCGGGCAGGATGTAGGGCAGCCCACCGACGTGGTCCTCGTGGGCGTGGGTGATGACGAACGCGCGAACGTTCGATCGACGCTCCTTGAGGAACGTGACGTCCGGGACGACGAGGTCGATCCCGAACATCTCCTCGTCGGGGAACATGAGCCCGCAGTCGACGACGACGATGTCGTCGCCGTACTCGAAGACGTACATGTTCTTGCCGATCTCGCCCACGCCGCCGAGCGGGATGATCCGAAGCGGCGTGCCCTCCATCACCTCGCAGGCCCGCCGTCGGTCCCGGCGGCGACCTTGGACGACGCGGCGTCGATCCGGCGCCGGCGCTCGTCGACGAGCGCGGACGGGGCGCGCGACATGTCCTCGAACAAGCGCGGCTCGTTCGTCCGGTCACGGACCGCGTACGCGGGGTGATACATCGCCAACGCGCCTGCCCCGCTCGGGCCGGCGAGGGCGGCTCGACGGACGGTGCCGTGCGAGGCGCCGATCCGGTCGCCGGGCCGGAACGTGTTCAACGAGTAGCGACCGAGGGTGACGACGAGCGCGGGGTCGAGGATGCGCAGCTGGCGCTCGAGGAATCCGGCGCACGCCGCGATCTCGTCGGGTTGCGGGTCCCGGTTTCCGGGTGGCCGGCACTTGACGACGTTGGTGATGTAGACCTCGTCGCGCCGCCAGCCGACCGATTCGACCAGCCGGGTCAGCAGCCGCCCCGATTCCCCCACGAACGGCCGGCCCTGGGCGTCTTCATCGCGACCGGGCCCCTCGCCGACGAACACGACCTCCGTGTCCGCGCTCCCCTCCCCCGGGACCGCCGTCCTGCGTTCGGCATGGAGACGGCAGCCGGTGCACATCCGGATCTCGGCATCGATCGCCTCGAGCGCCGCTCGGCGCTGGGCGTCGGTCACACGACCTCCGTCGCGACGGCTGCCGTCGTGACGCGAGCAGGTACGCGGCGAGCGCCGTCGACGTGAGCGCGGCGCGAGCGGGCCGCGACCCAGCCTCGCTCGACCAGCAGCTCGGCGAGCTCGACGGCGTTCGTGGCCGCTCCCTTGCGGACGTTGTCCGAGACGACCCAGAAGACGATCCCTCGCCCCTCCGGGACGGACACGTCCTGGCGCACCCGCCCGACGAAGATGTCGTCGCTGCCTGCCGCGTCGAGCGCGAGCGGGTAGACATGATTCGCGGGATCGTCGCGCACGACGACTCCGGGAACGTGGGCGAAGAGCGCCCGAGCGGCGTCGGGGCTGATCGGATCCATCGTCTCGACGTGGACCGCTTCCGAGTGCGAGTACTCGACCGGGACCCGGACGGCCGTGCACGACAGGGCGAGATCCGCCATGTGGAGGATCTTGCGGCTCTCGGCGACGACCTTCCACTCCTCCTTCGTGTACCCGTTCGGAAGGAAGGCGTCGATCTCGGGCAGGACGTTGAAGGCGATCGGGTGCGGGTAGACGCGCGACTCCGTGGGCGTACCCGCCACGCGTGCACGGACCTGCGCGTCGAGCTCGTCGAGCGCGTCGGCGCCGGTCCCCGAGACCGACTGGTAGGTGTCGACGATCACGCGCCGCAGGCCGACGGCGTCGCGCAGCGCCATGAGCACCGGCGCGAGCTGCATCGTCGAGCAGTTCGGGTTGGCGACGATCCCCTCGTGCCATTCGAGGTCGTCCGGGTTCACCTGGCTGACGACGAGCGGGACCGCGTCATCCATCCGCCACGCCGAGGAGTTGTCGATGACGGCCGCTCCCCGCGCCGCGGCCTCTGGCGAGAGCGCCTTGGAGATGTCCGCGCCGGCCGAGAAGAGCGCGATGTCGACGCCCTCGAACGCCTCCGCTGTCGCCTCGCGGACCGGGACATCCCCCCCGCGCCAGGCGATCGTCCGGCCGGCGCTACGGCCCGAGGCGAGCGGTCGCAGCTCCGCGACCGGAAACGAGCGCTCGGCGAGGACGCGGATCATCGTCCGGCCCACGACGCCGGTCGCTCCAACGACGGCAACCGTCAACGAGCCGCTCACGATGGGCATGGCTCCGCTGAGGCAGAAGGTTGATCGGGCACGTCGGCGAGTATACCAACCGCACTTGACCGCTCCGGCTCGAACGGCAAGGAAACGAGGAAGGCCGGCCGCTCGCGCGGCCGGCCTTGAGTGTCAGGTTCGGGCGTTGCCCGAGGGCCTAAACCGGCTCCTTCGCCAGGTGACGCTGCATCGCCGCCTTGCGCGAGAGGTTCACACGGCCCTGGCGATCAACCTCGATCACCATGACCATCACCTCGTCACCGACCGAGACGACGTCCTCCACGGTGGGTACGTGGTAGTCGGCGAGCTCGCCGATCCGGACCAGGCCTTCCTTGCCGGGCAGGATCTCGACGAACGCGCCGAAGCCCATGATCCGGGTCACCTTACCGAGGTAGAGGCCACCGACCTCGACCTCGCGGGTGAGCGATTCGATCCAGGTGATCGCCTTGCGGCTGTTCTCGCCCGAGACGGCGGCGATCTCGACCGTGCCGTCGTCCTCGACGTTGATCTCGGTGCCGGTCTCCTCCTGGATCTTGCGGATCGTCGCGCCGCCCTTCCCGATGATGTCCCGGATCTTCTCGGGATTGATCTTGATCGTGATGATCCGCGGCGCGAAGTCGCTCATCTCGCCACGCGACGCGGGCAGGACCTCGGCCATCTTGTCCAGGATCGTGAGCCGCGCCGCGAGGGCCTGCTTGAGGCCGTCGCGGATGATCGCCTCGCTGATCCCCTGGACCTTGATGTCCATCTGCAGGGCGGTGACGCCGTCCCGCGTGCCGGTCACCTTGAAGTCCATGTCGCCGATCGCATCCTCCTTGCCGAGGATGTCGGTGAGCACGACGTACGAACCGTCCGGCTCGCTGACGAGGCCCATCGCGGCGCCGGCGACCGGCGCCTTGATCGGCACGCCGGCGTCCATCAGGGCGAGCGTCGAGCCGCAGGTCGACGCCATCGAGGTCGATCCGTTCGACGTCACGCACTCGCTGACGACGCGGATGACGTACGGAAACTCGTCATGGTCCGGCAGCACCGGCACGAGCGCCCGCTCCGCGAGATGGCCGTGGCCGATGTCACGCCGGCTGGGACCGCGCATCGGCTTGTTCTCGCCGGTGCTGTACGGCGGGAAGTTGTAGTGGTGGAGGTAGCGCTTCTCGGTCTCGGGGCTGATCGTGTCGATCCGCTGCACGTCTGACGACGACCCGAGCGTCGCGATGCTGAGCGCCTGCGTCTCGCCACGCGTGAACAGGCCCGAGCCGTGAGCCCGAGGGACGAGCCCGACCTCGACGCTGACCGCCCGGAGCTCGGTCAGGCCGCGCCCGTCGATCCGGATCCCCTCGTCGAGGACGAGCCGGCGGACAGTCTTCTTCTGAACCAGGTTGAACAGGCTCTTGCTGACGCGCGCCTCGCGGCGGGCCGCCTCCAGGAGGGCCGGCGTGTCGCCGCCGGTCCGCTGCGCTCGCACGGCCGTCGCGATTGCGTCGCGGAGGGCCGAGATTCGGCCGGGCAGGTCATTCGCGAACCAGAGCAGCAGGTTCGCCGTCGCTTCGGCGTCCGGCAGCGCGCGATGGCTCTGGCTGAGCTCGATGCCGAAGAACCTGGCGAGGTCTCCGAGCTTGTAGGACTCGGCGCCCGGGTAGCCGTCGCGGGCGATCACCAGCGTGTCGAGGTAGGTGCCGGGCTCGAACCGGAAGCCGTCGCCCTTCGCCTCCTCGATGAAGCCGAGGTCAAAACCGATGTTGTGGCCGACGAGGAGCGCCTCGCCGACGAAGGCGAGGAGCTTGTCCGCCGCTTCCTTCGGGCTGGGCGCGCCCTTGACGTCCTTGTCGGTGATGCCGTGCATCTGGTTGCCGACGATCGGGCGTCCGGGGTTGACGAACGTCGACCAGCGGTCGACGACCTTCGTGCCCTTGATCTTGACAGCGGCGACCTCGACGAGGTCGGACATCTTCGGGTCGGTGCCGGTCGTCTCGACGTCGACGACCACGAGCTCTCGTTGCGCATCGGTCGCCGAGGCGAAGGTCAGGACCGAATCGGTGCCGGGCTCGAGGTACGGCAGGCGCTTCGGCTTGCCGACCGCCTCACGGAGCTGCTCCTGGAGATCGATCAGCGGCTGGAGCGAGCGGTGGCCGAACAGGATGGCCTCGGCCATCACGTCCTCGGGCAGGAGCTTCGCTCCCGCCTCGACCATCATGATCGCGTCACGGGTACCGGCGACGATGAGGTCGAGCTCCGAATCCGCGAGCTGCGTGTGGGTTGGGTTCACCACGAACTCGCCGCCGATCCGGCCGACGCGGACGGCGCCGACCGGGCCGCGGAACGGGATCTCGCTGATCGACAGCGCGGCCGACGCGGCGACCGTCCCGAGCACGTCCGGATTGTTCTCCTGGTCGGTTGAGAGGACCGTGATGACGAGCTGGATGTCGTCCTTGTACCCGGCCGGGAAAAGCGGCCGGATCGGGCGGTCCGTCTGCCGAGCGGCGAGAATCGCGTTCTCCGACGGCCGCGACTCGCGCTTGATGAAGCCGCCCGGGATCTTGCCCGCCGCGTACATCCGCTCCTCGAAGTCAACGGTGAGCGGGAAGAAGTCGAGCCCCGGACGAGGCTCGGAGCGGTTTGCGGTCCCGAGGACCATCGTGTCGCCGAAGCGAACGGTGACGGACCCGCCGGCGAGCCGGGCGAGCTTGCCCGTCTCGATCGTCAGCGTTCGACCGGCGAACTGCGTCTCGAAGACGTGAGACACGGAAGTGCATCCTCCTTGCCGTGGAGGAGGAGACGACCCTGGGGCTTGAGTGGGCCTGCCGAACGCGAGAGCTGCCTGGTCCGCCGAACCGCGGGCGTGGTGCCCGAGGTCCCGGACTGCGTTCGCTAGCGGCGAAGTCCGAGCCGTCCGATGACGGTTCGGTAGCGAGCGTTGTCCGTCTTGACGAGGTACGCCAGGAGACGACGGCGCTGGCCCACGAGCTTGAGGAGGCCGCGGCGCGAGTGGTTGTCCTTCGGGAATCCGCGCAGGTGGTCCGTGAGTCCCTTGATCCGCTCCGTCAGGAGCGCGACCTGGACCTCTGCGGAGCCGGTATCACCCTCGGTTCGGGCGTACTCGGCCATCACCTGCTGTTTCGTTTCCCGCGCGAGCGGCACTCGGTCCTCCGACACGATCCTGTTTGCTTGACCTTCTGGTAACGGGCGGATGGTAGCAGGCGGTCGGCCGTTCGGTCACGGCGCGCCCGCTCCGATCCGCGCGCGGGTCTCGGCTCAGGATGTCGCAGCTCCTCGGGAACCGGCGCCGGTCCCCGACGGCGGCGCCGCGTAGCCCCGCTCGGCTATCTCCTCGGCGCGGACGGCGTAGGCCTCGGCATTCGGAGCCGTGCGGGCACGAAGGCCGTCCACCAAGCGGTTGTACATCGCGAAACCGGACGCGATGAGGATCGCGAGCTGGACGTCGCCGTCGCTCGCTCCCGCGGCGCGCGCCGCCTCGACGTCCCCCGCGGTCAGCTCGAGCGGCGCGCCGGCGACGGTGCGTGCCACGTGGAGCAGGGCGCGCATCTTCGGCTCGAAGCCCGAGTACGAGCCAAGCTTGGCCGCATCGACGAGCGGTTCCGTGTCGGTCGTGCCGGCCCGCCGGAACAGGGCGCTTGCGTGTTCGCCGTGCGAGTCCATGCAGAAGAAGCAGTCGTTCGCCGCGGAAACGGCCGTTGCGATCAGCTCGCGCTGGGCTCTGACGAGGGTCGTGCCCGGGAAGTCGTTCACCAGCAGCTCGTCCGCGAGACCGCGCAGGTGGAGCCCCAGGCCCGGCGTCAGGCGCATGGCGGCCTGGATCCCCGGCGCATCGGGCAATCCGGGGGCGATCGGCTCCTGCCTCGCTCGTCGATCGCGTTCCTCGTTGCGTACCATCCCCATCACTCTCCTATCCGAGGCGTTCGCCATGGCCGGAGAACCGTCACCGCCCGCCGCCGTCACGCTGGCCGTCGCCCCGCAGGCCGTTCGTCGCCCACCGGCGCCGTCGGTCCTCCTCCGGATCGGCGCGCGACCTGTCCCGGTCTTCCTGCCCAGCGTGCGCGATCCGCGGCTCCACGTCGCGGCCGTGATCATCACGATCCACGTCCTGGGCCAGGTGGGGCTCGGCTTCCGGGTCAGCGTGCCCCAGATCCTCGCGGCGATCCTGACCTGCGCGGTCCTCGAAATCGCGATCACGTTCCGCCAGAACGGGGCTCTCGTCTGGCCAGCCAGCGCGATGCTGACGGGGAGCGGCGTCGCCCTCATCCTGCGCGTGGTCGGCACGCCCGCGGGGGACCACTGGACGACCTTCGCGCTGCCGCTCTACGCGGGCGTGGCCGGTTTGTCGCTGCTGTCCAAGTACGTGATCCGCCATCGCGGCTCGCACGTGTTCAACCCCTCGAACATCGGGCTCGTCGTCACGTTCGCGCTGCTGGGGACGTCGCGCGTCGAGCCGCTCGACTTCTGGTGGGCGCCGCTGGACGGCTGGATGATCGCCGCGTATGCGGTCATCCTCGTTGGCGGCCTGCTGATCACGCGCCGGCTCCACCTCCTCGCGCTCGCCGCGAGCTTCTGGCTGACGCTCGCGGCGGGCACCGCGCTCCTGGCCGGCAGCGGCCACTGCATGACGGCCAGCTGGGCGTTCGCGCCGGTCTGCGACGGACAGTACTGGCGAGTGATCGTGACGTCGCCCGAGGTGCTGGTCTTCCTGTTCTTCATGATCACCGACCCGAAGACCGTCCCCGCGGGCCGGGTCGGCCGCGTCGCCTTCGGCGTCCTCGTCGGGCTGGCCTGCAGCCTCCTCATGGCCCCCCAGACCGACGAGTTCGGGGCCAAGGTCGCGCTCCTCGCGGGTCTCGTCGTGGTCTGCGCGGCGCGACCGCTGATCGAGCGGTTCGTGCCGGCGTCTCGCTCCGACGGCGACGGCCTCGTCGACTTCGCCCGGTACCTCGCGATCGGCGGCGACGTCGCCCGGCCGGCCCGGGTCGCGATGCGCAGCGCCGGTGCGGCGGTCGCCGTGACGCTCGTGGCCGGCGGGCTCGTTGCGGCCGGGGCGCCCGCTCGGGCGGCCGTTCCGCCGTCCACCCTCGAGCCGTTCGATCGGCTGCCGGCGGCCGTCGACCCCTCGACGCTTCCGCCCATCCGCGTCGAGCAGGCGGTCGTCGCGTTCGATGACCAGCTGGCGGGTCCGGGCATGGCGGACGTCGTCGTGACGCTCGCCCAGAATCTCCAGGTCGAGCGTCTCGCGCTCCTCGGACGCGATGCCACGCTGCTGCCCTCGGTCGATCACGGCGACCGGCTCGCCGAGATGCGGGCGCGGCTGCAGACCGCCCAGGCGACCGGGATCACGACCGTCGAGCGTTACGCGTTCGAGTCATTCGACGCCTCGCTCCTCGTTCCGTTCGGGCAGCAGACCGGGCTCAGCCTCGGCCTCACCGCGCAGGGAACGCTCGTGCGTGAGACACACGACCGAACCGGGGCACTCCTGGGCGAGACGACCGAAGCGTTCCGGCTGACGTTCGCGCTCCGACGTGCCACGGGATCTCGATGGCTGAACGTCGCGGTCGTGCCAGCCACGGGCTGATCGTGCCGCGAACATTCTCGGCGGGAACGACGGCCCGTGACGCTCCGCCGGGCGTGCCAGTCAACCGCCCGGCCGCCAGGGCTGGATTCCAGCGGTTCGATCGACGATCGCGAAGCCGTCGGCGCCGAGCGGCTCCTCGGCGCTCCATTCGCCGTCCGGCCATTGGACCCGCACCGTCGCCTGCTCGGCGGTTCCGAGCCCGAAGTGGACCCAGCCGAGATGGCCGCTCGCATGGCCGCCGCCGATCACGAGCTCGCGACGCATGACGGCGTCGCCCGCGCGGACCTCGATCCACGCACCGATCGCGCCCGCGTTGGGGCCACCCTGGCGAAGCTCGAGCTCGATCCAGTGACCCATCGGCGCAGACGCCTCGCCGCTGCCCGCGCCGAGGTTGCGCCAGAGACGAACGGCGTCGTCGACGTTGACCTCCACGAGGTCGAGAAGCCCGTCGAGATTGAAGTCGACGAGCGCCGCGCCCCGGCCCTTCCCGAAGTTGAGGATTCCGGCCGCGTCCGCTGACTCCACGAAGGTGCCGTCGGGCCGTCCCAGGAGCAGGTCGCTGGGGTCGCGTGTCGCGAAGTCGGGCTGGTCGTCGACGTTGCCCTTGGCGATGAACAGATCGGCGAGCCCGTCGTCATTGACATCCGCGAACTCGTCATGCCAGGCGGTCGACGGCAGCGGGTCGCCGCCGGTGAACGGGCGCGTCGCGTTGACACCCCGCTTCAGGCCGATGTCGCCATATGTCGGGACTCCTGGTCCGGCCGTCAGCGTCTGGAGCCGGTTGGCGCCCTGCGAGGTCAGAAAGGCCTCCGGATAGCCGTCGCCGGTGAGGTCGTACGAGGCGATTCCCATGCCCTGGATCTGGACGCTCGTCCACCCCTCGCCGGCCGTGTAGAGGCGAGGCGCCGCGCCCGGCTCCATTCGCCACAGCTGCTCCTCGCCGTCGCTCGGCAGGTAGTAGTGAAGGTCGTTGCTCACCCGGAGGTCCCTTCGGCCGGAGCGGTCCCAGTCGCTGAACAGCATCGACAGCGCGCACCAGCTCGGCGTGAGCGGCAGCGGATTCCCGTACCGGAGGCCGACCGGGCGCACGAGGACGTTGTCGTGGCAGAGGTGATGAGGGTCGTTGCTCGCCGGGTCCACGTAGTTGCCGAACGCGAGCGTCGGCAGGGTCGAACCCGCCTCCCACGTCGCACTGAAGGCCATCGTCGGCGCATCGCCGCCATCGAACCCCCAGACCTCGTTGGCTCGCTCGAACCGGCAGCCGCCGAGCCCACGCAGGAGGACGTTCTCGCCGTTGCGCAGCACGACGAGGTCGGGCATCGCGTCGCCGTCGAGGTCGACGGGATACGCGCCGGTCACGGTGGTGAGGTCCGTGACCGGGCTTTGGAGGCGGACGAACCGCAGCGCTCCGCCGATCGGGCTCACGTTGCGGTAGAGGCCCGCGGCCGCGACGCCGCCGGGGAGGAACACGTCCGGTCGGCCGTCAGCGTCGCAGTCGACGACCGCGACGCCACCACCGACCCCAACGTCGTCGTCGCCGACATACGTGTGGACGAGGCCAGCGGCTGCCGCCTCGTCGACGAACGTCGGCGGTTGCGGTGCTCGGGCTGACCGCCGTGCATCCAGGGCGCCCGCGCCGAACGCGAGCGCCCCGCCCGCGAGAGCGAGCACGCAGATCGCGAGAACGGCGAGCGCGGCGTGGCGTGGGACGTGGCTCATCCCTGCACGGGCGTCAGCCGATCGGGGCCGCGGTCGTCCCGGCTGCGGCCGCGAAGACGGCCTCGATCACGCGCAGGTTCGCGATCGCATCCTCGGGCGAGGTCGGCAGCGGGCGGCCGTCGAGGACCGCGGCGGCGAAGGCCGCCGCTTCTACGGTGTACGGATCGGCAGCCGCGAACATGAGCGTCTCGGTCAGCGGGGCGACCGGGGCGTCACCGCCGGACGTCACCTCGACGACCGTCGGGCGGTCGGGCGGGATGTTGAACGGGATCGCGAGCGAGATCCGGCCCTTCGTGCCGTAGACGTGGACGCGCTGGTCGTCCTCCGAGCGGATCGAGCACGTGAACGAGGCGAGCCCTGCATCGAACTCGAGGATCGCGCTCGTCAGGACGTCGACGCCGCTCGTCGGGTCTCGCACGATCGCGGACTCGACCCGACGCGGCTCCCCGCCGAACAGCATTCGCGACAGGTTGATGCAGTAGCAGCCGACGTCATACAGCGCGCCCCCGCCGAAGGCGCGGACGTTCCGGATGTCCGCCGCATCGTCGTTCCAGAAGCCGAACCACGACTGGACCGCGACGAGGTCGCCGATCCGACCTGCCGAAACGAGCTCCCGAACCGCAACCCAGGATGGATGAAGCCGGTACATGAACGCTTCCATGACCCGAACGCCCTCGGCCTCGGCGACGTCGAAGATGCGCTCTGCCTCGCCCGCCGTCAGCGCGAGCGGCTTCTCGCACAGGACGTGCTTGCCGGCCCGGGCCGCGGCGATCGACCACTCCGCATGGAGATGGTTGGGCAGCGGGACGTAGACGGCGTCGACCTCCGGATCGGCGAGCAGCGACTCGTACGAATCATGGACGCGCGGGATGTCGAGCGACGCGGCGAACGAGTCCGCGCGCGCCCGGTCACGCGAGGCGACCGCGACGACGCGACAGCGCTCGGCTCGCTGGATGCCGGGAACGACCTTGAGCCGCCCGATCCGCGCGGTCGACAGGACGCCCCATCGCAGCTCGTTCGCCATCCGCCCTTCTGGTCCTCCAGCACGCGACTTGACACGGGCCGACGTCTTCGACGAGTCTCTCACAACCATTTGGAAGAGGGGATCACAAACTCGTGACCGTTCGCGGCGTCCAGCTCGGCCAGCGGAGCGAGACGGTTCGCCGGGCGAACCTCAGCACGATCGTCCGCGCCCTGCACATCCGTGGTCCGCTCTCGCGGTCGGAGCTCGTCGCCCGTACGGGCCTCACCCGGAGCGCGATCCGGGAGCTCATCGGCGAGCTCGTCGCTTCCGGGCTCGCGTCGGAGGGCCCGTCGGCACCGCACGGGACGCCGGGCAGGCCCTCGCATGTCGTCCGCCTCGAGCCCGGTCGAGCGGTCGTCCTCGCGCTCGAAATCTCCGTCGACTCGCTGGCCGGCGCGGTCATCGGCCTTGGCGGGACGGTCTTCGGCACGGTTCGCGTCGACCGCTCGTGCGGCGACGATTCGGTCGAAACGGTCGTGTTCCAGCTGACCGAGCTGGCGCGCGACATGCTGACCCGCCACGGAGGCGACACGCTCGTGGGGGTCGGAGTCGCGGTCGTCGGGATCGTGCGACGGTCCGACGGCCTCGTCTCGGTGGCGCCCAACCTCGGCTGGCACGACGCCGCGCTCGGATCCCGGCTCGCGGCCAGCCTGCGGCTGCCCGTCCCGGTCGCCGTGGCGAACGAGGCAGACCTGGGTGCCCTCGCCGAGCACCGACGTGGAGCGGCGATCGACGTCGAGAACCTCATCTTCATCTCCGGAGAGGTCGGCGTCGGCGGCGGGATCATCGCCGGCGGCCTGCCCCTCACGGGCGTGGCCGGCTTCGGCGGCGAGATCGGCCATCTTCCCGTGAACCCCGACGGGCGCGCCTGCCGCTGTGGGGCGATCGGCTGCTGGGAGACCGAGGTCGGCGAAACGGCGCTCCTCGTGGGCGCCGGCCACGACCCGGGCGGGGGCCGCGCCGCGGTCGATGCCGTCCTTCGCGAGGCGGCCGATTCATCCGCATCCGCGCGATCGAGCCTCGCCCGGCTCGCTCACTGGCTCGGGATCGGTCTGGCCGGTCTCGTGAACGTGTTCAACCCACGGCTCATCGTCCTCGGCGGTCGGTTCGGCCGGCTCCATCCCTTCGTCTGCGAAGGCGTGGAGGCGGAGCTCGACCGCCGGGCGCTTGCCGGACCGCGCGCGATCGTCTCGATCGTGCCGACGGCCCTCGGGGATGACGCGGCGCTGATCGGCGCGGCCGAGCTCGCGATCGAACCGCTGCTGTCGGACCCGGCCAGCTGGCTCAGCTCGACGAACCTGCGTCCCGCCGAGGCGCGGACGTGAGAACCGTTCCGCGCGCCGGTGGCGAAACCGCCGGCTGAGCGACGAAGGAGGGTGTTAGCGTACAGACCGACATCGCGGACAGATGGGCATGTGTTCCACAGGAGGAGGCGTTCCAGCGATGATCATTCGAAGGGTTGCGGTGCTCGTGTCGGCGGCGGCCGTCGCGTTCGCCGCATGCTCCAGCACGCCGGGCACAAGCACGGCACCGAGCGCCAGCACGGCCGCGAGCGCCCCCGCGAGCGCCAGCACGGCGGCGAGCGCTCCCGCGAGCGCCGGCGCCTGCACGGTCGGCGTGTCATGGAACAACTTCCAGCAACCGCGCTGGGCGGCCCACGACAAGCCGGGCATCCAGAGCACGGTCACGGCGGCGGGCGCGACCTACATCGACGCCGACGCCAACCTGAGCAACGAGCAGCAGGCGACCGACATCAACACGATGATCTCGAAGGGCGCGAACGTCCTGATCGTGCTCGCGCAGGACACCAAGGCCGTCCTTCCGGCGATCACGGCGGCAAAGCAGGCCGGCGTCAAGGTCATCGCCTATGACCGGCTGATCGAGGACCCGGACGTCCTCTACATCACCTTCGACAACGTCGCCGTCGGCAAGGCCGAGGCCGATGCGATCCTCAAGAAGGTCCCGACGGGCAACTACGTCCTGATCAAGGGCGACCCGGGCGATCCGAACGCCTCGACCTTCCTGCCGCAGGGCTGGGACGAGGCCGGCCTCAAGGACAAGGTCGCCTCGGGCGACATCAAGATCATCGGCCCCGCCGAGGGCACCTTCACCGACGCCTGGAAGACCGAGAAGGCCCAGTCGAACATGGAGGCGATCATCGACCAGGCCAACGCGTCGAACCAGAAGATCGACGCGATCCTCGCCGAGAACGACAGCACCGCGCTGGGTGTCGTCGGCGCCCTGACGTCGAAGAGCTACGGCTACCCGCCGCTGAGCGGCCAGGACGGCGATCCCGCCAACCTGAACAACGTCGCCCTGGGCAAGCAGTACGTCGACGTCTTCAAGAACGCCAACGAGCTCGGCAAGGCCGCCGGGGCCGCTGCCCTCGCGCTCTGCGCCGGTGGCGACACGGCGAGCCTCAAGCTGGCCGAAGGCCTGGTTGCACCGGACGTCGCGCCGACTCTCGGCCTGTCGGCGCAGCCGTTCAAGACCCCCGGTGGCAACACCGTCGCGTCGTTCATCCTCCAACCGACGCCGCTCACCGCGGACAACCTCCAGGTGGCGATCGACGCTGGCCAGATCACCAAGGACGAGCTCTGCAAGGGCGTCGACGCCGCGAAGGCGCCGCCCGCCTGCAAGTAGCGGTCGCCGCGACCGCAACGCAGCCATCTGCGCCCCCGGGCTTCGCCCGGGGGCGCACGTTTCTCCGAGCGTCCTGATCGAGGAGGGCCGCCGTGGCGGACGTCGCGGACAGCGCACCGATTTCGAGGCAGACCGACGCGCGGCCGCCCGGCCGCACCGGGTTCCGAACGCTGTCGGCCCAGACGGAGATCGACCTCCGTCTGTTCGGGATGCTCCTCGCTCTCGGCGTCATCCTCTTCGTGTTCGACGCGCTCAGCGGCTGGAAGCTCGTCCAGCCCGCGAACATGGTCACGATGGCCGTTCAGGCCGCCGGGATCGCGATCATCGCGACCGGGATGGTCCTCGTCATCGTGTCGCGCAACATCGACCTGTCGGTCGGGTCGCTCGTCGGGCTCATCTCGATGAGCTACGCGCTCTGGATGACCGACTGGTTCCCGCGGATCCTCGGGATCCCGGCCGACGTGCCATTCCAGTGGGCGCTCGCGCTCGCACTGGGCGTCGCCCTCGGCGCCGGCGTCGGCGCGATCCAGGGCTTCATCATCGCCTACGTCGGCGTGCCGTCGTTCATCGTCACCCTGGGCGGTCTCCTCTCGATCCGCGGCCTCGTCTGGTACCAGTCACACGGCGCAGCGGTGACGGGGCTTGACCCGACGTTCCAGCTGATCGGCGGCGGCTCGCTCGGATCGGCCGGGGAGACGATCACGTGGCTCATCGCGATCGCGGGCTGCGCCGCCACGGTCGCCATCCTCTACAGCCAGCGTCGGCAGCGGCGTCGCTACGGGTTCCCGACCCGGCCCGTCTGGGCAGACGTCCTGCTCGGCGCCGTCGGCAGCGCCGCCGTCCTCGGGCTGGCCTGGTTCGCGAACAACAGCTTCTACCCGAAGCTGCTCGCCGACCAGTACGCGCGCGACCATGGGATCACGCCGCCGCCAGGCGGCCTCCACATCCCGACCGGGTTCCCCTACCCGATCCTGCTCCTCGTCGGGGTGACGATCGTGATGACCTGGATCGCCAGGCGGCGGCGCTTCGGCCGCTACGTCTACGCCTACGGCGGGAACCCCGATGCGGCCGAGCTGGCCGGCATCAACACGCGCTGGACGATCATGAAGACGTTCATCCTCATGGGCGTCCTGTGCGCGTTCGCAGCCGCGATCGCCGCCGGCCGGCTCAACGGAGCCACTCTCGACATCGGGACGAGCTACGAGCTGTACGTCATCGCCGCCGCCATCGTCGGCGGCACGTCGTTCGCCGGCGGGGTCGGGACGATCCCGGGTGCGGTGCTCGGCGCGTTCGTCATGCAGTCGCTCGCCTACGGCCTGAGCTTCGTCGGGGTCAACTCGCCGGGCCAGAACGTCGCGGCCGGGCTCGTGCTGATCCTCGCCGTCGGCTTCGACGCCTACAACCGCCGGCGCGGGTCATGACCGCGGCCGAGGGCCCGACGGCCGTGGACGAGCGGACGCCGCTCGTCGAGATGCGCGGGATCAACGTCGCGTTCGGCGGCGTCCACGCGGTGCGCGACGTCTCGATCGACCTCTACGCGGGCGAGGTCGTCGGCCTCGTCGGAGGAAACGGCGCCGGCAAGTCGACGCTGATGCGCGTCCTGTCGGGCGCTCACCCGGCGGACTCGGGCCAGATCCTCGTCGACGGCGAGCCGCGGACGATTGCCAACCCACGCGACGCGAAGGCCCTTGCGATCGAGACGATCTACCAGACGCTCGCCCTCGCCGACAACATCGACGCGCCCGGCAACCTCTTCCTGGGGCGTGAGATCACGTCGCGGACCGGCGAGCTGAACGACTCGGCGATGGAGTCCGAGACGCGCAAGGTCATGGGCCGCCTCAACCCGAACTTCACCCGCTTCAAGCTGCCCGTGACGTCGCTCTCCGGCGGCCAGCGGCAGGCGGTCGCGATCGCGCGCGCGGTGTACTTCAACGCGCGGATCCTGATCATGGACGAGCCGACCGCGGCGCTCGGACCGGCCGAGACGGGACAGGTCCGAAACCTCATCCGCCAGCTGAAGTCAGAGGGGATCGGCATCTTCCTGATCAGCCACGACATCCACGACGTGTTCGACCTGTCGGACCGGATCAGCGTGATGTACCACGGCGAGATCGTCGGGACCCTGAGGAAGGACGAGGTCACGCCGGACGACGTGCTCGGGATGATCATCCTCGGAAAGCGCCCGGGCGAGGTGACCCAGACCGAGCTCGCGGAGCTCGAGCTCCGCGGCTGACGCCTCGGCGGTCGAGCCGCTGCTCGGGCCGGGCATCGGGACGCGCGCCCGCCTATTCGACCGTCGTCGCGTCGAGGGTGTGCGCGCCTGCGCACTGGCGCTCGAGTGGCAGCCAGGTCAGGGTCCCGGAAACGGTAAGCGAGTCCCCCATCCTGATGAGGCTGCCGTCAGGTCTGCGCAGGCCAGTGGAATCGGCCACGTCGTAGTCAGCCGGCAGCTGCCGAAGCCAGTAGCGGTCCGTGCCGTTCGCGCCCTGTACGTCGACGTAGAGGCAGTGGCCGTCGGCGCCCACGAGGGTCCCGGTGACCGTCGCGGTCGCGCTGCCGCAGCCCGAGACGAGGAGCGTCGTGCAGATCCCGACGCAGGCCGCGAGCCAGAGGCGTTTCACGCCCGCGGGCCGCTGGAGCGCCGGTCCGGACTGGTCATCCCCCGCGCGGTTCGGCCGCCGCGCCACGCGCCGACCAGATCGCGTCGTTCACGACGTTCTCGAGGAGCTCCTGCCGCCCCGTCCGCGGCCGTGGGTCCAGCTCGCCGCTCGCGACGCGTCCGGCGAGGGCGTCGAAGCCCGCGTCGCCCGACAGGATCGCCTGCCCGAGCGCGCCGTCCCAGCCCGCGTATCGCTCCTCTCGGAGGCGGTCGAGCCTTCCGTCGTCGATCATCGCCGCGGCAGCGAGCAGCGCCCGGGCGAGCGTGTCGATGGCGCCGACGTGGGCATGGAAGAGGTCCGTTCGATCGAGGCTCTGACGGCGGAGCTTGGCGTCGAAGTTGAAGCCGCCGGTCGTGAATCCGCCCGCACGGAAGATCTCGTACAGCGCGGGCGCGAGCTCGTCGACGGAGTTCGGGAACTGGTCCGTGTCCCAGCCGTTCTGGTAGTCGCCGCGGTTGGCGTCGACGCTGCCGAACATCCCGTTCGCGACGGCGTACGCGACCTCGTGGTGGAAGCTGTGCCCGGCGAGCGTCGCGTGGTTCGCCTCGATGTTCACGCGGTACTCGTCGGCGAGCCCGTGGCGGGCGAGGAATCCATGCACCGTCGCGACGTCGTAGTCGTACTGGTGCTTGGTGGGCTCCTGCGGCTTCGGCTCGATGAGCAGCGTCCCCTGGAAGCCGATGCGGTGCTTGTGTTCGGCGACGAGCGACAGGAACCGCGCGAACTGGTCCTCCTCGCGCCGAAGGTCGGTGTTGAGCAGCGTCTCGTAGCCCTCGCGTCCGCCCCACAGGACGTAGTTCGCGCCGCCGAGCCGGTGGGTGACCTCGAGCATGAGCCTGACCTGTGCGGCGGCGTAGGCGAAGACCTCGGGGTCCGGGTTCGTGGCGGCGCCTGCCGCATAGCGCGGGTGCCCGAACAGGTTCGCGGTACCCCACAGCAGCTTCGCGCCCGTCCGGGCCATGTGCCGCTCGATCCGATCGATGCTCGCTTCGAGGTTCGACTGGGTCTCGTTCCAGGTGGCGCCCTCCGCGGCCACGTCGCGATCGTGGAACGTGAAGAACGGGACGCCGAGCTTGGCGATGAACTCGAACGCCGCGTCGAGCTTCGCGGCCGCGGCGGCGCGCGGGTCGAGCTGCGGGTCGAGCCACGGACGGTCGAACGTCCCGACCCCGAACACGTCCGAGCCGGGCCAGTTGAACGAGTGCCACAGGCAGACGGCGATCCGGAGCTGGTCCTCCATGCGCTTCCCGAGGACGAGCCGGTCCGGGTCGTAGACGCGGAAGGCGAGCGGCTCGGCGGCGTCGGGGCCGCCGAACGGGATGGGCGCCGCGACCTCGTTGAAGAAGTCCTCTGTCACAGCCTGTCCTCTCCTCGGCGCCACGGCGTCGCTTCGCGCGAGCGTTGAGCGAAGGGTAGACGGCCGATCGTCAGCCGTCGCGGGACCCGAACGCGAGCCGGACGCGGCGCGACGGTGGCGGCGGATCCACACCGGCCGGACCAGGGTCCGTCGAGAGGCCGTCGACCGAGAGCCGGACGCCGCCGTCGATCTCGATGACCGCAGCGCGGGCTCCCGCCCATCCGGTCCCGAGTGACGACGGCGGTTCGAGCTCGACGCCGTACGCGCCCGGCGGCGGCAGGGCGACCGGCATCGGGAAGGCGACGCGACCCGACGCCTCCAGCTCGCCGGCGACGACGTACGGGCGCCCCAGGAGCCGGGCCGCAGTCGTGAGGTCGCCGGACGCGATCGCGGCACGCACGGCGGAGCTCGATACCGACCCGCCATCGACGGAGAACGGTGACACCTCGACAACATCGAACGGAGGCTCGAACCGGGCGCCGAGCTCGCGCAGGGCGCTCGGCGTGCCACGACGCTCGAACCCGAATGCCGCGTCGGGCGTCATGACGAACCCGGCGAGATCGACACGGTCGGCGATCGAGCGGACGAACTGATCGTATGGCGTGCGCCGGAGCGCGACGTCGAAGTGGACGACGACGACGATCTCGACCCCGGCGGCCGCCAGCCGGCGCCGCCGCTCGTCCGGGTCGCACAGCAGCGGTGGCGCCTCGCCGCGGACGATCGCGTCGGGGTGGGCGTCGAACGTGAGCACGGCAGGCCGCGCTCCGCGTCGCGCCGCCTCGGACACGAGCGTCTCGAGCAACCGGAGGTGCCCGAGGTGGAGGCCGTCGAAGACGCCGACGGCGATGAGCAGTCTGCCGAGGTCGCGCCGCAGCCCGGCGATCCCCTCGACGACGACGGACGGATCACGCATCCGGCGTGGCGGGATCGGGATCGATCGACTCGGGAGCGTCGAGCTCGCTCGCGAGCGAGGCCTCGACGGGTTCCGCGGACCCGGGGGCCGCGGTCGCGGCCGGCGGCTCTGCTGGGCGGGTCAGGCCAGCGTCACGATCGGGCTCGCCGCGGTCGAGGACGATCTTCGTCGGCGCGACCCGACCATCGGTCCTGCGGCCGATCCCGACCAGCTTGCCGTCCTCGGCGAGAAGGCGGAGGACGAGTCCCTCGGGGGGAGCGTCCGCTCGGGCCACCCGTTCGCCGGCGCTCGGTGCGACGCGGACGAACTGGCCCTCGACGACCGCGCGCACCTGGGCCGCGTCCAGCTCGACCGCGGGGAGCGACTCGAGGCCGGAGTCGAGCGGGCGCAGGAACCGCGCGACGCCACTCGGGCCGGCCTCGGCCGCCGCCGCCCGGAGCTCGTCGAGCGTCACCGCATCGTCGATCGAGAACGGCCCGCTCCGGGTCCGCACGAGCGAACCGAGATAGGCGGCGCTCCCCACCGCGCCACCGAGATCGCGCGCGAGCGCCCGGATGTACGTCCCGGCCGAGCATTCGACCTCGACGACCGCGAGCGGCCGTGCGGGATCAGTCCCGTCCCACTCGAGCATCTCGAGACGGTGGATCGTCACGCGACGAGCCGCTAGCACGGGCGTCTCGCCGGCGCGCGCCGCGGCGTACGCCCGCCGACCGCCGACCTGGATCGCGCTGAACGCCGGCGGCCGCTGCTCGATCTCGCCGCGGAGGGACGGGAACGCCGCTTCGACCGCCGCCCGCCCGGGCACCTCGCCGACCGGGGAGAGCTCGCCTTCGAGATCGTCGGTCGTCGACGCCGCACCGAAGCAGATCGTCGCCCGATACGCCTTCGGTGCGCCGAGGTGGTACTCGGCGAGGCGCGTCGCATGGCCCAGGAAGAGTGGCAGCGCACCGGTCGCGAACGG
>DASSHA010000171.1:0-16986 GCA_035693145.1 Candidatus Limnocylindrales bacterium
GCCCATCCACGGCAGCCACGACATCCCGGCCTACGGCTTCGAGCGGATCATCGAGCCGCCACCGCTCGAGGTGAACACGCTCCGGCTCCTGTCGGAGTTCCACCAGGGCTCGCTGACCGCGTCGACGACCTGGGCCGAGATGCTCGCGCCGGCGACGCTCGCGACCGTGAGCGAGCTCGCCGCCGAGGCGGGCCGGCTGGGCGACGCGGCACGCACCCGGTTCGGCCTGTCGAGCGAGACCGGCCCCGAGGTTCCGTCAACCCTCGAGACGGCCGAGGCGCTGGCGGCGTTCCACTTCCCGGACGACGTCTGGGCGCGCGTCGTCTACGACCTCGTCGTGGCGGCCCGCGACGCCGGGCAACGCCTCGAGTCGTTCGTGGCCGCGCTCGTCCCGATCTACTTCGGCCGCGTCGGCTCGTTCGTCATCGAGAACCGCCACGTGACGACGGCTCAGGCCGAGGAACGCGTCGAGCGCCAGGCGCGCCAGTTCGAGCTGCTCAAGCCGTACCTCCTCGAGCGCTGGGACGCCTTAGCGACGGCGGCGGTGCCCGCGACGACGGTCGCCGGGCCGATGCGGGCTCGATGACGACCCGGCCACCGCTTCCCGCCCGGATCCTCATCCCCGTCGCAAACCCGCTGACCGCGGAGGAGCTCGTCCGACTCGGCGCCGCGCTCCTCGAGCCGCGGACTGGTTCCCTGACCGCGCTCGGGATCGTCGAGGTGCCCGAGGGCATGCCGTTGTCGGAGGGCGCGACGAGGGCGCGGCACGCACGCCGACTCCTCCAGCGCGTGCTGGACTTCTCGCCCGAGGGGACGGCCATCCACCCCATCGTCCGGATCGGGCGCCATGCCGCCGAGGGAATCGTGGAGGCGGCGGCCGAGCAGGAGGCCGACCTCGTCATCTTCGGCTGGGGCGGCAAGTCGGGCGCCCGCGACCGGGCGGGCGACGGCCACGAGCGCGACACGGCGATCTCGCCGACGATCGACGCCGTCGTTCGCGACGCTCCGTGTGATATCGCCGTGGTCAAGCAGCGCGGCGCAACCGAGATCCGGCGGATCCTCGTGCCGATCCGGGGCGGACCGCATGCGGAGCTCGCCCTTCGGTTCGCCGACGCGATCGCGCAGCGTCACGGGGCGACGGTCGTCGTCCTCCACCTGCTCCCGTCCGGCGTCACCGAGGCCGTTCGGGCGCAGGCCGAACGTGCGCTCGCCGCCGTCGTCCGTCAGCACCTCACGGCGGCAAGCGAAACGATGCTGCGGGCGACCGCGAACGTCCGAAATGCGATCGTCCGCGAGGCGGATGGCTGCGATCTCGTGCTCATGGGAGCATCGGCGAACCCCGGAGCCGAGGACGGGAGCCCGCACCTGTTCGGCGCCCTCCCGGAAGCCATCGCTCACCGCGCGAAATCGACCGTCGTCGTCGTCAGGACGCGCGAACCGATCGGCCGCCAGACGTTCGAGCAGCTCGCCCAGCGGGCCGAATCGCTTGCCGCCGCCGACCGCGCCGCCGAGGAGGTTCGAGCGATCCCGACGCGAGTTGAGCGCTGGTTCGCCGAGGCGAACTTCCACCACGCCGAGTTCGGCGACCTGCGCCGGCTCGTGCAGCTCAAGGAGAAGCAGGGCGTCAGCATCAGCCTCGTCCTGCCGACGCTCAACGAGGCCGAGACGATCGGCCCGATCGTGCGTCGAGCAGTCCGCGAGATGATGGGCCGCGTCCCGCTCCTCGACGAGATCCTGGTGATCGATTCGGACTCGTCGGACGACACGCGCTCGATCGCCGAGGCGGAGGGGGCCCGGGTCGTCTCGCACCCCGAGGTCCTCGCGCGCTATGGCTCGTTTCGCGGCAAGGGCGAGGCGCTCTGGAAGTCGCTCTACGAGACGAGCGGCGACATCGTCGTCTGGGCGGACACCGACGTTCGCAACTGGCACCCGCGGATGGTCTACGGCACGCTCGGGCCGCTCCTGCATGAACCGCGGCTGCAGTACGTCAAGGGCTACTACCAGCGTCCGATCGTCGAAGGCGGGATCCTCAAGGAGGGCGGCGGGGGCCGCGTCACGGAGCTCGTCGCGCGGCCGCTCATCAACCTCTTCTACCCGGAGCTCTCGGGGCTCATTCAGCCGCTCTCCGGCGAGTATGCGGGGCGCCGGTCGCTGCTCGAGTTGATCCCGTTCTTCACCGGCTACGCGGTCGAGATCGGGCACCTGATCGACGTCGCCGAGCGGGTCGGGATCGAAGGGCTCGGCCAGGTCGACCTCGAGCGGCGCATCCACCGCAACCAGGAGCTCGAGGGGCTGTCGCGGATGTCGTTCGTCATCCTTCAGGCCGTCATGAAGCGGCTCGAGGAGCGGCGCAAGGCGCGGCTCTTCGCCGAGATGGGCTCGACGATGAAGCTGCCCCGCTCGGGTCGCGGCCGCCTGTCGCTCGAGGTCATCGAGCTCGCCGACCAGGAGCGCCCGCCGATGATCCGGATCCCCGAATACCTGGAGCGGCGGAATGCGGTCGCTGCGGTCGAGGCCGACCTGGAGCCCGCCGTCCGGTGACGCTCGGGCACGCCCGCGCGGCCGCTCGCAGACGCTCTGCCACCGAACGGCTGGCATGACGAAGGAACCGACCGAATCCCAGCTTCCTCCGCCGTTTCGACCGTTGAACGACCGATCTGATCGGGGAGTGGACGAAATTCACCGTTCGTTCGCCGTTTCGGCCGTTGAGCGGGCAGAATCCGCCGCCGGCACAGGACTCCGGGGCCGGACGTGAACCGGGCGAACCGAGAGCTCACGATCCTCTTCGCCCCCGACTCGTTCAAGGGCTCCCTCACCTCCGTCGACGTGGCGCGCGCGCTCGCCGAGGGCTGGTCGCGGGCCCGGCCGAGCGACCGTCTGGAGCTCGCGCCGCTCGCCGACGGCGGCGAGGGGACGCTCGAGGCAATCGCGGCGGCCGGCGGCTGGAAATGGCAGACCGCGGAGGTCGCGGACCCGCTCGGTCGACGCATTCGAGCCCGCTGGCTGCGTTCGATCGATGGAGCCGCGGCGGTCCTCGAGATGGCCGAGGCGTCAGGGCTTTCGCGCCTCCACCCAAACGAGCGTGACGCGATGAACGCCACGAGCCTGGGGACCGGGCAGCTCGTCTGTGCAGCGGTGGCCGCCGGCATTCGCCACATGATGCTCGGGATCGGCGGAAGCGCGACGACCGACGGTGGAAGCGGACTGGTCGAGGCCCTCGGCGCCCGATTCTCGGACGACGGCGACGTCGACCTGTCCGGCCTGGACCGTCGCCTCGTGTCGATCGCGCTCGAGGTCGCGTCCGACGTCACGAATCCCCTCCTCGGGCCGGAGGGGGCAGCGGCCGTCTACGGGCCGCAGAAGGGTGCGACGCCTGACGTCGTCGAATTGCTGAACCAACGACTTCGCGAGTGGGCAGAGGCGTTCGAGCGAGCGACCGGCCGCGGCGAGCGCGACACGCCCGGTGCCGGCGCGGCGGGCGGCGTCGGCTTCGCGTTGCTCTGCCTCCAGGATCGGTTCGGATCGTTCGGGCTTAGACCCGGCGTCGACCTCGTCATGGAGGCGACCGGTTTCGACGCGAAGCTCGCCGACGCCGATCTCGTGATCACCGGCGAAGGCCGGATCGACGCGCAGACGGCGTTCGGCAAGACGTCGCTTGGCGTCGCCCGGCGCGCGCGGGAGGCCGGCAAGCCCTGCATCGCCGTCGGCGGCGGTGTCGAGCCCGAGGGCATCGAGGCGCTGGCCCTGTTCGGTGCGGTCGTCGTCCCCGTCGTCGAGCGACCGCAGTCGATCGAGGAGGCGATGTCGGCCGGCAGCGAGCCGCTCGTCCGCTGTGGCGCACGCCTGGCCGGGCTCGCCTCGTTGACTAAGTCCCGAGACTAGGTCATTATCCCCGAGCGTGAAGACCTACAACGTCCACGAGGCGAAGACGCATCTGTCGCGCCTCCTCGAACAGGCCGAATCAGGCGAGGAGATCGTGATAGCGCGCGCTGGCCGGCCGATCGTCCGGCTGCAGCCCGTGACGATAAATTCGCGGCGCGTGCCCGGGATCGACCGTGGTCGGGTGATCATCCATCCGGACTTCGACGAGCCGCTTCCCGAGCTCGATCCGGACTACGAGCATCCGGACGATCCACTTCGGGACGAGGCGTGAGGCTCCTTCTCGACACCCACGCGTTCATCTGGTGGGTGCTCGACGATCGCCGGCTGTCGAACAGGAGTCGCGAGTTGATCGGCGACCGGGCGAACGACGTTCTCGTCAGCGCGGCCACCGCATACGAGATCGCGGTCAAGGCGGCGCGCGGTCGGCTGACGCTCCCGGAGCCGCCGGAGACATATGTCCCGAGTCGGATGGCCGGCGAGGGATTCGCCCCGCTGCCAGTCCAGGTAGCGCATGCCGTCCGAGCCGGCGCGCTTCCGCCGATCCACCGCGACCCCTGGGACCGGCTCCTCATCGCCCAAGCTCAGCTCGACGATCTGCCGATCCTGTCGGCGGACCCGGCCATCGGGCGATACGACGTCGAAACGATCTGGTGACGAAGGTCGTGGCCGCGCCGGCGAAACGGCCGACGAAGCGCAGGCGGGCGAAGCCGGATCCCGTCAAGGCCTGGGCGCGTCGGCTCGCGCGCTACCGGCCGGGCCTCGTCCCGTACGTGTTCGACGGTCTCGCCTCGATCTATGGCGACCCGATCTGGGAGCGGCGCCTCGACCCGACCGCCGAGCTCATCCTCACGATCCTCACCCAGAACAGCGCCGATACGAACGCCGAGAAGGCGTTCGAGGCCCTGTGTGCCGCGTACCCCGGCGCCGGAGAGCAGGCCGCGCCCGACCTCGGCGCCGGTTGGGGCGGCGAAGGCCTCAACCCGTTCGTCGTACCGAGCTGGGAGCGCGTCGAGTTCGCGCCGCTCCACGAGCTCGTCGACGTCATCCGCCCGGGCGGTCTCGCACCGCAGAAGGCGCCACGGCTCCAGGCCGCCCTGCGGACGATCCGCGAGGAGCGCGGCGACTACTCGCTCGAGTTCCTCGGGGACATGCCGGCGCTCGACGCACGTGCCTGGCTCACGCGGATCGACGGGATCGGCAAGAAGACGGCCTCGATCGTGCTGCTCTTCTGCTTCGGGATGCCGCTCATGCCGGTCGACCGGCACGTCGAGCGGGTCGCCAAGCGGATCGGGCTCCTGCCGCCGAAGGCCTCGCCGGACGACGCGCACGAGCTGTTCCTCGGATTGCTCGAGCCGGACCAGATGTACGAGGCCCACGTCAACCTCATCCAGCACGGCCGACGGATCTGCCACGCTCGCAATCCCGCGCACGAGATCTGTCCGGTCGCCGCGCGCTGTCGCTTCTACGACCCGAAGGCGCCGTAGCGCGATCGCCCCGAGGGAGACCGGCGCGAACGCCCGCAGGACGCGCGCGGCGCCGGAGGCGCAGGCCGAATTGCCGAAGCGCACGGCCGGCGTTGCCCGCCAGGCTACGTTTCCCGCCCTTACCCGTCGCTTCGTTGCCTTGCAGGCCGTGAAGGAGCATGGCCGGCGCCTCTCCGATGTCTATCCGGACCCTGCCGAGATACGAATCGACGCCCGGCTGCCGGGCTCATGACCTGCCAGGCACTGCCGAGGCGTTCGCTCCGCGGCGTTCGCCCCGCGGCGCCTTCCGCCCGCGGCGTTCGCTCCGCGGCATTCGCTCCGCGGCGCATTGCCCGTCGCGGCGTCCGCCGCACGGGCGCATGGCCCGATCGGGCGGTCGCGCGACGAATCCACGCCGCTATGCTCGTCGGCATGTACCCCGCCGCTCCGGGGAGCTACGCCCGATCCGCGCCGCGGATCCTGATCGTCGACGACGACCCCGGCCTGCTCGTGCTCCTCGCCGATCAGCTCCGCGGCGACGGCTACGAGGTCCAGACCGCGCGGGACGGCGAGGAGGCGCTCCGACGGCTGTCCAGCGGCTGGCCGGACCTGCTGGTCGTCGACATGATGATGCCGCGCAAGGACGGCCTGACCCTCGCCCGGGAGATCAAGGCGAACGCGGACCTGCCGATCATCGTGCTCTCGGCCATCGATGCCGGCGACTCCAAGGCCGACCTGCTCGAGGAAGTCGCCGAGGACTACGTCACGAAGCCTTACCACTACCCCGAGCTACGGGCCCGGATCAACCGCGTGCTCCGCCGGCTCGGTGACCGGGTCCCGCGCCAGAGCATCGTCCTCGGCCCGAACCTCGCGCTCGAGCTCCATCGACGCACGGCCGTCGTCGCCGGGACGCCGGTTCAGCTGACCCCGACCGAGTCACGGCTCCTCTATGCGCTCGCGGCGAACCTCGGCCAGACGATCAGCACGGAAACCCTGCTCGCCCGGGGCTGGGCCGAGACCGAGGACGCGGACCCCTCGTACGTGTGGGTGACGATGCGCCGCCTGCGACAGAAGGTCGAGGTCGACCCGAACCGCCCGGTTCACGTCCAGACCGTCCGCGGCGTCGGCTACCGGCTCGTCGCGATCGACGCCGATCCCGCTCCGCTCGAGAACGCGACGACGTGACGTTGCCCACGCCCGCGGATCCGACGTCCCCGTCCGGGCTGACGCCGGCAGAGCTCGAGGAGCGGCTCCTCGAGCCGGCCGACCGCGGCGGGCCCTTCCGGTTCGACCTCCCGTTCCGGACGCGCGTCACCGTCGCGCTGGTCGCAGCCGCGATCCTCCCGCTCGCCGGGTTCGGCCTCCTCGTCGTCATCTCGACCGCCCTCGGTGGCCAGCCGGTCGACTCGACCTTCGGGCGGCTGCTGGTGTTCGCGATCGCCGTCGGCGCGGTGTTCGGGATCCTGCTCGCCTACCTCCTCGTCGCGGACCTGACGGGACCGTTGCGAGCGATCGGGCGGGCCGTCGAGCGCGTCAGCGCCGGCGACCTCGGTGCCCCGATCGAGCTGCCTGGCGACGACGAGCTCGCGCGGCTCGCCGAGAGCCACAACCGCCTGGCCGCGGACCTCGAGCGCCGCAATCGCGAGCTCGGTCGAATCCTCGCGGCGATGGAGACGACGTCGCCCCGCGATGGCGTCGACTGGCTGGTGGGTCGCGCAGCAGCGGACGCTCGCGAGGCGTTCGGGCTCATCGAGGCGCGCCTCGAGCTCGTCGACCCGGCGACGATCCCGGTCGAGGAGGTGGTGCCCGGCGATCCGCGGCCCGTCCGAGCGATCCTCCGCGCCGGCAGCGAGAAGATGGGCGTCCTCGTCGGTCGGCTGCCAGCGACGCGGCGTTGGGAGCACGCTGATCAGGACCTCCTCGAGCTGTTCACGGCGGAGATCGCGATCGCGATCCGGAATGCGCAGCTGTTCGCGCAGGTCGAGGCCCAGAACGCCCAGCTGCTCGAGCTCGATGCGGCAAAGGACGACTTCCTCCGCGGAGTCAGCCACAACCTCCAGACGCCGCTCGCCCGAATTCGCGCCTACGCCGACCAGCTCGACGGCGACCAGCCGGATCGGCGGCTCGGCATCATCGCCGAGCAGACCGACCGGCTCTCGCGAATGGTCCGTCAGCTGCTGACGGTGACCCGGCTCGAGTCGGGCGCGCTTCGGCCGCAGCCGGACGTGCTCGCGCTCGCGACGCGCGTGCGCCGCGCCTGGGAGGCGCTCGGGTCGTCCGAAGCCCCGTTCGCGCTCGACGATCGCTCCGACGGCTGGCTGGCCGTCGCCGACGCCGATCAGCTCGACCAGGTGCTCTGGGCCCTGCTCGACAACGCGGTCAAGTACGGAGGCCGGAGCGCGATCGAGGCGACCATCAGCGTCGACCCGCACTCGCAACGTCTGCGGGCGACGTTTGCGGATCACGGGCCGGGTGTTCCCGATGCCGACCGGGGGAGGTTGTTCGGTCGGTTCGAGCGCGGGTCAGAGGAGCGCCCTGATGAAGGGAGCGGCCTCGGCCTCTACGTCTCGCGCGAGCTCTGCCGGGCGATGGGCGGCGATCTCATCCTCGAGCCCGCAGCGCCCGACCGCGGTGCGGCGTTCACGATCGTTCTGCCGGCCGAACCGCCGGAGGCGTAGCCGACGCGATCGCGCGGGCGCGGACGCAGGCGCAGGCGCAGGCGCAGGCGCGGACGGAGGCGCAGGCGCAGGCGCCGAGTCGGCCCTCGCCAGCGACCGAATCACAACCGCACGATGAACGAGCGCGCGTCGCGGTACCAACGAGCGGGTCGCCGCCGACGGCTGCGCGTTCGTTGCTGATGTGTGTTTCGAGCGCAAACGAAGACCGGCGGCTCGCCTGCCGCCGGTCGGTTGGTTCGCTGCGTGCGGGAGCTGATCAGGCCCGGCTCGGCTCCGCGCTGATGGCCGCGATCCGCCGGGCGATCCGCTCGGACTTCACCGGCGTCCAGATGATGTGGCGCGGGTCGCCGGCGACGATTGCGGCGCTCGCGGTCGCGATGATCGGCCCAAGAGCCTCGGACAGGCCCAGGAAGTAGGCAATCGTCGCGCCTGCGTACCAGCCGGCGTAGAACCAGAGGCCGGCGGCGAGGATTCGTTTGGCGGTCATGGGCAGAGCGTGCCCTCGCGCCGGCGGGGCAGCAATGGGATTTCGGTACCGCCCGCCCACAGCCGTTGGAACGGCGCCCGGGTGAACGGTGCATACGTGCATCGCCCGATGCCTCCGGCAAGGTGGCCTGAAAGGTGCCTCCCGGATAGTCCGAAAGTCCTACCCGTCACGGCGCCCACTCTGTTCGGGGGTCACCGCATGCTCCGATCGCTCCATCGCCGCCGCCCGCGCTCGCGCGGCCAGAGCCTCGTCGAGTTCGCACTCGTTCTGCCCGTCGTCGCACTCGTCCTGTTGCTCGCGATCGATTTCGGTCGCGTCTACCTCGGTTGGATCACCTTGAACAACGTCGCCCGCATCGGTGCGAACTTCGCCGCGCTGAACGCCTCTGCATGGGAGGGCGCGGGAGACCCGACGATCAAGGACAAGTACGTAGCGCTGATGCAGCAGGACCTGAACGGAACTGATTGCGCGCCAGCCTCCATACCGGATCCCACGTTTCCTGACGCCGCCCCAAGCACGTATGCCGTCGGAGGCCATGCGCTCGTGGGACTCACGTGCAAGTTCCAGCTGCTGACGCCGATCATCGGGAACGTGATCGGGGACATCAACCACAAGCTCGATGTGAGCGCATCGGCGCTATTCACGATCCGCGGCGGCGCCATCCTCGGGATCCCGATCGGTAATACGGTCCCGTCGCCAACCGCGACGCCCCTGCCAACCCCGACGCCGACACCTGCGCCGACGCCGACGCCAACTCCCGGCGCTACGCCGACGCCGACGCCGCCGCCTGCCGTCACCGTCAGCTTCTACGGCGTCCCGCGCCCTCCGAACTCCGAGGGCGGTGGGGTTCCGGGCTCGAACAACGAGAACCTCATCGTCGTCATCCCGGGCGGGATCGTCGACTTCACGAACACGACGACAGGCACACAGGTCAGCTGCAGTTGGAGCTTCGGTGACGGGGCCACCCTGAACCAATGCGGCGGGCCGACGCACACCTACAACGCCCGCGGTTTGTACGACGTCGGGCTCACCGTGAACGGGACGAACCTCACCCGGAGTCAGTACGTCCTCGTGGGCTGCCAGGTGCCGGACTTCCACAACGTGAGGAAGAATTCCGCGCAGGCAACGTGGGCGGGCGCGGGCTTCCAGTCGCAGGTTCTGTTTGCGCCCGGCAACGGGAACTATTCAATCAATACCCAGACGCTCGCGAGCGGCCTCCTCAATCCGCAGGGAGGTTGCTCCGGCGCCACCATCACGGTGGGGCCATGAGCGGACTCCGTTCGACGCAACGCCCCGGCGGCCAGGCACTCGTCGAATTCGCGCTCGTCTTCCCGTTGATCCTGTTGCTGATCTTCGGCGCCGTCGACTTCGGGCGGGCGATCTTCGCCTACAACACGCTGTCCGAAGCGGCCAGGCAAGCGAACCGGCTTGCGATCGTCGACCAGACAGTCACGGACGTCCAAGCTCGCGCAACACAGGCGGCACCCGGGGTCACGTTCAATCTGCCGAACGACGTCCAGGTCTGCTTCAAGGCGGCCGACTCGGCCGACAAGGATTGCGATCCTCCGAATAGCGATGCGTGCAGCAACCTCGAGATCGGTTGCCTCGCGTTCGTTACGGCGAAGACGCAGTTCCGGCCACTGACGCCGGTGATCTCTACGTTGGTTGGCACGCTCGATCTCTCATCCACGAGCGTCGGGCCGATCGAGTACGTGTGCCCGACCGCGGCACACCCCAACTGTCCATGACCGAATCGCATTCGCAAGAGCACGGGAGCAGGAAGATGTCCACCGCCTCTAACTCTGTGCCGCACGGGTCGGCCCGTGGGCAGGCCCTCGTCATCATGGTCTTCGGCCTCATCGGCATGCTCATCATGTCCGCTCTCATCGTCGACGGGGGGAATGCATGGGCACAGCAGCGAGGCACGCAGAACGCCACCGACTCTGGAGCGCTCGCTGGCGCAACCGTGATGCTTCAGAACATCGCCGGCGCGAAGAAGTCGGGCGGTGGCTCGTACACGAGCTCCGACGTTCTCAGCGCGGTACAGTCGGCGCTCGGCAGCAATAACTCCACGTTCGACGAAGCCCACTACGTCGGTTGGGACCAGTCCGACCTGGGATCCGTGCCGAACGACGGGTCGGCAATCCCGTCGAATGCCGCAGGCGTGAGCGTCAAGGGCAAGCGAACCTTCGGCACCCTGCTTGCCGGTGTGGCCGGCATCGGCTCGCTCTCGACAGGCGCAAACGCGACCGCGCTCGCCGGGACCCTGAAGGGGATTTGCTCGGCAGATTCCGGCTGCGGGCTGCTGCCGATCACGTTCTCGATCAACACGACCACGTGCGTCGGCAACGGGAACATCCAGATCGGGAGCGACATCTGGCCGATCATCAGCCTCGATGACGCGAAGGCCGATCAGGGTACCGGCGCACACGAGGCGATCTATCCGACCTGCAAGGTCGGTCCGGGCGGCGTCGGCTGGCTCGACTTCGATTGCGGCAATCTCGCTAACCAGATCGCGAACCCGTGCAACGCCTCGTTCGACATTCCGACGTGGATCCACACGAGCACCGGTAATCCGAACAACGTCGAGGACGAGCTCAACGCGTATGCGGGCAAGGTGGTGCTGATCCCGTTGTTCGACGGAACGTGCAGATCGGTCCCGAACTCGGGGCTCGTCGCCGACTGCACCGATCCAGGGAATGGAAACAACCTCTACTATCACATCCCATATTTCGTCGCGCTTTTCCTCGATCGCGCGTACATTCAAGGAAACGATCACCCTGACTGCAACCAAGCGCCCGGCGCGCCGTTTGTGGGCGGTAACGGCAGCAACGGCTGCCTCAAGGGCTGGTTCGTGAAGTACGTCGTGCAAGGTCCCGTGGGACAGCCGAATCCGAACGACAATCCCGGCGCCGTCCTCGGGGTGCAACTCGTGAAGTAAAAGCGTTGTCGTCGCCGACGTCACGAACGGGGCCGGACGAAAGTCCGGCCCCGTTCACCGTTTCGGGCTATGCATGCGCGCACCGAATCAAGTGACCGTGCAAGGTGCCCCGCCGAGCATCTCGGCTTGTCATGCACCGCACGAGAATCCGCATGCAGAATTTGCCCAACCGGCCGGACGGCACCGTCCGCGCCCGGCGCTCCCTCTTCGCGCGGGTTCGCGCGCACCACCAGACCCGCTCGCGCGGCCAGAGCCTCGTCGAGTTCGGGCTGATCCTGCCCGTCTTCCTCCTCCTGTTCGCGACGACACTCGATCTCGGGCGGCTCGCATTCGCCCGGGTCACCGTCACGAACGCCGCGCGGGAGGGCGCGTTCCAGGCGTCGAAGACACCGACGGATTTTGATCCGACACAGCCCTGCCCGGCGGGCGCGACGTCGAATCTGATCGTCTGTCGCGTCCAGCTCGAGGCGAAGTCCTCGGGTGTCACGATCGCCCCGAACGACATCGCCGTCGCCTGTGCGACCGCTGGCTGCCCGAAGCAGGTCCCGAGTCGCGTGACGGTGACCGTGACGGGCCACTTCGTCCTGCTCACGCCGGTCCTCGCGACGTTCTTCAACAACTCCCAGAACATCACGTTCACCTCGTCCTCGACCACGCAGATCGAGGCCTTCCCGCCGATCCCGTCCGCGGGGATCGCCGGACCGAGCCCGACACCGACGCCGACGCCCACACCCGGCGGTTCCGCGTCACCGACGCCGACGCCGACCTCGGCAAGCTGTGTCATCCCCAGCGCCGGCTTCACGATCGTCTCGCCGACGGATCTGGCGAACGTTCATGCGCCGGTCACGGTCACGATCCAGGACGCGTCCACCTCCCCCAACTGCGGCATCGACACGTGGCTGCTGAATTGGGACACGACGCAGGGGCAGGGCACCTCGAGCGGGCCCGGTGTCTGGACGCACACATATGCCGCCAAGGGTGACTACTCGATCACCCTGTACGTCAGGAACGCCGCCGGCGACAACACGAGCGGCAGCGTGATCCTGCACGTGAAGCCATGACCGCTCCTCGTCGACGCCGCCGTTCGGGCGGTCAGGCCCTCGTCGAGTTCTCGCTCGTGCTCATCCCATTCATGTGGCTGCTGCTCGGCGTCGTCGACCTCGGCCGCGGCATCTACACCTACAACGGCGTCGCCCAGGCCGCCCGAGAGATCGCGCGAGCCGACAGCGTCCACGCCTGCGACGTCGACCCGGCCAACTGCACGGTCGGAACCAGCAGCCAGACGACCGCGGTGATCGCCACCCAGAAGGGGCTCGTACCGGGTCTCGGCGGCGCCGGAGCGTCGATCACATTCGCGTGCACCGATGCGAGCGACACCGTCGTCGCCGGCGTCTGCGGCGGTGATCCCAGCAAGGATTACTACGTTCGCGTCACCGTCTCGGTGCCGTTCAGCGTGGTGACGCCGCTTCTCAGCATGGTCGCGCCGCGGACGATCACGTCCGTGTCGCACATCCAGATCCCGTAGGAACCGTAGGAAGGAGCTCTCGAAGATGCAGCTTTTCCGCGGCGGGCGCCGAAGCGAGCGCAGTGAGCGCGGACAGGTGCTCGTCATCTTCACCATCTCGGCCGTGGCGATCATCGCGATGGTCGGACTCGTCATCGACGGCGGGTGGACGTTCGTCCAGCGCCGCGACCAGCAGAACGTTGCGGATGCAGCCGCGATGGCCGGCGGCTACGCGTACGTCAATCACAACTACGATCCGACGTGGGCGATCAGCGAAGCGAAAGCGAACGCGGCCGCCAACGGCTACACGGACGGCGTCGACGGCGCCAGCGTCAACGTCACCGTCAACAGCTCGGACATCGTGGTCAGCGTGACCAAGCCGCACCAGAACTTCTTCGCCGGGATCGTCGGGTTCAGTCGGTGGAACGTCTCGACGACGGCGACGACCGAGGCTGGCGTCCCGAACGCGGCCGTGGGTGCGATGCCGGTCATCTTCAACCAGGACGTCATCGACCAGACGCCTGGCCACGGGTTCGGGATCAGCAACGAGCGCTGGTTCGACGAGCCGGGCAGCGGCACGGCCGACGTGCCGAGCGGGCACGACCAGTTCAACTGGACCGTGTTCTGCACCGGCAATGGCAACGGCAATGGCGGGCCCGGCGGAGGCAACGGGGGCTGCAATGCGAGCTCGAACCAGGTCGACTCCCTGATCACGGGCAACAACAGCAACCCCCAGCTTGTCGACACGACGATGCAGATCGGTCCGCTCAACGCGGGCGCGCATACGACCCTGTTCAGCGACCTCGCCTCGTACGTCGGCCAGTCGTTCCCCGTCGCGATCGTTGCCAACGACGGGACCTTCGAGGGGCTGGCCTACTTCCACATCACCGGGTCGGTCGGCGGCAGCACGAAGAAGATCCGTGGCTACTTCGAAGGCCCGATCACGAGCAAGGCCTTCAGGATCCAGCCCGGCGTGCCGGGCGGCCAGAGCGCCACGAACGGCGTCTACGTCGTCACGCTCACCAACTAGCACTGCTCGGCGGCCGAGCCCGCGTCGCTCGCCGCACTCCGACGCCGCCGCCGGCCGCAGGGCCGGTGGCGGCTCTTCGATTCCAGGAGCCGTCAGGCTCGCGCGGCCTCGCCCTCGGGTTCGACCGCGGCAGCGACGCCCGCCGGCTCCACGAGCCACAGGTCCGCGAGCGGCAGTGAGGCGGCGAGCAGCATCGAAGCGACCGAGGAGCCAGCCTCGGCGTGCGCCACGAGGAGCTCGCGGAGCTCGGAGATCCGTTCGGCGGCGTCGCCGCGCTCGCGGACCGCGTCGACCAGCCGGACGGCCGTCACGCTGGGCCCGTGGAGCAGTGCCGCGTGCCGGCCGCGCGGGTCGAGCAGGTACGCCCGACCGCCGGTCATCCCGGCTCCGAAGTTCGCGCCGACGGGTCCCAGGACGACGACGACGCCGCCCGTCATGTACTCGCAACCGTGCGGCCCAACGCCCTCCACGACCGCGCTCGCGCCGGAGTTGCGGACCGCGAAACGCATGCCGGCGCGGCCCACGACGAGCAACCGTCCGCCGGTTGCGCCGTAGAGGCAGGTGTTGCCGGCGAGGGTGGGATGCGCCGTCGCGAGGTTGCGCTCGGGTCGGACCACGATCGTCCCGCCCGAGAGGCCCTTGCCGACATGGTCATTCGCCTGCCCGGTCAACGTCAGCAGGACGCCCGCGGGGACGAAGGCACCGAAGCTCTGGCCGGCCGAACCCCGGACGGACACCGCGATCGGCGGGCGGAGCCGTCCGGCCTCGATCGAACCGGCCAGCCGCGCCCCGAACGAACGATCGGCGGTCGAGATCGCGACCGCTTCCGTCGCCGCCGTTGCCCCGGCCTCGAGGGCGACAACGAGTCGGTCCTCGACGGCCGACGCGGAGGCGCGCCGGACGAAGCGGCGGGCACGGGCCGGATCTTCGCGCCGCTGCGGGCTGGCGGCCCAGCGGCCGGCGCCCACGACGCCGGCGAGGTCGAGCGTCGAGTCGGCGGCAACGCGGAGGTGACGGGCGGCGTCGCCCACGATCGAGCCGAACGTGCGGGCGCCGATCGTCGCGAGCTCGCGCCGGACGTCCTCGGCGAGCCGCGTGACCAACCGCTCGACCTGCTCCGGCGAACCGGCGAACTTCGCGCGGAGGTCCTCGCGCTGTGTGGCGATCCCGGTGGGGCACGTGTCGAGATGGCACTGACGGGCCATGTCGCAGCCGATCGCGACCAGAAGCGCGGTCCCGAGCGAGACCTCCTCCGCGCCCAGGAGCGCGGCGACGAGGATGTCGCGGCCGGTCTGGAGGCCGCCGTCGGTCCGGAGCACGACCCGGTCGCGGAGGTCGTTCCGCAGGAGCGTCTGGTGGGCCTCGGCGAGTCCCAGCTCCCAGGGCGCGCCGACATGCTTGATCGAGGACAGTGGCGAGGCGCCGGTCCCCCCCGCGTGACCCGCGACGTGGATGTAGTCGGCACCGGCCTTGGCCACGCCGGACGCGATCGTTCCGATCCCGCGGCTCGCGACGAGCTTCACACCGATCCGGGCAGCCGGGTTGATCGTCCGCAGGTCAGTGATCAGCTGCGCGAGGTCCTCGATGGAGTAGATGTCGTGGTGCGGCGGCGGGCTGATGAGCGACTGACCCGGCTGCGCCCGTCGGAGTGCAGCGATGTAGGCCGTCGCCTTGCGGCCCGGCAGCTGGCCGCCCTCGCCGGGCTTCGAACCCTGGGCGATCTTGATCTCCAGCTGCTCGGCCCGAGCGAGGTAGGCCGCGGTCACGCCGAAGCGCGCCGAGGCGATCTGCTTGATCCGCGCATCCACGCGCTCGCCATGGCTTCCGGCGGGCGTCCGGTACCAGGCCGGGTCCTCGCCGCCCTCGCCGGTGTTCGCCGCGCCGCCGGCGCGCTGCATGCCGAGCGTGATCGCCTGATGCGCTTCGGGCGACAGCGCACCGAGGCTCATCGCCGCGGCGACGAACCGACCGACGATCGCGCGCGCGGGTTCGACCTCGTCGAGCGGAACGGGCCGTCGAGCGCGTCGGACCAGGAGCGAATCGCGGACGACGGCGGCAGGACCGCGGAGCGCGGAGCGATACGACAGCAGCGCGGCGTCGAGGCCGTTGCCGACATCGACCGCTGACGCGAGGGACTGGACCTCGGCGACGATCCGCGGCGCATAGAGGTGCCGCTCCCCGTCGGCCCGGAACCGCGCGAGTCCGCGATCGGGCAGGCGCGCCGCAGCGGTCAGCGCGACGGCCTCGTCGCGACGCACGAGCTGACGGCGCGCCAGCTGGGCGAAGCCGGTTCGACCGGCCCAGCCTGGTGCGCGCGGGAAGCAGCGCTCCGTGACATTCGCCTCGAGCTCGATCGTCTCGAACAGCGCCCCGCCGACATACGAGGCGATCGCGCTGATCCCCATCCGGGCGAGGACCTTGCGCAGTCCGGCCTCGAACGCCTCGAGCAGCCCATCGACGGTCTCGGCAGCCGAGCGATCCTCGGCGCCGCGGGATCCGGAGAGCTCCGCGGCCAGCTCGACCGCGAGCCACGGCACGACGACCGTCGCGCCGCACGCGACCGCCATCGCCAGCGCATGGACGTCGAGCACGTCGGCCGTCTCGAGCGCGACGTCCGTCCGGCCGCGGAGGCCTGCCCGCGTCAGGGCCGCCTGGACGGCGCCGACGGCGAGCACCGATGGAACCGGCAGCCGATCGAACGACAGTGCGCGATCCGACAGGACGACGATGCGTCGCCCGGCACGGGCAGCCTGAACGGCCGCCGCCGAAAGAGCGTCCAGCCGCGCCTCGAGTCCCGACTCGCCACGCCGAGCATCCCAGGTGGCGTCCAGCCGGCGGACGTCCACACGGGGCACCCCCGAGAGGAGCTCGTCGAGGGCGCTGGCAACCGGCCGGTCGACTCGGACGAGGCCGCCGTCAGCACGTGCGCCGGGTCCGCCGAGCAGCGGCCGGCGCCGACCGAGCTCCACGCCGAGGTCGATGACCACCCGCTCGCGATCGG
>DASSHA010000172.1:0-3177 GCA_035693145.1 Candidatus Limnocylindrales bacterium
TCGTGCTGCAGTTCTGCTCGTGGTCGGCCTGGAGGATCAGCAGCACGTCGATCGCCCGCGTGAGCGCAGCATCCGGCGTGGCGACCTCGGGGAACATCGACCGGTAGAAGCGTTCCGTGAAGTCGCCGGTCGGACGGTCGATGCGAGTCGGGCGGCCGGTTCGGTGCCGGAAGACGAGCGTCGCGAGGGCCGCGATCGCGCCGACGAAGCGCGGCGGCAGGCCGTCGCGCACGGCCGGGTCGTCGACCGCCTTCGCGTGCGGGTGGTATGCGCCCAGCGCCGACCAGGCCGCGAGCAGCACCGCCATCGGGTGCGCGTCGCCCGGGAACGTCTCGACGAGATCGGTGATCTCCGGCGGGAGCTCCTCGCCGGCCTCGACTTCGGTGATCCAGCGCTCGCGGGCCGGGCCGTCGAGCAGGTCGCCCTCGACGAGCAGCGCCGCGACGTCGAGGAACGGGATCGTGCCGGCCAGCTGCTCGATCGGGTAGCCGCGGTAGCGGAGGATGCCCTTGTCGCCGTCGATGTAGGTGATCGCGCTCCGGCAGGACGCCGTGTTCATGAACGCGGGGTCGTAGGAGAGGAGCCCGCCGTCGTCGGGTTCGTCGGTCCCGATCCGCCCGAGGTCCGTCGCGCGGATCGCCCCGTCGGCGATCGGGAGGTGGTAGTCGCGGCCGGTTCGGCCGTCGTGGACCTCGAGGGCGGGGCCGCCCGAGGGTTCGGGGCTGTCGGGGCTCAATCGGTCACCTCGCCGGCGTGGTCACCTCGGACGCCGTCGCGTCGGCTTCGAGCTGCGCCCGAATGCAGTCTGCCATCTCACCGACGATTCGTTTCGCGACGCCATCGATGATCCCCCGCCCGAACCCGGCCAGCCGGCCGGCGATCGCGAGGTCGGTCGAAAGCGTGACGAGCGAGCCCACATCGGCTGGCTCGACCGCCATCGTCGCGGTCGCATGGACGCGCCCCGCCCCGACGCCTTCGATCCCCTCGGCCGCGATGGTCGCTCGTCGGGTCGTCTCGTCGCGCGAGGCGATGGTGGCGGTGCCGCGATAGGTGATGCCGATCGGGCCGACCTTGACCTTCAACGTGCCGACGAACGTGTTCGGCTCGCGCTCCTCGACCGAGGACACGCCCGGCACGCAGCCGGCAACCCGGTTGACGTCGAGCAGGAACGCGAACGTCGCGTCGGGCGACGCCTTGACGGTGAACGAGTGGTCGAGCTGCATGGCGGGCCTCCGGGTCGGGCCGGGCGGCGGCCCGAGGGCCTTCCGCCGAGCGAATTGTCACGTGTCGCCAGTGGCGACGTCTGGCAACAACCGGCTGCGCGCCGGCCCTGCCCTCACGCCTGCGCGGCCTTCGACCCCGCGGCTGCGACGAGCGAGACGATCTCGTCGGGGAAGAGCGGCATCGAATCGACGCGGACGTCGAACGGGGAGAGCGCGTCCTCGATCGCTTCGGCGATGACGGCCGAAACGGGGATGACGCCGGCCTCGCCGGTCCCCTTGACGCCGAGTGGGTTCAGCGGCGACGGGGTCTGGAAATGCGCGAGCCGGACCTCGGGGATGTCGTCGACCGTGGGCAGCCGGAAGTCCATGAAGCTCGTCGTCTGGGGCTGCCCGCTGGGGTCGAAAACGAGCCGCTCGAGGAGCGCGCCACCGATCCCCTGGGCGAGCCCGCCGAGGATCTGGCCCTCGACGATCGTCGGATTGACGATCACGCCGCAGTCGTGGACGAGCGCATAGCGCAGGATCCGGACGCCGCCGGTCCCGGGGTCCACCTCGACGACCGCGCCGTGGACGCCGCTCGCGAACGTCATCGCCGGGAGGTCGGCCTGGGCCTGCGCGGCGAGGGTCGCCGGCGACCGTCCCGACGCACGCGAACGTGCCAGCTCGAAGGTCGCAGGATCGTCGTTCGCGGACGCGGTGAGGGCCGGGGTCGGGTTGGCGAGCGCGGCGAGCGTCGCGAGCGTGAGCCGGCGCTGCGGCGAGCCGGCAACGGAGACCGCGCCGTCGGCGATCTCGATGTCGGACGGCGCGATCTCGAAGAGGTCGGCGGCGAACGCGATGAGCTGCTCGCGAAGCTCGCGGACCGCGAGCACCACGGCGGTCCCGCCCATGACCACCCCACGGCTCCCGAACGTCCCGATCCCCTCGTCCTCGCCGGCGGTGTTGCCGGTCCGGACCGTCACGTCGCTCATCCGGCAGCCGAGGGCGTCGGCGGCGATCTGGGCGAACACCGTCTCGTGGCCCTGCCCCTGCGACGCCAGGCCCAGCGACAGGACGAGCGTGCCGTCGCCGTCGAGCCGCGCCCCGCACGCCTCGTTCCGGGCCGGGGCGGTCGCCTCGATGTACGGCACGACGCCGAGCCCGAGGTGACGGCCGACAGCACGCGCCGCCGCCTGCTCCTCGCGGAAGCCGGCGGCCTCGATGAGCTCGAGCGCCTTGCCGAACGCCGGCGCGTAGTTGCCGCTGTCGTACGTCACGGGCGCCTTGATGTGGAGCCCGGTCTCGTACGGGAAGGCGTCCGCGGGGATGAGGTTCCGGCGGCGGATCTCGTTCGGGTCGCGGCCGAGGCGGCGGGCCATCGCCCCGATCAGCCGCTCCATGACGAAGACGGCCTGTGGACGGCCCGCTCCCCGGTACGGGCTGACGGGGACCTTGTTCGTGAAGATCACCTGGCCCGTGATCTCGAAGGCCGGGATCCGGTACTGGCCGAGGACGTGGGTCGCGGTGTTGTGGACGACGTCGCTCCCGTACGGCGTGTACGCGCCGCCGTCATGGAGGAGGCGCGTCCGGACGGCGAGGATCGTGCCGTCCTCGTCGAACGCGATCTCCGCGTCGTGGATCTGGCGGCGTTCCTGGTTCGCCGCGACGAAATACTCCCAGCGGTCCTCGATCCACTTCACGGGCGCGCCGAGCTGGAGGGCCGCGTAGGGGACGACGATCTCCTCGGCGTAGAAGACCATGATCTTCGAGCCGAATCCGCCGCCGACGTCCGGCGCCTCGAGATGGACCTGGTCGAGCTCCAGCCCGAGCAGCCGGCAGAGGCCCTTCTCGAGCGGGACGGGCGCCTGGGTCGAGGCGTAGATCGTCATCCGGCGCGCGTCCGCGTCCCACGCGGCGTTCATGCCGCGGCCCTCGATGGGGCTCGCCGTGCTCCGCTCGATCGACAGATGGAGGC
>DASSHA010000173.1:0-5256 GCA_035693145.1 Candidatus Limnocylindrales bacterium
GATGACCTCCTCGCGACCGGTGGGACCGTCCGGGGCACGATCGAGCTCGTGGAGCGCCTGGGTGGCGAGGTCGTGGGCCTCGCCTTCCTCGTCGAGCTCGACTTCCTCAAGGGCCGCGACCGCCTGACCGGGCGCCGCGTCACGAGCGTCATCCGCTACTAGCGAGATCGAATGGCCCCCGATCCCGGACGCGAGGAGCGCGAGCCGGCACCCGAAGGCAGCGAAGCCGGCCCGACGACCGCCCCGCCGACGGCGGATCCCACGCTCGAGGGCGCCGACCTCGCGCGGCGGCGCTTCTTCCGGAGCTTTGCCTCGGATGTCTTCTCGGCCGCCGCGACCGTCGTCGGCACGGCGCAGGCACTCCAGCGAACCTCGACCGAGACGGCCCGGGCGTTGCTGGGCGGCGAGGGCGACGAGCCGCCGGTTGTCGGATCCGCGCCGAGGGTCGCGGTCGCAGTCGCCGGGGTGCGCCCGAGTGGCTTTCGGCCGGCATTCCGTTGGGACGGGCCGCGGCTCTACCTCGTCGACCAGCGCCGGCTGCCGGACGAGCTCCTGGAGCACCTCGTGGAGGGCGCCGCGGATGCCGTGGTGGCCATGCGCGACCTCGTCGTCCGCGGCGCACCCGTCCTGGGGCAGGTCGCGGCCATCTCGCTCGCGCTCACGGCAGGCCGGCTGCGAGGGGCGCAGCCGTTCGCGCGACGGGCGATGATCCGCGGGAGCGCGTCGGGGCTGCGCGATGCGAGACCGGCGGTGGCGAGCCTGGGCTGGGCGATCGATCGGATGCTCGCGCGTTTCGAGGCCGTCGGAAGCCTTCTCGAGGACGGCAACGTCGTCGCCGACGCGCTCTGGACCGAGGCCGAGGCGATCGTGTACGAGGCGACGGACGCGCACGGCCGGTTGGCGGAGCACGGCCTCGCTGTGCTGCCGAACCGCGTGGCCCCGGACGAGGGCGGGACATCGCGTCCGCTCCAGGTGCTGACCCACGGCACGAGCGGTGCACTGGCCGGCGGCCAGTTCGGGACCGCGCTCGCGGTCGTCGTCGCGGCGCACGACGCCGGTCGCGAGATCCACGCCTGGGTCGACGAGACGAGGCCGGGCTTCGATGGCACCCGGATCAGCGCGTGGGAGCTCGAGCAGGCCGGCGTGCCGCACACGGTGATCCCGGACTCGGCCGCGGCATCGCTCATCGCGGCGGGTCGGGTGGACGCGATCGTCGTGGGGGCCGACCGCGCGGCGGCGAACGGCGACACGGCGGCGACGATCGGGACATATCCGCTCGCGCTCGTCGCGGCGCGGCACGGCATCCCGTTCTACGTCTGCGCCCCGCGACCCGCGTTCGACCTCACGGTCGCAGACGCCGCCGGCCTCCCGCTCGAGCACCGCTCGGCGCTCGATCTGACGCGCTTCGGTGACGCGACGATCGCACCGCCGTCGACGCCCGCGCTGAACCCCGTCGTGGACGTCACGCCGGCCGAGCTCATCACCGCCTTCGTGACCGACGTCGGGATCCTCGCGCCGCCGTTCACCCGGTCGATCGCCGCCGCCTTCGCGGAGGATGGCTGATGGCCTCCATCGCCGTCTCCCGGCATCGCGAGTCGCGGCCGATCGTCGCGCGGACCGTCGCCGACCGGGCGCTCCTGCGCGGATTCCTCGAGCGCGACCGCCTGTGGGCTGCCTATGCAATCTGCGACCTCGACGATCGCGAGTTCCGAAGGACGCGCTGGGGCGCGGCGTTCGATGGCCGCGAGGTCGTCGCGGTCGCGCTCGAATACGCGGGCCTCACGCCCCAACCGCTGTTCGCCATGGGCAGCCGCGAGGGGATCGACGCGATCCTGCGCGACGTCATTCGACCGCGGGCCGCCTACGTCGCGGCGCTGCCCGACGCGTTGCCAGCGGTCGAGACGCACTACCAGGTGGACCACGGGCCCGAGATGGTCCGGATGTGGGTCGACCGCTCGACGTTTCGGCCGTATCCGTCCGACGCGCAGCGGCTGCTGCCCGTGGAGATCGGCGATCTCAACAAGCTGTACCAGCTGGGCTTCGCCTCGTGGCTCCCACCGAGCGCGATCACCGAGGGCGTCTATTACGGGATCCGGGTGGCGGGACGGCTCGTCGCCGCGGCCGGGACCCACGTCGTCAGCGCCGACGCGCGGCTGGCCGTCGTCGGCAACGTCCTCACCCAGGTCGACTTCCGCGGCCGGGGCTACGCGACCGCGGCGACCGGTGCCGTGACGGCCGATCTGCTTCGCTTCTGCGACCAGGTCGTGCTCAACGTCCGCTCCGACAACCCTCCGGCGCTGCAGGCCTACCAGCGGCTCGGCTACCGTGAGCACGTCCGTTTCGAGGAGCGTCTCGCTCACCGTCGGGGCTCGCCGCTGGCGGGAATCGCCGCGCCGCTCCGCCGCTTCCTCGCCCGAAGGGAGTCCGACCGCCGATGACCATCTCGCCACAGCGCGCGCCCAGCCACGACGTCGCCGACCCGTCGCTCGCAGCGGAGGGCGTCAGACGGATCGAATGGTCCGAGCGCGAGATGCCGGTCCTGCGGCTCATCCGCGAACGGTTCGAGCGCGATCGCCCGCTCGAGGGCATCCGGATCGGCGCCTGCCTCCACGTCACGACCGAGACGGCGAACCTCATGCGGACGCTCAAGGCGGGTGGCGCGGACGTCGTACTCGCGGCCTCGAACCCGCTCTCGACGAAGGACGACGTCGCGGCGGCCCTCGTGGAGTCATACGGGATCGCGACATTCGCGAAGCGCGGCGAGGACCGCGACACGTACTACGCGCACCTCAATGCCGTCGCCGATTCGCGGCCGCAGATCACGATGGACGACGGCTGCGACCTCGTCTCGTTGCTCCACGCGGAGCGGCCGTCGCAGGTCCCCGACGTCCTCGCCGGGACGGAGGAGACGACGACCGGCGTCATCCGGCTCCGGGCCATGGCCGCGGACGGCGCGCTGCGGTTTCCGGTCGTCGCCGTGAACGAGGCGCAGACGAAGCACCTCTTCGACAACCGCTACGGAACCGGTCAGAGCACGGTCGACGGCATCCTTCGCGCCACGAACATCCTGCTCGCCGGTCGCAAGGTCGTCATCGCCGGCTACGGCTGGGTAGGGCGGGGGATCGCGTCCCGGATGGCCGGCATGGGCGCGCACGTCGCCGTCGTCGAGGTCGATCCCGTCCGCGCGCTCGAGGCGCTCATGGACGGCTACCAGGTCCTGACCCACACCGACGCCGCCGCCTGGGGCGAGCTGTTCGTGACCGCGACCGGCAACAAGAACGTCTTCCGGCGCGAGCACTTCGAGGCGATGCGCGACGGCGCGGTCATGGCGAACAGCGGCCACTTCGACGCCGAGCTCGACCTCGCCGCGCTGCGCGCGCTCGCCGAGGGCCACATCCGGGAGGTCCGCGAGAACGTCGAGGAGTTCGACATCGGCGGCCGGAAGCTCAACCTCATCGCCGAGGGACGGCTGGTCAACCTCGGGGCGGCGGAGGGCCACCCGGCTGCGGTCATGGACATGAGCTTCGCGAACCAGGCGCTGTCGGCCGAATACGTCGTCGCCCATCACGCCGAGCTCGAGCCGCGGGTCTACGTCGTGCCCGAGGCGATCGACCGCGAGGTCGCGCGGCTCAAGCTCGCCGCCCTCGGGATCGAGCTCGAGCCGATGACCGCCGAGCAGGCGGCCTACGTCACGTCCTGGCAGCAGGGCACCTGAGCACCCAACCGGGTCACGACGCTGGGAGCCAGCCGAGGAACCGCAGCGTCGACAGGGTGTCCGTCGGGATGACGGTGGCGGCGGTCAGGCCGTCGCTCGCCCGGAGCGCCACGAGCTCGTACTGGCCGAACGCGGCGAGCACCGCGAGGACGTAGCCATTCGGCGCGCTCAGGAGGGCGCCGTCGATGACGCGCGTCGTCGCGAGGATGTCGGTCGGTCGGCGGCTCCCATCGGCGAGCTGGATCGTCGTCGCCGTCGGATCGGCGGGATCGGCCGACGGGTTCGTCCGAAGGACCGCCAGTCGTCCGTCGCCAGACCACGCCGCCGCGAGGACGTGCATCCCGCCGACGCTCGACGTCGCGGTCACGCCGTCCCGGTCGTAGACCGTCACGAAGTTCGAACCCGGACCCGGCGGGCCGAACACGCGCCCCGTCGCCGGATCGATTCGTGAGAGGTCGGCCGAGCCGCCGCTCGCCGCCATGTCCGCCAGACGGGGCGGCAGCCGGTCGATCTCCTGCGCCCGGCCGGCGGCCAGGTCGACCTCGAACAACGGTCGCAGGCCAAGGACGAACGGGCTGTCGCTCGCGGCGGCGTAGGCGACCTCGCCGTCCGGGCTGAAGCCGACAATCGCCGGAGCGACAGGGTTCGTCACCCGCCCGATCGGCTCGCGCTCGAAGGTGGGGACAGGGACCGAACGAACCCGCACCGTCCCCGAAGCGAACGACACGATCCGCCAGCTCCGGAGGTTCGGGACGACGAGCTCGTCGCGGATCGGGTTCCAGGCCGGCGCGGAGAGTGTCCGGTCCTCGAAGGTCTGCCGCCAGACGACCTTGCCCGCGAGCGTCGTGACTCGAACCCGTTCGACGTCGCCGTCCGCCGCGGACGTCAGCGCCGCAGCCGCGACGAGATGTGCGCGAGGGGACAGCGCGACGAGCGGGCTGGCGTCGGCCGGGATGTCGCGGAAGAGTTCGGCGATCCGTTCGCGCTCGACGAGCCCCGCATCGGGCTTCGCGGGATCCCATCGGACCACCACCGCATCGGACCCGTCGCGCCGCCACATGGCGAGGACCGGCGCGCCGTCGAGCTCGACGCTCGGGACGGGCGGGATCCCGACCCGGTCGTCTGCAGCGGTGGGCACGGGCGCGCTCGAGGCCGCAGCCACCCGCGCCGACGCCGACGGGATCGCCCCGGTCCCGTTCGGGACGATCGCGGTCGTCGGGGGCGTCGCGCTCCGCCCGGCGATCCCGGCACCCACGAGCCCGATCGCGGCGGCGATGGCCACGAGCGCGATCACCTTGGGCACGTTTCGCCGCGGACCGTCGCGTACAGCCGCGATCGGCACGATCACGCCGGAGCGTGGGTCGATCGGGTGGTCGTCGGGCTTCATCGCGTGCAGCAGTCTAGGCTCGGGTCGGCGTTTGGGCCCCCTGGTGGATGCCGCCGCGGCCGGTGCTACCCTCCGCCAGCAGCAACCGGAGGAACGTGTGACAAGCATCGTCGAGTCGGATCAGTACCTGTTCACGTCGGAGTCGGTGACCGAG
>DASSHA010000174.1:0-2120 GCA_035693145.1 Candidatus Limnocylindrales bacterium
CGAGCCCCAGGACGCTCTCGCGGGTCTGGCCGTACTTCACGCAACACAGGCCGCCGGCGTTCGTACCGATGTTGCCGCCGATCGAGCAGATCTCGTAGCTGCCCGGGTCGGGTGCGTAGAACAGGTCGCGCTCGGCGACGGCCTTCTTCAGGTCGGCGTTGAAGATCCCCGGCTGCGTCGTGACGGTCAGGTTCGCCTCGTCGATCTCGAGGATTCGGTCCATCTTCGTGAGCGCGATCGTCAGCGCCCCCTCGACGCCCGCGGCGCCCCCCGACAGCCCCGTCCCGGCTCCGCGTGGCACGACGGGGACGCGGTGTGCCGTCGCGAGACGCATGAGCTGCGCGACCTCGTGCGTCGTCGTCGGGAGCGCGACCGCCAGCGGGAGCCCGGCCTCGAGGTAGGCGGTCTCGTCGCGGCGATACGACTCGCGGTCGGTCCCGTCGGTCAGGAGCCGAAGGTCGGGCAGAGCGGCGAGGATCGCATCGAGGAACTCGGCGCCATCGCGATCCTCGGCCGGCGCGGGGGAGGAAACAGCAGACGTCATCCGCCCGAATCTACCCGCTGCGAATCCGCGGGGCCTGCGCTCGTGCCCGCGCGATCCGCGCGTCGGCATCGCGTGCGGCACGCATCTGTCGGAACCCCTCGGGGAGCAGCGGCCGCCACGCTCGCCATGCCCCCGTCAGCCAGCGCGCCGTCGTCCGTTCGATCGGCCCGAGCGACAGCCCGTACTCGGCTCGGATCGAGGACGGGAGGAGCGCCACCGCCGGCCAGAACGTCCAGGTCGAGGAGCTGCGGGGGATCCAGGCGAGCGTCGGATGGAGCGGCCCGAACGGTGGATGGAGGATGTGCCAGGCGATGTCGCGCGAGGCGTCGGTCGGATGGACCGGGCCCGCGGGTGACGCGGCAGCCGCGACGTACGCCTCGAACCCGGCGTAGTCCGCGGGGATCAGCCCGTCGGGAACGCCGAACAGCCGTGCGACCGGCCGCGTCTCGGCGTAGAACCGCTCGCGGCGCGTGCGCGAGAGCGGCTCGACGAGCGCGTCGTAGGCGACGATGGTCGAGTCGACGAGCGTCGCGTGGACCCATAGCGAGAGCTCAGGGTCCCGCGCGGTGTACGTCTCACCGAACCGCGCCGCGAGCTCCGCGTCCGGAACGGGTCCCCGGATGTCGCGATGGAGCCCGTTGAGCCGCGCGATCTCGCCGAGCGCCGCCGAGCGCCGGCCGTAGACGACCGTCAGGAAGCTGCGGATCGTCGCCTCGAGCCGGCGCCACGGGTCGGTCCGGAACCCCGAATGCTGGTCCACCCCGGCGGCGACGAGCGGATGAGCGACCTGGAGGAGGAGCGCCCGGGGACCTGCGACCATGAGCATGACGGCCTCCCGGTTGAGACGCCAGGCCTCGCTGCCAGGGCCGTAGATGCCCTCGACCACGCGCAGCGTGCCGCCGATGATCCGGGCGTCGACGGGATCCGAACGAAGGATCGACACGCAGCCGAGGATAGGACCGAATGGATGGGACGCCCGCCGCGGGAGCCGACGGTTGGGGTCGCGACTTCGACCCCGACCGCCTGGCGGTGCTCGAGCTCCGGATGTGGAAGGCGTACTACCGGCGCCAGCCGGCTCGACTCTTCGGACTGCTCGTCCTCGCGATGCGCGAACAGGCCGGAACCAGCTGGCCGCGCGCGCTCGCCGCGTCGATCTTCCTGACACGCGGCGCGGCGGGCTTTGCGCGAGCGAGCGGCGACTACGAGCGGTTCGCGCCGGACGTCGCCCGCGGGTATCGACTGCTGCGCCTGCCCGAACACGTGGATTCGGAGGAGGTCGCGCGGCGCGAGCTGCGCTGGTGGGTCGTCCGGCGCGAGATCGGGCTCGCGGCCGGGGCGGCTGCCGGCGAGGCGATCACGCGGCTCTATTCGGCTCTCTACGGGCTCCCGGAGGAAACGGTCGCGGAGGCCGGGAGGCTGCGCGGCGAAGCCGCCGAGGTGCGCGATCGCGGCGCCGTCGCCGACCCGGACGGGCCGCGGGGTGCGGGTCGGGCCTACTGGCCCGAAGTCGGCAGGCTGCTGCGCGCCTCGTACCGGTCGTTGCGGCTTGCCGTCGAGGTCGGGCCGGCGCGGGACG
>DASSHA010000175.1:0-2961 GCA_035693145.1 Candidatus Limnocylindrales bacterium
ACGGTGCCTACGGGACGACCGCCGACGCCGTCGCGAAGCGGCCGGGCTGGGGCGGCATGACGGCCGTGAAGTCGGGCGCCATCCGACCGATCGACGACACGCTCGTCAGCCGGCCGGGACCCAGGCTCGTCGAGGGACTGCGCGCGCTCGCGGTGGCGATCCATCCCGAGCTCGTGCTGCCGTCCGAGCCGTCCGAGCCGGCAGCGACAGCCGGAGCGACGACGCCCGCCGCCTCCACCGCCCCCGACCCGTCCTACTAGCCATGGCCGGCAGGGTCCAACCACTCGGCCGCGCGACGCTCGTCGCGCATCGCCTCGCCCGCATCCGGCGCCGACCGATGCTGCTCGCCGTCGGTGGGCTGGCCTCGCTCGCCGTCGCGCTCGTCATCGGCGTCGCTCTCGGGACCGTGGCGCTCGCGCCCGGCGACGTCCTCGGGATCGTCGCGAGCCGCCTCGTCGGGCTACACGTGCCAGTGACCTGGGCGCCCGCAACGGAGACGATCGTGCTCGACCTGCGCCTGCCGCGCGTCCTCACCGCGCTGCTCGTGGGCGGCGCGCTCGGGCTTGCGGGCGCGACGTTCCAGGGCCTGCTCCGGAATCCCCTCGCGGATCCGTACGTGCTCGGGACCGCCTCCGGGGCCGCGCTGGGGGCGGCGATCGCGGTGCTCATCCCCGTCAGGATCCTCGTCCTCGAGCTCGGGCTCCTCCACGTCCTCGCGTTCGCGGGGGCGCTGCTCGCCGTGCTCGCGGTCTACCGGCTGGCGCGCACGTCGCCGCTCGCACCCCTGACGAGCCTGCTGCTGACCGGCTACGCCGTCGGGTCGCTCCTCGCCGCCGGGCTCGCCATGGCGATGTACCTCTCGGGCGCCCAGCTGCGCCAGATCTTCATGTACCTGCTCGGCGGGTTCGAGGATGCCTCGTGGGGCCGGCTGGCGAGCGCGCTGCCGATCATCGTCGTCGCCTCGGTGCTCATCCTCGTTCGTGCCCGGTCGCTAAACGGGCTGCTGCTCGGCGAAGAGGCGGCGACCCATCTCGGCGTCGACGTCCGGCGCGAGCGGACGATCCTGCTCGCGCTCGCGGCACTCGTGACGGCCGCCGCGGTCGCCGTCAGCGGCCTCATCGGCTTCGTCGGGCTCGTCGTCCCGCACGTCGTCCGGCTCGTCGTGGGGCCGAACGCCCGGCTCGTGCTGCCGCTCTCGGCGCTCCTGGGCGCCTCGCTCCTGGCCGACGCCGACGTCGTCGCCCGCGTCCTCGGCGAGATCCCCGTCGGCGTCGTGACCGCCGTCCTCGGCGCGCCCTTCTTCCTGTTCCTGCTGCGCCGGACGCGGACCGGCTACGAGCTGTGAGCGCGCTCGTCCTGGAGCGCGCATCCGCGGCCTATCGCGGCCGCGACGTCCTCCACGAGATCGACCTCGTCGTCGAGCGCGGCGAGCGGATCGCGCTCGTTGGCCCGAACGGGGCCGGGAAGTCGACGCTCCTCCGCCTCGTCACCGGCACGCTGCGACCCAGCTCGGGGAGCGTCCGTCTCCTCGGGGAGCGACTCGACGCCCTCGACCGGATGGCGATCGCGCGGCGCGTCTCGGTCGTGCCGCAGGTCGCCGCGCTGCCGTTCGCGACGCCCGTCGAGGACGTCGTGGGGCTGGGCCGGCTGCCGCACGAGGACCCGTTCCGGGGCCACCGCGCCAGCGATCGTGCCGCCGTCGCGACCGCGATCGAGCGCGTCGGCCTCGGACACCTGCTGGGCCGCGATGCGCGCGAGCTCTCGCTCGGCGAGCGCCAGCTCGTGCTCCTCGGCGTCGCGGTCGCGCAGGCGACGCCGGTCATGCTGCTGGACGAGCCGACGGTCCATCTCGACCTTCGCCACCAGGTCGAGACGATGGAGCTGCTGCGCGACCTGAACGTGCGTGACGGGACGACCGTCGTCGCGGTCCTCCACGACCTCGCCCTCGCCGCGCATTTCTTTCCGCGGCTCGCGCTGCTCCACCGCGGGCGGCTCGTGGCCGACGGGGCACCGGCGGACGTCCTCGCCCCCGCGCGCATCCGCGATGTGTTCGAGGTCGACCCCGCGTTCGTCCGCGTCTGAGCGGTCAGGCGACCGGTGGCACCTCGGCCAGCCCGGCGAAGAGGTCGAGGAAGCGAGCCGTGATCCGCGCCGCCGTGCCGAGATCCTCGAGCCTGACGTTCTCGTCGGGCGCGTGGGCGTGGCAGTCGTCGCGGCCGGCGCCGAGGGTCGTGCACGGCACCCGGTGGGTCGCGCACACCTGGTACATCGGCACGGTGCCCGGCATCGACACGTAGCGGACGACGGCCTTGCCGACGACGGCCTCGGATGCCTCGGCGGCGGCGTCGAGGAGCGGATGGCTCGGCGGCGTCCACCAGGCGCGCTCGGCCTCTTCGGTTCGAACCTCGAGGTCATCGAAGCCATGCGTCGCGAGGTGGCGGCGGAGCGCGTCGACGACCTCCTCGGGCGCCTGGTCGGGGACGATCCGGATGTCCAGCCGGGCGCTCGCCTCGGCCGGCGTGATCGTCTTGTCGCCCTCGCCGATGAACCCCGACCAGAGGCCCTGGATGTTGAGCGTCGGCGAGAACGTCAGCGCATGGATCGCGTCCCGGCCGTCACGTCCGCCGACGAAGCGCGACACGTTCCACTCGCGGCGGTAGTCCTCCAGCCGCTCGAGCGGGACGTCCGCGACGACCGCCAGCTGATCGGGCGTCGGCGGTCGAACGCCCGTGTCGAGCCCCTCGACCGCGGGCAGGCCGTCGGCCGTCCACAGCGTCGCGAGCGCCTGCGACAGCCGGACCGCCGCGTTCGGCAGCAGGACGGCAAGGCTCGAGTGCGCGTCATAGGCGATCGTCCGCGAGACGAGCCGAACGATGATGATCCCGCGCCCGCCGCCGGCGATCTCCGGCTCGCCGTCGAGCGACAGCCCACCGCCCTCGATGAGCGCGCCGTCGGCCCGCC
>DASSHA010000176.1:0-17060 GCA_035693145.1 Candidatus Limnocylindrales bacterium
GGCAGGCGAGGACGAGCGTGTCGCCGATCCACAGGCGGCGTTCGGCCGGCAGCCGCCGCAGCCACGCCAGCTGCTCGTCCGAGAGCTGCTCGTGCGCCCATTCCGCAGCCGCCCGGTAGCTGTCCGGCACGCCCTCCACGAGCGACGGGAACGCGGCCGAGAAGTCGAAGTCCGCGACCGCGACATCAGTGTTGCCCTGGACGACGATCGCGCCCGCGGTCTCCATCTCGCGCAGTCCATCGACCGTGGCCCCGGGCTCGGGACCGTTCATCACGAGGTCACCGCAGACGAGGATCGCGTCGGGCCGCACGGCCTTGATCGCCTTGCGCACGGCGTCGAGCGCGGCCGCGTTGCCATGCACGTCGGAAAGGACCGCGATACGTGCGCTCATCGCGCGGGCCCGGCGTGCTGCGAGGGTGGCGCATCGCAAGGCCGAGTCGAGCACGTGAGCGAGCGCACCTGGTCGCGCGTGAGCGAGCGCGCGCAGGCGAGAACGCGGCGAGCTGCCGTCATCGCAGCACGCCCTCCCCTGGAATGATGAACGAGATGGTGGCTTCACATGCCGTCTCGCCGTCGACGCTCGCGACGCCGCGTCCGCGACCGAACCGTGATCCGAGCTTCTCCATCGTCACCTCGAGCCGCAGCGTGTCGCCGGGGGTGACGATCCGCTTGAAGCGCGTCTCGTCGATCCCGGCGAACAGGCCGATCCGGTCACCGAACCCGGGCTGCTGGGCGACATAGACCGCCATGGTCTGGGCCAGGGCCTCCACCTGGAGGACGCCCGGCATGACAGGCAGGCCCGGGAAGTGGCCGCCGAAGAACCATTCGGTCGTCGTCACGCCCTTCACGCCGACGATCCGCTTCGCGTCCCGGTCGTACTCGACGATCCGGTCGACGAGCAGGAACGGCCAGCGGTGCGGGATGAGTGCCTCGATCTCCTTCGTGGAGAGGAGGAAGGCGGGGCGGGCGGCGGCGTCGGTCACGGGCATCTCCGGTTCGGTCAGTCGTCAGGCAGTCGAGGCGCTGGTGGCGCCGGCGAGGAACGCGGCCGGTCCCACGCGGTCGAGGAGGTTCGTCGTCATCCGGCCGTCGACGAAGACGTCGCTGACCAGCAGCGCCCGATGGATCGCGATGTTCGTCGGCAGGCCCTCCACGAGCAGCTCGTCGAGCGCGACGCGCGCCCTGGCGATGGCCGCAGGCCGGTCCGCCGCCCACACGACGAGCTTGCCGAGAAGCGAATCGTAATAGGGCGGGACGTCGTAGCCGGCGTAGAGGTGTGAGTCCATCCGAACACCCGGACCGCCCGGCACGACGTACCGCTCGATCGGGCCGGCGCTCGGACGGAAATCCTCCTCGGGATCCTCGGCGTTGATCCGGAACTCGATCGCGTGGCCGCGGACGGCGACGTCGGACTGCCCGAACCCGAGCGGCTCCCCGGCGGCGATCCGGATCTGGGTCGCGACGAGGTCGATCCCCGTGAGCATCTCGGTGACCGGATGCTCGACCTGGATCCGGCAGTTGATCTCGATGAAGTAGAACGCCCCGTCGCGATCGACGAGGAACTCGAGCGTCCCGACGTTCTCGTAGCCGGCCGCGACGGCGGCGCGCACCGCGCGCTCGGTGAGCTCGTCGCGCGCCGCCGGGGAGAGGATCGGCGTCGGTCCCTCCTCGACGATTTTCTGGTGCCGCCGCTGGACCGAGCAGTCGCGCTCGCCCATGTGAACGCCGCGCCCGAAGCGGTCGATCGCGACCTGCACCTCGACGTGGCGGTTCTCGTCGAGCCACTTCTCCAGGTAGACGGAATCGTCACCGAACGCGGCCTTCGCCTCGGAGCGGCAGACGGCGAGCGCACCCTCGAGCTCGCGCGGCGTGCGGACCATCCGCATGCCCTTGCCGCCGCCCCCGGCCGACGGCGTGATGAGCACCGGGTAGCCGATCCGACTCGCCTCCTCGAGGGCGTCGAGCTCGTCGCGGATCATGCCCGAGCCCGGGATCGTGGGCAGCCCATGTGCCGCGAGGAGCCGCCGAGTCGCCTCCTTGGAGCCGAACCGCTCCAGGACGTCCGGCGGCGGGCCGATGAACGCGACGCCGTGGGCGCGAACGGCCTCCGCGAACGCCGCGTCCTCCGACAGGAAGCCGTAGCCGGGATGGACGGCGTCGCAACCGGTGACCAGCGCGGCCGAGATCAACGCCGGCGCCGACAGGTAGCTCCGGCGCGCGTCCGCCGGCCCGATGCAGATGGCCTCGTCCGCGAGCTGGACCGCGAGCGTGTCGCGATCCGCTTCGCTGTAGGCGACGACGGCCTCGATCCCGAGCGTCCCGCAGGCGCGCAGGATCCGGAGCGCGATCTCGCCACGATTGGCGACGAGGATCCGCGAGAACATCGTCAGCCCTCCCCCGGCCCGACCGCGAGCGGGTTGCCGGCACCCTCGCTCGCACGCTCGAGCTCGACGAGCGGCTGGCCGAACTCGACGGCCTGATCGGCCTCGGCGAGGGCCGCCATCACGATCCCGTCGACCGGCGAGATGACATCCTGCGGCACGCCGAGGACGTCCACGCTGCCCAGGCGGTCACCCGATCGGACGCGTCCGCCCGGCCGAAGGTCGCGCCCCGGGCGGAACGTCCCGACGGCCGGCGAGGTCGCGAGCGCGCGGAACCGATCGCCGCCGCTGCTTCCGCGGTCCGAGGAGCGTGTGTCGTCCCGGCCAACCGAGCCCGGTCCGCTCCCGTTCGTCGACGAATCGATCCGCACCGCGCGGTCCGGAACGTGTCCGCGTCCCCGCTCCGATGGCCGCCGCCGGCCGCTGCCTGCGTCGAGATCGACCGCGTGCGACCCGTCGACGACCCGCCGGACGCGGACACGCCAGCCGGCCTCCCGGATCTCGGCCTCGGCGAGGCCGGACGCGCCGAGCGTCGCGGACAGCGCGGGAACGAGCTGGTCGGCGAGCCGCGCGACGGCGTCGTGCGACGGCGGGCGGTCATCGGCCACGGATCAGACGTCTCCTCTGGCGGGCGGCTCGTCGCGGCGGAACGAGGGCAGTGTGACCGCCGCGCGTCGGGACTCGAGGATCGCACGAACCCGGTCCGCGAACCCGATCCGCTCGGCTGGCGGCAGCGCCGAGACCGGCAGCTCCGCGAACGCGCCGATCGAGCGGTAGCGACGGTAGCGCCGCTCCACGAGCTCGTCGAGCGGGATCGCCGACAGGAAGTCGAGCTGCGCGCCGATGACCGGGACGAGCCGATCGGCCGTGCCGGCATGGTCCGTGTGTGCGCCGCCGTCGGGCTCGGCGACAACGACGTCGACGATCCCGAGCGCCCGCTGCTCGGCCGCCGTCACGCGCATCGCCGCCGCGGCCTGTGGCGCCATCTCGCCGTTCCGCCACAGGATCGCCGCGCAGCCCTCTGGGCTGATGACCGAATAGATCGCGTTCTCGAGGGCGACGACGACGTCGCCAACGGCCACCGCGAGCGCGCCGCCGGACCCGCCCTCGCCGGTGATGACGGCGACGATCGGCGTCCGTAGCCGAGTCATCACCCCGATCGCGTGCGCGATCGCCTCGGCGATCCCGCGCTCCTCGGATTCGGCGCCCGGGTGCGCCCCGGGGACGTCGACGAACGTGACGACGGGCAGCCCGAACCGCTCCGCCAGCTCCATCGCCCGGATCGCCTTGCGATAGCCCTCCGGATGCGGCATCCCGAAGTTGCGCCGCAGGTTCTCGTCGGTGTCGGAGCCCTTCTGCTGCCCGACGACGACGACGCGCCGGCCGTCGATCCGGGCGAAGCCGGTCACGACGGCGGGGTCGTCGCCGAACAGCCGGTCGCCATGGAGCTCGACCCACTCGTCGGCGAGGTGGGCGAGGAGATCGAGGGTTCGCGGCCGGCGGATGTTGCGAGCGAGCTGGACGCGCGCCCACGTCGCGCCGACGCGATCGGCCGGCTCGTCGCCGTGGCCGTCGCGTCCGTCAACGTCCGGCCTCGCGGCCGGGACGTCACCCGATCGGCGGAGCAGTCGATCAACCATCTGACGGTGGCCCGCTCGGGATGCCTTCGGCCGGCGGACGCCCGTTCGATGACCCGGCCGGCGTTCGACCGTTGCCGGATCCGCCGTTCGAGCCATCGTCGCCGTCCGGAATCACTCGCTCAGCCAGGGCGGAGAGAAGGCCGAGCGGACTGAAGCCGCTCCCGAGCGGCGCGGCGACGTCGTCGTCCGCTGCCTCGAGCGTCGGCGCGACGAGGTAACGGAGCAGGAGCGCGAGCTCGGCGCGAAGGTCGGACCGCTGGACGACGCGATCGACGAACCCGCGGGCGAACAGGAACTCGGCCCGCTGGAACCCCGGCGGGAGGGCCTCACCGGTCGTGTTCGCGGACACGCGCGCGCCGGCGAAGCCGATGAGCGCATTCGGCTCGGCCAGGTTGACGTCGCCGACCGCCGCGAACGAGGCGAGCACGCCGCCCGTCGTCGGATCGCTCAGCACGCTCACGAACGGGACGCCACCGGCGCGCAGCCGCTCGATCGCGGCCATCGTCTTCGCCAGCTGCATGAGCGAGAGCGTGCCCTCCTGCATGCGCGCTCCGCCGGATGCCGAGACGAGGACGAGCGGGAGACGTTCCTCGAGGGCGAACTCGGCCGCGCGGGTCATCTTCTCGCCCACGACCGAGCCCATGGAGCCGCCCATGAACGCGAAGTCCATGACGCCAATTGCGACCGGGCGGGCGTCGATCCGGCCGGTTCCCCAGACCGCGGCGTCGGCCAGGCCGGTCGACGTCCGGGCCGCCGCGAGACGTTCCGGATACGGCTTCTGGTCGACGAACCCCAGCGGATCGACCGACTGAAGGCCCGCGTCGCGCTCCTCCCAGCTGCCGGGATCGAGGAGCTGCCCGAGCCGGCCGGCGGCGGAGAGCCGGAAGTGATGACCGCATTTCGGGCACACCCGGAGTGTCTTGTCGAGCTGCTTGTTGAACAGCATCTCCTCGCACGACGGGCACTTCGTCCACAGGTCGGCGGGGTAGGCGTCTCGCCGCGAGCGGAACGATGGCAGCGAGATCGGCACGTCCGAAACCCTACGCGAGGCGCGCGCGCCGCGCCCGCGAGAACCGGCGCGCGGCGCTGCCCCGCCGGACGGCCCGCGCGGCGCGCGCCATCGGCGGGAGCGGCCGCGAGCGCCGCCGCGCGACGACGATCGCGGCGCCGGCGATGCCGAGCGCGGCCGACGCCACCGCGCCGCGGATGATGAGCGGGCGCCGGTCCTGCCGCGCCAGATCGGCCGCGGGATCGACGGCCGGATCCCAGTCGACCTCGCGGACGACGGCCGCGGAACGACGATCTGCTCGGACCTGCGCGGAGGCGCCCCGCGGCTCGGTTGATGTCGCGGAGACCTCCGCCGCGGCCTCGGCCAGCCGACGCGCGAGTCGCTCCTCGAAGCGGAACGACGGGTGGACGCGGACGAGGTCGCGCCGTAGGCGGAGGGCGGCACGACGGAGCGCCGGATCGATCTCGATGGCAGCCGGTACGTCGATCGCGTGCCGCTCGGCCGCGGCCAGGATCGCGTCGAGATAGCGGTCGGTCCGGAGGGCGTCGACGTCCGCCGAATCGCGCTCGAACGTCACCGCTCGGGCCCGAGCTCGCCGGCGACGCTCCGCAGCGCACGATGGATGAGGACCCGGACGGCGCCCTCGGTCCGCCCGAGGACCGCGGCGATCTCGGAGGTCGACATCTCGTCGACGAACCGCAGCACGAGCGCACGCCGGCGGTCGTCGGGCAGGCGCCCGACGACGGACCATGCCGCCGACGCCTCGTCGTGACGGATCGCGGTCCCTTCGACGTCGGGCGTCGCAGCGCTGAGGAGCGCACCCTCGAGCGGCACGACCGGATGGCGCCTGATGCGGCGACGCTCGTTCGCGACGACGTTCCGGGCGATCCGGAAGAGCCAGACGCGGAACGTCGACGCGTCGGGCGAACCGGTTCCGCCGCGCGAATCGCTCGCGCCGCGTGGCGCCCGCTCGTGGAACCGCGGCAGCGCAACGAGCGCGCGAAGGAACGTCTGCTCGGTCACGTCCTCGGCGGTGTGATGGTCGGCGAGCTCGTAGAAGGCGAAGCTGTACACCTGTGCCACGTACTTGCGGTAGATGGCGTCGAAGCGCGCCGGGTCGGACCGGGCCGCCTCGACGAGCGGCCGATCCAGATCGAGCCGCCGGACGCGCGCTTCAACGGGCGCGCCCGATCTCCTGAACACCGCTCGCGCCATTTCGTTACACCGCCGCCTGCACGGCGACGCCGCGATCTGCGAGCCGAACGCTCGTCACTTCGCCGACGAGCAGCGTCCGTTCGCCGTCGGGCGCGGCCGGATCGGCGATGACGAGGCCGCCGGACAGGGCATCGACGCCCGGCGACCGGGCGACGATGGGCGCTTCCGCGGGCAGCTGGACCCGCACGACACGCCCGGTCGTCGCCTGCCGTTCGATCCAGTCGGCGACGTCGAACCAGCCGCCGCGAAGCGCCTCGATGCGCGGCTCGAGACGGAGGAGGAACGCGTCGAGCAGGCGGGCGAGGTCGATCGGCCGGCCGCCGGAGACCTCGCGCAAGCTCGACATCGCCGCCGCCAGCTCGGCCGGGAATTCGGTGGCCGGCCAGTCGGCGTTGATACCGATCCCGACGACGAGCCGGGGATCGCCGCTTCCGATCCCGTCGGCCTCGGTGAGCACGCCGCCGAGCTTTCGGAGCTCGACCGGGCGACCGAGCAGTACGCGCGCCCGATCGGCATCGGTCTCGGCGCCCAGGGGCGCGTTCGGGCCCTCGGTCTCGACGACGAGGTCGTTCGGCCACTTGAGACGGATCGCGCGATCGGGCAGGCCGGCCGCCTCCTCCGCCGCATCGGCCATCGCGAGGGCTACGGTCGCGGGAATGCGCCACGCCCGTTCGGCCGGGAGCCAGTCGGGCCGGAAGCCGAGCGAGAGCAGGAGTGCCCGACCGGCGGGCGAGGCCCAGGTCCGCCCGTGTCGACCGCGGCCGGACGTCTGCTCGTCGGCCACCGCGAGGCAGACCTCGCGCTCGCCGTCGGCGAGCCAACCGCGGATGACGTCGTTGGTCGATCCCACGCGGTCGAACCGTTCCTGACGCGTCAGGAACGGTGCTCCCGGGGTCGCCGCCATCGGCGCCCGGCTCACCCCGCCGCCAGCGACCGGGACGTACCGGCCTGCGCGGCCGCCGGTTCCGGCTGCTCGAGCTCGAAGGCGGTGTGGAGCGCGCGCACGGCCGTCTCGACGTCCGCCTCGGCGATCACGCAGGTGATCCGGATCTCCGAGGTCGTGATCATCTCGATGTTCACGCCGGCGTCGGCGAGCGTCCTGAACATCCGCGCTGCGTAGCCCGGCGCGTTCTGAACGCCGGCACCGACGATGCTCACCTTCGCCACGGCGATGTCGGTCGTGAGCTCGCGGAACCCGAGCTCGCGTACGACCGGCTCGAGGATCCGCTTCGCGCGAGCGACGTCCACCTCCGGGACGGTGAACGAGAGGTCCGTCGCGCCCTTGTGGCCGACGTTCTGGACGATCATGTCGACGTTGATCGCGGCGTCCGCGAGCGGCTCGAAGACGCGCGCCGCGACGCCCGGCTGGTCGGGCACCTCGACGAGCGTGAGCTTGGCGACGTTTCGGTCGTGGGCGAGCCCGCGGACCTTGTTCCGCTGTTCCACGTCGGGGTCCTCCGTGATGAGCGTCCCGGGCGCGTCCTCGAACGAGCTGAGGACCTCGATGACGACGTCGTTCACCCAGGCGAGCTCGACGGCACGCGTCTGCATCACCTGCGCACCCTGGTGCGCGAGCTCGAGCATCTCTTCGTAGCCGATGAGCGGCAGCTGCCGGGCGTCCGGGGCGAGGCGCGGATCGGCCGTGAAGATGCCGCGCACGTCGGTGAAGATCTGACAGCGATCCGCGTCGAGACGCGCGGCGAGCGCGACGGCGGTCGTGTCGCTGCCGCCGCGACCGAGCGTCGTGACCTCCGCCTCGCCCGGCCCGACGGCGCCGCCAGCCCCGGGCGTCTCGCTCCGGCCCTGGAAGCCGGCGACGATGACGACCTTGCCGTGGTCCAGCTCGCGGCGGACGCGGGCCGGTTCGATCGCGGCGATTCGTGCCTTGCCGTAGCGGCCGTCGGTCGTGATCCCGGCCTGCGCGCCGCTGAGGGCGATCGCCGGGACACCGAGCGCGTGGAGCGCCATGCTCAGGAGCGTCGCCGCCTGGTGCTCGCCGGTCGCGAGCAGCATGTCGAGCTCGCGGGGATCCGGCTCCTCGGTGATCGCGGTCGCGAGCGCAAGCAGCTCGTCCGTCGTGTCGCCCATCGCGGAGACGACGATGACGAGCCTCGATCCGTTTGCCCGCTCGCGCGCGACGCGTCGCGCCACTCGCCGGATACGGTCGGCGTCGGCGACGGACGATCCGCCGTACTTCTGGACGACGAGCTGCTCGGGCATCCGGGGATTCTAACGCCCGGCCCGTGGCCGGCTTGCCGGCTTGTCGCCGGCCCGTGGCCGGCTCGGCGCGTCAGCGGCCCACTCGGTGGGCCGTATCCCAGCGCGACCCGATGCCGCCAGGCTCCGCCGTCAGCGGCCCACTCAGCGGCCCTTGTGCGCCCCCTGACGCAGCCTCGTCTGTCAACGGCGCGTGCGATGGCCCGTAACCGCACCAGATGCACGCTTGTCGGCCACCGGCCCGCTCCCTGGGCCGTTGACACTCGCTCGCCGTCAACCGCCCGCTCCGTGGACCGCTGTCCGGCCCTTCGCTCCAGCGGCCTCATGTCCGTTCTCGCGACCCGCGTCGCGGCGGAGGCGAACGCGCTGCCTGCCGCCTTTCGGTTCGGTACGGCCCACTCGGTGGGCAGGCGCCATCAATACGAGGGCCGAGGGCGCCGTCCCGGCCGGATTCTCCAGCCAGGCGATCGCTGCGACGCGCGGGGTGGGAAATGCCGCGTTCCACGTTGCCGCGTGGGCCTCGATCCGTCGGCGAGCGGTGCGCGTGTCCGCAACGAACAGGAAGCGGCCGGCTCGAGCGCACGTCCATCCGCGCTCCTTCGCAATGAGTGGCGCGAGCCGACCCTTTCGATCGACTGAGACGATCGTTGCCTGCGCATCCGGCACGACGGACTTGACTTCGCATGTCGCGATCGAACCCGTGGATGGGTGCCAGCCGAGCACGTCGACGGATCCGCGTTCTCGCCCGATCGAGAACGAAACCTCGACGGCCACATCCCAGCCCGACCGTTGCAGGCGCGCGACGACCGCGTCGACGAGCTCGACGTGCGCTTCGTCGAGAAGCCGATCGAGCGCCTCGCCGTTCCACGAGAGGTTGGCATCAGCTCGCGCTCCGAGGGCGCGAGCGGCCGCGACGAGCGTCCCGAACGCGACCCCGTCGATCTGCCCGCGCTCGATCCCGTTCAGCATCCGCTCGGCCGATTGCCTGCCGCTTCTCCGACGCCTACCCGGCGGTTGTTGGCGTCGGTGCCTCGCCCGCCGGTGCCGGGCTTGCAGGGCGGTTCACGGTTCGCTGCCGAAGCTCGTCCCACCGGGTTGGCGCTCGCGTCGCCCGCTTCCCCATCTCGCGGTCCGGTGACGCCCCCGGCTGCGCAACGCAGCCGTCGTGGCGCGTGAGATGGACGGCAAGGGGGAGTCAGCGCGCCCGAAGACGGTTTCGGCACCGGACGTCAGAATAGTTGTCCCCCAGACGCGACAGGAGGCGCCGCCCGTGTGCTTCGACCTCGACAGCCGACCGCCGATCGCGCCGATCGCCGGCGGAGCCCTCGACTCGAGCCAGCTGACCCTCGAGGCAGGTGACGGGAATCGATTCCGCGCCTTCCGGGCTCGCGCGGCCAATCCGAGCGGCGCCGCGATCCTCGTCCTGCCGGACGTCCGCGGGCTGCACCCGTACTACGAGGAGCTCGCGCTGCGATTCGCCGAGAACGGAGTGGACGCGCTCGCGATCGACTGGTTCGGCCGGACGGCCGGGTCGACCGAGCGTGACGATGGATTCGAGTACATGCCCCACGTGAACCAGACGCGCTGGGACTCGATCGTCGATGACATCCGGGCGGGGGTGGCCGCGATCCGCGCCGACGGCCGTGCCACCAGCATCTTCACGATCGGCTTTTGCTTCGGCGGCCGCGTGAGCTTCGACGCCGCGACGCTCGGGCTCGGCCTCGCCGGCGTCGTCGGCTTCTACGGCATTCCTGCAGGGGAATACCGGTCCGGGATCCCGGCACCCAGCGAAATCGCCAACGACATCGAATGCCCCGTCCTCGGGATCTTCGGCGGCAGTGACAGGGCGATCTCGGCCGAGATGACCAAGGGGTTCGAGGAGGCGCTCGACATCGCGAACGTCGAGCACCAGGTCGTCGTCGAGCCCGGGGCACCGCACAGCTTCTTCGATCGGAAGGCCGAGGAGTTCGCCGACGCATCCGCTCGCGCCTGGACGACGACGCTCGGGTTCGTCCGCTCGCACACGAGCGCGCCGGCCGGCGCGGGGTGAGCTTCCTCAGACGTCTGTTCGGGGCACGAGACATCGGCACCGCAGCGGCCGAACCGGCTGACGTCGGGACGCCGGACGAAGTCGGGGTGCCCGAAGCCGACGAGGGCACCCGCGAGCTGGAACTCCTGCGGGCCGAGCAGGCGCGCCTCGACCCGCTCCGCGAACGCCAGCTTCGCTATGCCGATCGCGCCTGGACGCCGCCGCGACAGGGCGGTGAGCGCCGAGCGGGCGACGCCGACACGGATACGCCCCGAGAGTGAGCGGCGGGGTCACCCGGCGGCTCTTCAGTCGGGTAGTGAGCATCGCGGTCACCCGGCGGCTCTTCAGTCGGGTAGTGAGCATCGGGCAGTCGCGCTCGTTCGCGCACGTATTCAGCCGGTGCATGAGTCCGACGGATTCGGCGGCCGATGCGGCAGTTTGATGCACGGCGCGAGTGCGGCCTGCCGGAACAGGCCGAAACGCGCAGCCTTCATTCACCCGATGGATCGATGTGTCAGTGGCACCTCGCATTCATTCACTCGATGAATGACGCACCCGGCGGGCCGACCCGGCCGGACGCGCCGACGCACCGGACGCGCGCGGACGCACCCGAACGCGCCGACGCACCCGGGCGCGCGCCGACGAGCTGAACACGTGACGACGGACCGGGCGCCGGTCCGCGACCGGCCGGACACGCGGCGACCGGCCCGGGCCGCTGGTCCGCGCGCTACTTCGCGAACCTGTAGCCGAGGGCGAGGACGATCGAGACGGCGATGAGCGCCGCGAGCGGCGCGGGGACGAGCGTCAGCACCTCGTTCACCGAGCCGCGCACGGCCCAACCGATCGCCTGGTATGCGCCGAGCATCGCGTTCGAGATCGCCCCACCGACGTTGCCAACGAAGACGTCCATCGCTCACTCCCCGACGTTCCCGGCGGCCGTCAGGCGGCCGCTCGAACCGACCCCCTACGACGTCCGCACGAGGCGTGCGCCCGGATTCCGTGGCGTGACGACGAGCAGCTGGCCTGCCAGGTCCGAATCCGCCGCCGCCGCGGTGAGCGACGCCTCGATCCGGGCGATCGACGCGACCGAATCCGAGAAGGCGATGATCGTCGAGCCGGCTCCCGACAGGGAAGCGGCAATCGCTCCGCCCTCGCGTGCTGCGCCGACGAGCCGCGGCAGCTCCGGGTAGACCGTGGCCCGGTACGGCTCGTGCAGCCGGTCGTACGACAGCGCCCGGAGAAGCTCGTAACGGCCGGTCGCAATGCCCGCAACGCCGAGCGCGACGCGCCCGAGGTTCGCGACCGCGTCCTTGCGCGGCACCTTCGCCGGCAGTGCGGCGCGCATCCCCTCGGTGGGGAGACGTCGCTCCGGAACGAACAGGACGGCTCGAAGATCGCGCGGCGCATCGAACCGGACCGCCTCGACGCCCTCGTCGATCTCGGCGGCGACGACGAAGCCACCGAGGAGCGCGGCCGCGACGTTGTCAGGATGGCCCTCGATCGACGTCGCGAGACGAAGCAGGTCGGCGGTCGTCAGCCGCTCGCCGAGCAGCGCATTGCCCGCCAGCAGGCCGCCGACGGTCGCGGCGGCCGAGGAGCCGAGGCCACGACCCAGCGGGATCTCGTTGCGCATCTCGACTCGCCAGCCGACGCCGTCCGGCACGTCGCCGTGGGCGGCCCGAAGCGCCGCCTCGAGGCCCACCACGAAGCGGTTCGCTCGGTCGCTCGGCAGCTCGCCGCTCCCCTCGCCCTCGACGGTCAGCTCGATTGCGCCGCGGCTCCAGCCGAGGACCTCGACCTCCATGCGATTCACGAGACCGAGGGCGAGGGCCACACAGTCGAACCCGGCGCCGAGGTTGGCCGACGATGCGGGCACCTCGACCGCTACTCGTCGCCCGTCGAGCTCGGCGAGCCAATGGATCATTCGGGGCCTGCCTCCGTCGGACGGCGCCTGGCGCGAGGGTCGGGCGTCACCAGCCGAGGGCCCGGCGCACGCCATCGAGCGAGGCGACCGATTCGGCGATCGGCCCGGCGATCGTCTCGGCCGTGTGCGGGTCCTTCAGACCATTGCCGGTCAGGACGCAGACGACGGTCGCACCGTCCGGGACCGAACCGGCGGCCGCGAGCTTGCGGACGCCGGCGACGCTCGCCGCCGACGAGGGCTCACAGAAGACGCCCTCGAGCCGCGCAATGTCGCGATACGAGGCCAGGATCTCGTCGTCGCTGACGGCGTCGATCCGGCCACCAGACGCGTCGCGCGCCGCCACGGCCTTCTGCCATGAGGCCGGATTGCCGATCCGGATTGCCGTCGCGATCGTCTCGGGGGACTCGACCGGGACACCGCGGACGATCGGGGAGGCGCCCTCCGCCTGGAAGCCCCACATCGCGGGCGCTCGGTCGGTGACGCCGGCATCGCGATAGGCCTCGAAGCCCATCCAGTAGGCGCTGATGTTGCCCGCGTTGCCGACCGGGATCGCGAGGATGTCCGGCACGTCGCCCAGGTCGTCGCAGACCTCGAACGCCGCCGTCTTCTGGCCCTCGAGACGGAATGGGTTGACGCTGTTCACGAGCGTGACCGGTGGATCGTTCCGCTCGGCGAGCGCCTGGACGATCCGGAGTGCGGCGTCGAAGTTTCCGTCGACGGCCACGACCCGAGCCCCTGCGACGAGCGCCTGGAGGAGCTTGCCGGCCGCGATCTGGCCCTTCGGCAGGACGACGACGCAGTCGAGTCCGGCCGCGGCGGCGTAGGCGGCAGCGGAGGCCGACGTGTTGCCGGTCGAGGCGCAGACGACGGCGTGCGCGCCGGCCTCGAGGGCCTTGGCGATCGCGACGACCATCCCGCGGTCCTTGAAGCTCCCCGTCGGGTTCTGGCCCTCGACCTTGAGGTGGAGGTTCGGGACGCCGATCGCCGCGCCCAGCCGAGCTGCCCGGACGAGCGGGGTGAAGCCCTCGCCGAGGGAGACGACCGGCGTCGCGTCCGTGATCGGGAGGAACGGGCGATACCGGTCGGTCAGTCGGGGCCGCGCGCTGGCGTGGGTTCGGACGGACGTCGTCAACGGTCGTGCTCGGCGGCGGGGTAGATCGTGAGGTCGGCGGCACCCGGGAGCGCTTCGCGAACGGCGCCGCGGACGTCGACGAGATCGCCGGACCGAACGTGAACGGCCGTCCCGCCACGCACCGCGGCGCAGTCCACGCCGTCCAGGGAGACCTTCGCCAGCGCTTCGAGCCGGGCCGTGGGCGGGAGGACGAAGAACCAGCCGCGATGTCGCCCGCCCTCGACCGGCGGCAGCGGCACGATGGATCGATCGACCGGGGGACGACCCGCGAGCGTCGAGCCGGCGCCGCGAGCGACGGCGAGGAGGTCGCCAAGCACGGCGCTGGCGGTCGCCGAGCCGCCCGCGCCCGGACCCTCGAAGGCGACGCTTCCCACGGGCGTGGCTCGGACCTCGACGCGGTTCATGACGCCGTCGGTCCGGCCAAGTGGCTCGTCGCGACCGACGGCCGTCGGCAGAACGGCTGCCCGGAGGCGGCCGGACGCATGGTCCAGCGACACCTCGGCGAGGAGCTTGATCACGAGACCGAGGGCGGCTGCGGCGGCGACGTCGACATCGAGCACGCCCGTGATCCCGCGCTTCCCGGCGCCATCCGTCGTCGGCGGACGGCGCTCGATCGCGTCGGGATCGAGCCACGAACCGAAGGCCGCCCGGGCGAGGATCGCGAGCTTGTTCGCGGCGTCGAGCGCCTCGACGTCGGCAGTCGGATCGGCCTCGGCATATCCGGCTGCCTGCGCGTCGGCGAGGACGTCGGCGTACGCGCGGCCGTCGCGCGCCATTGCGGTCAGGATGTGGTTCGTGGTCCCGTTGACGATGGCTCGGACCCGGTCGACGCGGTTCGCGGCGAGGTCGGTCGCGAGCGGCCCGAGGACCGGGATCCCGCCACCGACGGCGGCCTCGAAGCGAAGCGGGGCACCGGTCTGCCGGGAGATCGCCTCGAGGGCGGGGCCGTGGTGCGCGACGACGTGCTTGTTCGCGGTGACGACCGCCTTGCCGCCCGTGAGCGCAGCCGCGATCAACGTCCGCGCCGGCTCCTCGCCACCCATGAGCTCCACGACGACGTCGACGTCCGGCAACGCGACGAGGTGGGCGGGCGCGTCGGTCAGGAGATCCTCGTGGCGGACGACGCGGCGTGCGATCGCGCGATCGAGGTCGCGGACGGCGACGCCCGCAAGCACCAGGCCGCGCCCACCCTGCGCCGCCAATCGCTCCGGGTCCTCGAGGAACGCGCGCACGACCTCCCGCCCGACGGTGCCGGCGCCGAGGACGGCAACCCGAAGGGGCGTTTCGGGCGTGAGTGGGCCCGGCTTGGCCGCGGGCCGGGCGGTGGCGGTGGGCATCGCCGCGATGGTAGAGCACGACCGCGGCGCGGCAATCGGACGCCGGTCGTGGTTCGGTTGGCCGAATGGGTGGTTCGGGCGAGGTCAGTGAGCACTGTGGGTGGTCGTTCATCGCTGCCACTGGTACGAAACCGTCTCGGCCTTGCGGGCGTGCGCTTGGGCGCGCTGGAAGTTGACGTTTCCGTCTAATTCGGCGGCGGGACGGCGGCACCTCGGCCGGGCTCGACTCCGGAAGGTGGCTTTGCAGTCGCCAGGCCGGTAAACGACCACGTCAGCGCAGGCAGGGCAGTCACCCAGGCCGATTCCTCCGATTTCTGACGCGCCAGGGTGTCGTGTATTCGACCTGCCGCAATTCGGCCTGCCGTCCGCGCGTCCGTTCGATCGCGACCGCCCGTTCGGTACACTCGCGGTTCCATGTCGACCGAAGCGGCCGCGCGCGCCGCCGCGCCAACAGGCGCCCCTCCCTCCCGCCTTCGGACGTTTTCCGGCATCCAGCCGTCAGGCGCGCCGCACCTCGGCAATGACCTCGGCGCGATCCGCAACTACGTCCGGCTCCAGGCCGAGTACGAGGCCATCTACTGCATCGTCGACTACCACGCCCTGACGTCGACCCACGACGCCGACGTCCTTCGCCAGCGGACGCGCGAGATGGCGGCCGCGCTGCTGGCGCTCGGCCTCGACCCCAAGCGCTGCACGCTGTTCGTGCAGAGCCGCCGTCCCGAGGTCGCCGAGCTCGCGTGGCTGCTCGCGACCGTCACGCCGGTGAGCTGGCTCGAGCGCACACCGACGTACAAGGAGAAGCGCGAGAACCAGCCCGACGACGTCAATCATGGCCTGCTCACGTATCCCGTCCTCCAGGCCGCGGACATCGTCATCTATCGCGCGTCGCTCGTGCCGGTCGGACGGGACCAGGCCGCCCACCTCGAGCTGACCCGCGAGATCGTCCGTCGCTTCAACAACCACTACGGCGAGACGTTCCTCGAGCCGCAGGCCGTCTACACCGACGCGCCGGTCGTCCTCGGCACGGACGGGGTCCGCAAGATGAGCAAGTCGCTCGGCAACACGATCGAGATCCTCGGTCCGCCTGATCTCATCCGTCGTCAGGTCATGTCGATGGTCACCGACACCCAGCGGATCCTGCGGACGCAACCGGGCCGGCCGGAGATCTGCAACGTCTGCCAGCTCCACCGCTTCTTCGGCGACGACTGGGAGGACGTGCAGGACGGCGAGCGGACCGCTCGAACCGGCTGCGTCGATACGAAGAAGCTGCTCGCCGACCGGATCGTCCGCCACTACGCGCCCGCTCGCGATCGATACGAGGAGCTCATGGGCCACCCGGCTGAGGTCGACGGTGTGCTCGAGGAGGGCGCCGACCGGCTTGCCCCGCTCGCCCGATCGATGCTCGACGAAGTCCATCGAAAGATGGGTCTGCGCTGATACGGCGACGAGCCCGGGCGAGTCGACGGCGAGGCCGGGGCGACGGCCGCGATGAGCGCAGGGTGATCGCGCGCTGATCAGCACCGCCTACCATGTCCGCAGGGGAGGGGCCGCCACTCCCCCACGAGCGGAGGATCACTCGTCGCGATGGCCCTGCTGACCGACCGACAGCGGCGCTGGCTGAACGCCCTGCTCGTGCTGGGGACCGCGGCGGTCGGAGCCGTCGTCCTGCGCGACCTGGCCGAGATCTTCTTCGGCTTCGGCGACATCATCCTCGTCTTCTTCCTCGCCTGGCTGCTGGCGTTCATCCTCAGCCCGATCGTGAACCTCCTCGACCGGGGGCTGCCACGCCTGCCGCGGGTCGTCGCGGTCGTCATCGTCTACGCGTTCCTGCTCGCGGTCGTCACGTTCGCGGTCGTCCTGTTCGCGAACGCGCTCTACACCTCGACCCGCGACTTCCTCGCCAGCATCCCGACGCTCAGCACGCGGCTGCCGGAAATCCTCGCCCCGTGGCAGGGCCGGCTCGACAGCCTGGGCCTCGGGCAGGTCGACCTCGTCAGACAGGCAAACGTGTTCCTGGCGAACCTCAGCAGCTACGGGACGCAGGCGATCGGGCCGCTCCAGCAGCTCGCCGTGGCGAGCCTCGGCACGCTCGGCAACGTCCTCATCCTGCTCATCCTGTCGCTTTACATGGTCGTCGACAGCGAGCGGATCCTGTCGTTCCTCTTCCGGCTCGTCC
>DASSHA010000177.1:0-29735 GCA_035693145.1 Candidatus Limnocylindrales bacterium
CCTCGCCGATGTTCAATAGGACGAGGGCCGGCTTCTCGGTCAGGAACCGGAAGCCGCGGATCGCCTTGGCCTCGTCCGGGTCGAGCTCGAGGTCGCGGATCGGCGACCCGCCCTCGAGCGCCTCGTGGAGACGAGCGAGGATCGCCTCCTCGCGCTCGTTCGCCTCGCGCTCCGCCGGCGTCCCATGCCTGCCCGACGTTCGAAGCCGCTCGAGCCGGCGCTCGCCGACGGCGAGGTCGGCCAGGACGAACTCGTCGTCGAGGGCCCGAATGTCGCGCAGCGGGTCGACCGAGCCGGCCGGGTGCGGCAGCGCGGGATCGTCCCAGGCGCGGACGACGTGGACCAGGGCATCGGCCTCGCGCAGCCGCGCGAGATGCTCGGCCGGCAGCTCCTCGGTGCCGACGCGCCCGGCCGTCGAGGCCGGGGGCGCGGGCAGGTCGAGGTACGTGACGTCGGCCTGGACGACCTTCTTCGGACGGAAGATCTCGGCCAGCCGCTCGAGGCGCGCGTCCGGCACCTTCACCGTCCCGACGTTGAGCGTCAGCGCGCCGTATCCGCCGGTCTCGGCATGCCCGCGCGTCAGCGTGTTGAAGACAGTCGTCTTGCCGGACCCGGCGAGCCCGACGATCGCAATCTGCATCGGCCGTCAGTACCCCGCGCCGCGATCGACGACGTTGAGCAGCGGGCGATCCGTCGCGAAGCGCCGGAGGTTCTCGCAGAAGAGCTCGACGGAGCGGTCGAGCACTCGTCCGGACGACCACGACGTGTGCGGGGTCGCGATGACGTTCGGCCGCGCATAGAAGGGCGACGACGGCGGAAGCGGCTCGTCGCGGAACGCGTCGAGGACCGCCCCGCCCAGCGGCCCCTCGTCGAGCGCTCGGAGCAGCGCGTGCTCGTCGACGAGGCGGCCGCGGGCGATGTTGACGAGCCAGGCGCCCGGCTTGAAGTGCGCGAGCGCAGCCTCGTCGATCAGGTTCTCCGTGTCCGGTGTGAGCGGCGCGGCGAGGACGACGAAGTCGGATTCGGCCAGCAGCTCGGGCAAGCCGTCGGGACCCAGCACCCGCTCGACGCGCGGCGGCGGCAGCGGGCGATCGCCCGCGTCGAGGTCGGCGAGCCGGTCGCCCCTCGGTTCGGCGTCGCCGCTCCCATCAGCCGGAACAGGGTCGGCGTCAGCGGCGCCGACCTCCGGCCGCCGGCGCGTCGCGATGACGCGACTGCCGAACGCCGAGGCGAGCGAGGCGATGTCGCGCCCGATCGAACCGAGCCCGACGATCCCCACGGTGACGTCGCGCAGCTCGGCGCCCTCGAGCGGCTGCCAGGTTCGCTCGCGCTGGAGCTCGAGCAGGCCGGGCAGCCGGCGGCTCACGGCAAGGATCATGAGCATGACGTACTCGGCGATGGGTCGGCTGAAGACACCGCGCGCGTTCGTGATCACGACGTCCCGGTCCCGGACGGCGGGCGTCAGGACGCTCTCGACGCCCGCCGACGCGGAGTGGACCCATCGCAGTTGCGGCGTCCGGGCGACGACCCGATCGAAGGTGTCGGCGCTGATGAAGCCGCGCAGGAACACCTCGACGTCGTCGAGCGGCCCGTCGGCGTGACCTTCGGACGAGATCGTGACGATGCGCGCGCCGGGCGCGGCCTCACGGATCCGCTCGATGTCACGACCCCGGTAGCGGGCGGAAAGGATCGGACTGAGCGCGATCGCCGCCGGAACGCCGTTCGGCCCACGCCCCGGTCCGGCGAGTCGATGGAGGTCGCTCACCCCGCCGCTGCGTCGAGCACGCGCGCGACCCAGCGATCCGGCGCGTCGATCTCCTCCGGCAGCGGCAGCGTCTTCTCGCTCTCCCACAGCCGGCGCAGCGCCGTGCCGCCGCGAGCCGCGGCGATCGCCGCGACGAACCGCTCGCCGCGCTGGTACTGCTCCATCTTCAGGTCCATCCCCGTCAACCGGAGGATCGCGCGCTCCATCGGTGAGCGACGATTCCGCCGCTCGTGGAAGCGCGTGCTGATCCGCTCGACACCGGGCACGAGCTCGCGGCCGACGTCGTCCATGACATAGTCGCCGAACCCCTCGAGGAGGCTCATGACCGCCTGCGTCTCGCGGAACAGCCGGCGCTGCTCGTCGCCCATCAGGCGCTCGAGCCAGTGGCCCTCGCCCTCTCCACGGAGCGCGCGGCCCAGGCCGCGCAGGGCATCGCGCCCGAGCGTGCTCGCGTCGCGCGAGAACGCGCTGAGCTGCCGCTCCAGCCGATCGGCGAGATACGGGCGGAGCCAGGGGTGTGATTCGAACTCGAACGCGTGGGTCGTCTCGTGGAGCGCGATCCACGTCCGGAACGGATCGAGCGGGACGTCGAGCGACCGTGCCGTCTGGCGGATGTTCTCCTCGACGAACAGGAGGCGCCCGGGGGTCGTCTCGGCCGACAGCAGCGCGAGGTCGTACTGACCGAGGACGCGCTGGCCCATGAAGCCCAGCAGGAGCCCGAGCTGGCGGGTCGTGACCCAACGGTTGGCGAGGGCCATCGTCGCCTTGCCGAGGCCGCTCCCCTGCGGCACGACCTGGTCGAGGAGGTTCTCCTCGAGCCGGCTCATGATCGACTCGAACGCGGCCACGTTGGCACGGACCCAGCCGGGTCGATCGACGACCCCGCTCCGATCGACGATCCCCGGCAGCTCGACCCCGAGGGCGGACTCGAGCGCCGGGACGACGCGTGCCATCGCGGTGGCATATGCCGGCTCCGTCGCTCGCAGCTCGCTCGGCGGAAGAGTCCCGGGCGCACGACGAAGCCGATCGACGGCGAACTGCTCCGCGGCCGCCCAATCCACGAGCCCGCGGCGAGCGAGCCGTTCGGCGCGCCGGCCGAGGACGCTCGCCACGGCACCGATTGCCGCACCCGCAATGAACCCGGCCTGCCAGCGGCGGTCCCGCCTCCAGCTCCCGGTCATGCGACCGCCGCCCCGGTCATGCGACCGCCGCCCCGGTCAGCTCGACGGCAGTGGGCGCCGCGACGTCGTCGCCGAACAGGCGGCTCGCGATCGCGTGGAACCCGATGACGTCGCCGGTCGTGAGGAGCCGGTGCGCCGGTCGCGAAGCCGTCTCGTCGGGGCGTTCGTGGCCGCGCGCGCCCGCGTCGGCGGCCGTGCCGCGCGTCGTCCCCGGCGCCTCGAGGCCGTTCACGACGAGGAGCTCGGCGAGGGCGGACGCCGTCGCCGTGGCCGAATCGACGATCGCGATGCGCTCGCCGGCGACCCGCGCGAGGACGGGACGGAGGAGCGGATAGTGGGTGCAGCCGAGGAGCAGCGTGTCGATCCTCGCGGATGCCGGCAGCGGGAACACGAACTCGCCCTCAGCGTCGCGCTCACCGAGGAGCGGCGCGAGCGATTCGCGGACGATCGACTCGACCTCGTCACCGTCGAGCTCGGCCGCCTCGACCATCGGCACGAACCGCGGTGTGGCGTGCTCGTAGATCTCGATCGCCGGGTTCTCCTCCTTGATCGCGCCGAAGTAGGCATGCGATCGAACCGTTGCCGGCGTGGCGATGACGCCGACGCGCCGGTTGCGCGTCGCGAGCGCCGCGGCCGATGCGCCCGGCCGGACGACCCCGAGAATCGGCAGGTCGTAGCGGCGGCGCAGGTCGCCGAGGGCGACCGCGGAGACGGTGTTGCAGGCGACGACGATCGCCTTGACGTCGTGGTCGGCGAGGACGTCGAGGCCCTGCGTCGCGAACGCGCGGACCTCGTCGTTCGGACGCGTGCCGTACGGCGCGCGAGCGTTGTCGCCGAGGTAGATGGTCGATTCGGCCGGCGTTCGCCGGAGAATCTCGCGCAGCACGGTCAGTCCGCCGACACCGGAATCGAAGACGCCGACCGGCCGCGGGTCGGACACGATCAGCGCCGCCCGGCGACGGCCGCCATCGCCGGGGCCCCGGTGAGCTCGCCGGCCGTCCTGACGACATCCCGGCTGATCTCGGCATCGGGCTCCGCGAGAACGAACGGCACGCCCTCGTTGTTCGCCTGGACGACGAGCCGGCCGTCCGAGACGACGTAGTGCTCCGGTACGCGGCCGAGCGCACGCTGGAGCTCCTCGGCGGCGATCCCGCCCGCGCTGTCGGCGCGGTTCACGAGGTAGCGCACCTTCGTCGGCGGGTAGCCGATCGCGCGGAACGCCTCGGTCACCTTGATCGTGTTGTGGATCGTCGTCGAGTCGTAGGTCACGATCTCGACGATCGTGTCCGATCCGTCGAGGAAGGCGAGGTTGATATCGCTGATCGACGAGCTCATATCGATGACGACCGCCTGGTAGACGCGTCGCAGGATCGACAGGATCTTGTCCACGTCGCGCGTCGTGATCATCTCGGCCTGCTCCACCCGCGGCGGCGCGAGCAGGATGTCGATCCCGGACGGGTCCCGCCACAGGACGTCGCCGAGGTCGGACTCGGCGATCCGGTCCGTCGGGAGGTCGATGATCGAGGGCGCGTCGAGCGGGACCTTCAGGAGCGCGCGCAGATCCCCGAACTGCAGGCTTCCATCGATCAGCACCGTCCGCTGGCCGAGCTGCCCGATCGCACACGCGAGGTTGAACGCGATCGTCGTCTTCCCGACCCCGCCCTTCGGGGCGAAGACCGAGACGACCCGCGACCCCTTCGTCGAGCTTGCCTCCCGGGCGGCCTTGTGGATCGACTGGAGCTTGCTCATGAGGTCGTAGCCGGAGAACGGCATCGCGAGGACGCCGTGAATGCCGGCCGCCGGATCGGGGGCGACCGGCTGCTGGGGAACCGTGACGACGAGCACCGGTACGGCGTGGCCCGACTGGGCGATCTGCTCGACGAGCTGGAGCCCCTTGATCCGACCCTGGAGCAGCGCGTCGACCATCACGACGTCCGGCCGCAGCTGCGCGAGCTGCCCGAGCGCCTTGCCCCCATCGGTGACGACGTCGAGCAGCTTGACGGTGCTCTGCGAGTTCAGGAGGTTTCGGACGTACTGCGCAACCTGGGGGACGTCTTCGACGAGGATCAGGCGGATCTGCTCGCCCGAGGAACCGGAGGACATCGCGGCCGACGATACCACGCACCCTGCGCGCCTCGGACCGCCCGAATGGCTGCCGCCGACCGCCGAATGGACGGCCGGGCTGCCGGCATTACCGCTTGCGCGCGACGAAGATCGCCCGCTCGCTTCCCGGCCCGAAGGGACCGAGCTCGTAGTCCCCGGCGAGCGTCTCGACCTCGAGCCCGGCCGCGGCGGCAAAGGCCACGAGGTCGTCGGCGCCGACGAGTCGCAATCGATCGTGGCGGGTCCAGCGGACGGGAGACGATCCGGAGGCTCCTTCGTCGTAGAGGGCCGTCAGCTCGACCGTGCCGGTCGCGGCGTCGTGGCGGGCCGACGCGACCTTCGTCACGTCGTGCCCCGTCTCGGGATCCGACCGGACGTACTCGAGGACGAGTCGGCCGTCGAACCGCGCCAGATCCTCGGCATCGGGCAGCCAGACGTCCACGACGGCGAGCCCGCCGGGCATGAGCCGGGCGGCGAGCGCATCGATCGCCTCCTGCTGCGCCGAGCGGGACCCGAGGAGCATGAGCGAGTTGAGGGCGATGAAGCCGAGCCGGAACGACCCGTCGCCGGGCACGACGGCGGTCCGGAGGTCAGCGGCGACGAGCTCGAGCGAGCCGACATCTCCCGCCGACGCCGCATGCGCCCGTCGCGCGGCCCGCGCCAGCATCGACCGGTCGGCGTCGACGCCGACCACGCGACGGCCGTCAACCGCGAGCGGAACGGCAAGACGGCCGGTTCCCACGGCGAGCTCGAGGATCGGCCCATCCATTCGGGCCGCGAGCGCCCGGTAGAGGTCGAGGTCGCCGGGGTCGTCGAGCAGGTCGACGTCGTACAGCCGGGCGAGCGCGTCGGCGCTCGATTCGGCCGACGGCGGCTCGGCTGCGGGCGCCGCGGCCGGGGTCGGCCTCGCCACGTCAGCCGACGCGCCGCTTCGCGAGGGCACTGATCGCCTCGAGCACGCAACGGTGCGCGAGCATCGCCGTCGTCTCGGCGTGGTCGAAGGGCGGTGACACCTCGACGACGTCCATGCCGACGAGCGGAACGGCGCCGACGACCTGGCGGACGGCACGAAGCAGCTCTCGCGGGAGCAGCCCGCCCGGCTCGGGCGTCCCGGTTCCGGGTGCCATGCCCGGGTCGACGACGTCGATGTCGATCGACAGGTAGACGAGGTCGGGGCCGTCGAGCGCCTCGGCGATCGCGTCGGCGACGACGGCCTCCGCGCCGCGCTCCTCGATCTCGCGCATGAGGTGCCAGCGGAGTCCCTGCTCCGTCATCCACCTGAACACGTCCGCCGGCGGCCAGTAGCCGCGAAGGCCGACCTGGACGAAGTTTCGGCCGGCGACGGCGCCGCTCTCGATCAGCCGCCGCATGGGCGTTCCGTGGCCCCGCAGCTGGCCCCAGTCCTCGTTCGCGGTGTCGGCGTGGGCATCGAAGTGGACCACGCCGATCGCCTTGGGGCGATGCAGCTCGGCGAGCGCCGTCACCGTCGGCCAGGTGATGGAGTGGTCGCCGCCGAGGACGATCGGAAGCGCACCCGCGCTCGCGACCTCGCGGATCTTGCGGTAGATGACGGCGTGGCTCCGGTCGAGCCGGGCGGGGACGATCGGCGCGTCGCCGGCGTCGACGACGGTCAGGACATCGAACGGATCGACGTCGAGCGCGAGTGAATGGAGCGAGCCCGTCGTGTACTGCGCGTTGCGGATCGCGCGAGGCCCGAACCGGGCGCCGGGGCGGTGGCTGACCGCATCGTCGAAGGGCGCCCCGACGATCGCAATGTCGGCGCCGAGCCGGCCGAGCTCGGCCGCGTCAGGGACCCACGGCAGATTCGCGAACGTCGACGCGCCGACGTAGATCGGCAGATCGAAGTCGTCGTACTCGTCGACGGGCGCGTCCCAGCCGTTGTGCGCGGCGAGGTCCGGACGGCCGGCGGCGTCGGACACGAGAACCTCCGGGGCGGCCGGGGACCGATGGTCGCCGCGCAGCCGTCGCTCGGGGCGCCGCCGGTTCGCATCCGCACGTCCAGCGGGGCGCTGGCGCCGATCCTAGCAGGCGGGAATCAACGCTCCACGGACAGGGTCGTCTCGGCGATGAGAACCATGGCGACGACGAACAGCGCGATCGGCAGCTGGAACGCCCCCTCGAGTCGGAGCGCGACGAAGACGGCGACGACGACGGCGACCCATCCGCCGCGGCGGACCGCGCGCCCCCAGTCGCCCTGGTAGGCGATCCGTCGATGGCGGCCGAAGACGGCGAGCCAGAAGAGTGGCATCGTCGTCGTCCCGATCGCGACGCCGATGAGGATCGCCCCGAGGATCCCGGCCGCCGGGTCGAGGCGAGGGTCGCGCGTCGAGACGACGAGCGCGACGAGGACCCACGCCAGCGCCGCGAGCGCGAACAGGGCGAGGTTCGTCAGTCGGTCGCGCGCTTCCATCGCGCCCGGAGTCTATGGCGTCGGCGTCGCCGCCGGGCCGGCCGGGCGGTCATCTGGCGAGGCTTGCCGGGCAGATGTCGCGGTACGGGCAGTAGCTGCACGAGACGGTGTCGGGAGTCGCCTCGAAGCGTCCCTCGCGGATCCCCGTCGCGGCCTTGCGGATTCGCTCGCGGGCCCTGGCGAGCCGCTTCGGATCGACCTCGGCGCGGCCGATGAGGCCCGATTCGAGGAATTGCAGCTGGACGTAGTCCGGCAGGCGTCCGGTGGTCGCCTCGTAGCCGAGCGCGTAGATCTGGAGCTGGAGCGAATCGCGTGCGCGTTGCCGCGCCTTCACCGGGTCGCGGACGTCGCTCGATTTGTAGTCCGTGATCGTGACCCGTTCGCGTCCGGTGAGCGCCAGCGTCGGCATGACGTGGTCCAGCCCGGCCGTCGGGGTTCGGTCGTCCGGGAACGCCTGTCGCGGCTCGGCGGCGTCGGCCGCACCCGTCGCCACGGACGCCTCGTCGAGCGGTTCGATGTCCACGCGATCCCATCGCCCCCGGATCCGGTCGCCGTCGAGAGCGAACGAAAACTCGCGCTCCACGTAGGCCGGCACGACCGCGCCTGGTTCGAGCTGCTCGGTCCGGAACCGAAGGAGCGCGCGGCGGCCCGCATCGAGCCGCGCCTCCTCGTGCGACCTCGACAGGAACCCCTCGTTCGTCCACGCCCGCTCGAACGCCGCGACGAGCTCCTGCTCGGTCATGACGTCGCCACGCGCGTGGCGGCGGTGGAACTCCTGGACGGCCGCGTGGAGCGCCGACCCGTAGACGAGCGCGTGGTGCGGCGGAAGCGGGACGCGCACGACGTGTCCGAAGCGATAGCGCGCGGGACACGTCAGGTAGGCGTCGATCGCCGAGAAGCTGAGCGTCATCGGCTCGTCGCGCGGCGGACGCGGCGATTCGGGGACCGGCGCGACCGGCTCGAACGAACTGAGCCGCTCGAGATGACCGCGCACGCCGTCACGATCGCCCGGCAGACGACCATCGGTCAGGTCCAGCGCCTCGAGCACGAATGGCGAGACCCGGCGCGCGCGGCCGCCACCGTAGTCCGCAGCGTACGTCAGGACGAGCTGGTCGCGAGCACGCGTCATGCCGACGTGGAAGAGCCGACGCTCCTCGCGGAGTCGCTCGTCGTCCGGGGACATGCGGTCGGCACCTGCCGATCGGACGAGCGCGTCGGGCACACGCAGCGCGGCGCCTCGATCCGTCGCCGGGAACCGTCCGGCGACGAGACCAGGAAGGTAGACGACCGGAAACTCGAGGCCCTTCGCCTTGTGAACGGTGAGAACGGCGACCGCGTCGACGTCCGGGTCCAGGTCGGCGGTCGCAGGGTCATCGCCGGCATCGATGAGCGTCGCCAAGTGGCGGGCGATGAACGGGACGCGATCGTCAGGCAGGAGCGCGGACTGCGCGCGAACGATGTCGAAGAAGCGGGCGGCATTGCCGAGCGCCTCCTCGGCCGCGGCGGTGTCCGCGCTCGCCCAGCGCGCGAGCAGGCCAGACGACTTGAGGAACGCGTAGAGGACCTCGCCGGCAGGACGCTGCTGCGACAGCTCCACGAAGCGTCGGAGGTCGCTGGTCAGGCGACTCGCCGCAGCCCGGCTGTCCTGCGACAGCCGGAGGATCCCGGGCTGACGATCGAGCTCGTCGAGCACCTCCCACAGCGAGCGGTTGCGCCGCCGGGCCATGCTCGCGATCGCCACGAGGTCGGGACCGCGAAGGCCGTAGACGTCCGAGGCGGCGAGCGCGTAGACATCCACGCTCGACGCCAGGTCGGCGACCGCCCGGAGAAAGGCGAGCAACAGCCGGACCTCGGGCCGCGTGTACAGCCCGCTCGTGCCGGAGAAGCGCCACGGAATCCCGGCCACGTTGAGGCTCCGGATGATCGGGTCGGCGGCGGCGTTCGTGCGCACGAGGACTGCAGCGTCCGCGGGCCGGGCACCGCTCGCGACCCGGGCGCGGATATCCGCCGCGATCCAGTCGGCCTCCTCGGCTCCGGACCCGAACGCCTCGAGGCGGACCGGCGGAGAATCGTCGTGCGCCCGTTCCGGGCGGAGCCGCTTGGCGATCCCGACGCGCACCTCGAGCCGATCCGGGTCGTTGTGTCGGACGAGCCGGTACGCCGCGTCGAGGACGGGCGCCAGCGAACGGTAGTTGCGGGTCAGGACGACCGTCCTCGCCCCGCGGTACCGCTCGCGGAAATCGAGGATGTTGCTCACGGCCGCGCCACGGAACGCGTAGATGGCCTGGTCGTCGTCGCCCACGACGGTCACGTTGCGGTGGCGCTCGGCGATCAGCGCGACCAGCTCGCCCTGCGCACGGTTCGTGTCCTGGAACTCGTCGACGAGGACGTACCGAAACCGGCCCTGGATCGCCGTCCGTGCCGCGGGTGATTCGCGGAGCAGGCGGAGCGCGAGGGCGACCTGATCGCCGAAGTCGAGGAAGCCCGCACCAGCGAGCAGCTCCTGGTAGCGACCGAACGCACGCGCGAGCTCCAGCTGGCGACGCGCCTCCTGCGCCGCGGCGTCGGCGGCATCTCGCTCGGCGTCGCTCGCCTCGGGATCCGAGGCGAGGCGCGTGGCCGTCCTCTCGGCCTCGTCCCGCAGCGCAGCCGCGTAGGCGAGATACGCGTTCGGCGAGATGTCCTCGTCCTTGAGGCGACTGAAATACGAGGCGATCGCGCCGAGGAAGCGGGTCGGGTCGCCGAGCGGGCGGTATTCATCGAGCTCGAAGTCGAACAGGTGCTCGCGCAGGAAGATGACAACCTCGGGCCGCGACAGGACCCGGACGTCGGTCGGGAGACCGAGCTCGAGCGCGTGCTCGCGGATGAGCCGGTCGCCGAAGGCGTGGAACGTCGCGATTGCCGCATCCGTGTAGCCGTACGGAACGAGCTGATCGACCCGGAGCTGCATCTCCTCGGCCGCCTTGTCCGTGAACGTCAGGGCGAGGATCTCCGAGGGCCGCGCTCGCTTCGTCCCGACCAGCCAGGCAATCCGCCTGGTGATGACCTGGGTCTTGCCGGTCCCGGCCCCCGCGACGACGAGGAGCGGCCCCTCCCCGTGCGTGACCGCTCGCCGCTGCTCGGCGTTGAGTCCGCGCAGCAGCTCGGCCACGCCGGGACCGTCCTCGCCGGGATCGCGCGTCTCGTGCGACTGGCCTCCCCACACGGGCAGCTGCTCGAGCGGGACCGGCTCCCGGCCGTGCCTCACGGCACCGGCGACAGCCTGGTCGAGATCGACGTCGAGGACCACACGGCCACGGTGCCCCTATGCCGTGACAGCTCGGCTGTCATCGCCGTCCGGCCGCGGCCTCGAGGGGAGACACGGCACGCCGGAGCGCTTCGGCCTCCTCGTCGGAGAGCGGCGAATCCGATCGCCCGCGAGTGAGCGTCTTGGCGTAGACGCGCGTTCCGGCTCGGGCGTGCAGGCTCGACAGCACGACCCCGTCGGCGTTGCCGTCGAGCAGCGCGAGCGCGAAGCTCTGGTTCCCGCCGGTGTCCTCGAACGGGTTGTATCGCACGAGCGCCACCCGCTGGAACGACTGTCGCAGCGCCGACTCGATCTGGGCGGCCCGCGCCTCGACCTCGTCGAGTTCGCGCGAGACGCGCGAGACGTCCTGGAGGTGCGCGTCGAGGACGGCCTCCAGGCTCTCGGAATGCGTCCCGCGAGTGAGTCGCTCGAGCCGCCGCGAGAGCCGCCGGACGCGCAGCGCGAGCGCGAGGACCGCGAGCAGGAGGAGCGCCGCGACGATCGAGACGGCCAGGACGATCGGCGCGACCGGTTCGGCGGCGAGCGCGTCGAGATCGATCGTCGGGGCCTCCAATTCGTGGCTGCGCCGGCCCGACGGAGCCGGAATTGCGCCCGGCGGCGGACTGCGGCGCAGTCTACCAAAGGGCGATTTGCGCCTCGCTGCGCCGCCTCGCGCCCGGGTACGCAGGGACGCCACGCCCGATCACTCCCCCACCCCCTGCTATCCTCGGCCGCGTTCCACGCGGCCGAGGCGACGAGCGTTGCACGGCCCCGGACAGCAGAGGGAGCGCATGGCGAAGCGAGCGCGCGGCGCAGTCCGGCCCGGCCAGCGCCGCCCCACGGGCCGCCCACAGCCCCGGCCGAACACGATTCGGCGCGAGGCTCCCGGGACGACCTCGGCATCCGCGCCCACAGCGGCGCGGATGGGTGGCCTCACGGCCGACGAGGAGCAGCGCGCTGCCGAGATCGAAGCGCAGATCGTCGAGCAGGAGCGCGTCGCCGAGGACACGCGACGCCGGCGCGAGGGGCGGGAACGGGAGCGCATCGACGACGCGGGCCGCGGCCGGACGGCGCAGGCCGGTGGTCTCGCCGTCCAGGCGAGCGAGGAGTACGCCTACGTCATCCGCGACGTCCGCCGGATCGTCACGATCGGCGGTGGACTCGTCCTGATCCTGTTCGCGCTGTTCTTCCTCATCGAGGTCGCCCACGTCGTCCGCATCTAGCGGCTGACGATCCCAGCGGCTGACCACCCGGACGGCGGTCACACGGGACAGCACACGACGCCAACGCTCCCGTCCGGACCCCATCCCATCGATCTCGTTGCGTGGCCCCAACGTCCTATCGACGCTCGGGATGCCCGTGCGTACGGTCGGCGCCGGTGCTCCGACGACCGCCCGAGGCCTCGTGACCATCCCACGTCCGTCGCCCGCAGGCCGACGCGCAAGCCTGCTCCTTCTCGTCTACGGCGCGAGCCTGCTGCTCGTGGCGGCAGCAGGTCTCGCGCTCGTCCTCGTGGTTGGCCAGCACCTGTCCGAGACGGCGATCGATTCGAGCGTCGCGGCGGACCGCTCGCTCGTCCGGGGTGTCGTCGGCGACATCGTCGGCACGGACGACGTGAGCGCGTCGGTCTCGCCCGAGCACGCCGCCGCGATCCAGGCTCGCCTCGCTGCACTCGTCGATCGCGACGGCGGCGGCATCTACCACATCAAGATCTGGTCGCGCGACGGGACGATCCTGTTCTCGGACCGGGCCGGCCTCCGCGGATCGTCGTTCGAGGTCGAGGACGACCTCGCCGATGCCTTCGGCGCCGCGGGCGCGGCAGAACCCGCCGCCGACATCGTCTCCGCCGACGACGGCGAGGCCGCGACCTCGCAGGCACCGCCGGGCACGCGGCTGCTCGAGGAGTACCTCCCCATCGAGCGCGACGGCCGCGTCGACGCGGTCTTCGAGATCTACCGGGACGCCGGACCGATCCTCGCCGGCATCGACGCGACGCAGCACGACGTCGTCGTCGTCACGATCGGCGCCGGGCTCGTCCTGGCACTCCTCCTCCAGCTGATCTTCCGGGCCGCCCAGGTCCGTCTCAATCGCCAGACCGACGAGCTCCTCGAGGCCACCCGGCGCGATGCGCTAACGGGCATGCTCAACCACGGTAGCGTCGTCGGCGAGCTCGCCGCGCTCGTCGAGGCGCGAGCAGACAACGGCAGCGTCGGAATCGCCGTCGTCGACATCGACAACTTCAGGCTCGTCAACGAAAGCTACGGTCACGAATCGGGTGATCGCGCCCTCGTCGCCGTGGCCGAGACGCTCCGCCACGAGCTGTCACAGCAGTCGATCCTCGGCCGGTTCGGACCCGACGAGTTCCTCGTCGTCGCGCCGCCGGAGTGCGCGCACGACCTCGAGCCGGCGCTCGAGCGACTGCGCGACCGACTGGTCGACCTGTCGCTCCAGTTCGGCGCATCGGAGCGGCTGCCGATGACGGTGAGCGCCGGGGTCGCATACCTTCCGCATCACGCCGCGACGGCGACGTCGCTGATGTCGGTCGCGACGGCAGCCCTCACGGAGGCCAAGGCGAGCGGCGGCAACGCCGTCCGCGTCGCCGAGACATCAGCCGCCGATCTGCAGGCCCGGGAGCGGTCGTCGTTCGACGTCCTGTCGGGACTCGTCATCGCGGTCGACACGAAGGACCGCTACACCAAGCAGCACAGCGAGGACGTCGCCCGCTACGCGACCTTCCTGGCCCGTCGCGTCGGCCTGGACGCCGAGCAGCTCCGCACGGTGGAGATCGCCGGCCTCCTCCACGACGTCGGCAAGATCGGCATCCCGGACGTCATCCTCCGCAAACCGGCGGCGCTCACCGCCGACGAGTACGCACTCGTCAAGCAGCACGTCTCGCTCGGCGATTCGATCGTCCGCGACCTGCCGAACATCGGCCTCGTCCGGGCCGGCGTGCGACACCACCACGAACGCTGGGACGGCACCGGCTACCTCGATCGGCTGGCGGGGACCGACATCCCGGCGATCGCCCGGATCCTCGCCGTCGCGGACGCGTTCTCCGCGATGACGACGTCGCGCCCGTACCGCAAGGCGATGTCGGTCCAGGAGGCGTTGCGCCGGCTCGAGGACGCCGCCGGCAGCCAGCTCGATCCGACGTTCGTGAGCGCGTTCGTGTCGGGCATCGAGACGGCGGACGACGTGCCACTGCCCGGCGACGGCCGCCCGCCCGCGCGGATCTGGGTCCAGCAGCCGCGCGTCGCCTGACCGCCTCGTGGGTTACGGCCCGAGCCCGGGCACCGGCCCGAGCCCGGGCACCGGCCCGAGCCTGGGATGCAACGATTCGAGCGCGCGTCGGGTTGCGGAGATCCTCCCAGACAACGAACGACCACCAAATGCGGGCTGGAGGCGTCCTCACGTTGCCCCGCAGGCGCCGCGCCGACGTCTGATGGTCCGATTCGTAGCCTCCCGAGCACAGGCAGCCTCCGCAGCGCAGGCAGCCTCCCGAGCATCGGCAGCCTCTCGGGCATCGCCCCGCCGGTCACCCGCGGCTCGCAGCGGCACCGGCCGGCCGCGGTCGCTCGTACACTCCTGCCCGATGCCGAGCCGAAGTCCGAGGGGCGCGAAACCCGAGGCGCTCTTCCGGCCACCGCCCGAACGCCAGCCGCTCGCAGCACGGATGCGACCGCGGGCGCTCGACGAGCTCGTCGGCCAGGAGCACCTCGTCGGCGAGCACGGCCCGCTCCGCCGGTCGCTCGCTCGAGGCCACCTCGCTTCGATGCTCCTCTGGGGACCGCCCGGGACCGGCAAGACGAGTCTCGCCCGCCTGCTGGCCGATGCGGTCGGCGCCGATTTCCGCACGCTCTCCGCGGTCATGAGCGGCGTCGCCGAGGTCCGCGCAATCCTCGCCGAGGCCCAGGACCGGCTCGCCCTCGACGGCTCGCGGACAGTCCTCTTCATCGACGAGATCCACCGCTTCAACAAGGCCCAGCAGGACGCGCTGCTGCCGCATGTCGAGGACGGGACGGTCACGCTGATCGGGGCGACGACCGAAAACCCCTACTTCGAAGTCAACTCGGCGCTCCTGTCCCGCCTCCGGGTCTGGCGGCTCGAACCCCTGTCGGAGGACGACGTCCGAACGATCGTCACGGCGGCGATCGAGGACGACGAGCGCGGCCTCGCCGGCGGCCTCGGTCCCGACGGTGGCGTTTCGGTTCCGCCCGAGGCGCTCGACCATCTCGTCTCGATCTCCGGTGGCGACGCCCGGCAGGCGCTGAACGTCCTCGAGGGCGCGGTCGCGCTCGCGGAGGCGGCCGGTCAACGAGACGCCGATGGTCACGTCTCCCCGGCCCTCGCCGACATCGAGGCCGCGGCCCAGCAGCGCGTCCTCGCGTACGACCGGGCCGGCGACGGCCACTACGACACCGTCTCGGCCTTCATCAAGAGCCTTCGGGGCAACGACCCGGACGCCGCGCTCTACTGGCTCGCGTCGATGATCGCCGCCGGCGAGGATCCGCGGTTCATTGCCCGGCGGCTCATCATCTCGGCCTCCGAGGACGTCGGCAATGCCGATCCGCGCGCTCTCCAGGTCGCGGTCGCCGCCGCCCAGGCGCTCGACCATGTCGGACTGCCCGAAGCTCAGTACGCGCTCGCGCAGGCGACGGCCTATCTCGCGACCGCCCCGAAATCGAACCGCGCCGGGGCCGCCTACTGGGCCGCCGTGGGCGACGTCAACGCCCGGGGCTCGCTCCCGGTCCCGAACCACCTGCGCGGCGCACCGTTCCCCCAGATGAAGCATCACGGGATCGGCGTCGGCTATCGCTTCCCGCACGACTACGAGGGCGCCGACGTAGAGCAGCAGTACCTCCCCGACGAGCTGGCCGAGCGCCGCTACTACCTGCCGTCTGACCAGGGCTACGAGGCGACGATCGGGTCGCGGATGGAGGCCCGACGAGCTGCGCGCGAAGCGGGGCCGAAGAAGCGGGCCTCGAACGATCGTGGCCCTGAGGTTGCCGGCATGCACGAGGCCGGCCGCATCATGCGCACGCGAGAAACGAGCCGCGCGAAGCTCGCCGAGACCGAGAAGCGCGACGCCGGCTGACGGTCTCGCTCATCGCCCGCGCTCGGAGCTGCCCGGGCCCCTGACCCTGCCACGAACCGCCCACGCGTGCGCGGTCAGGACGAAGGGAGCCACCGGAAGCATCGACCGGCAATGCTCGCGAAGGGCCTGTCGTTGCTCCGCGTCGAGCTCGGCGACGTGCGCACCGCCCGGGCCGACACCTCGAGTGAACGGCGCCCACCAGTCGTCGAACGAGTCGTAGGCACGCTGCGCCGACAGCGTCGCCTCGACGACGTGCGCGAAGCCGGCCGTCGCGAACAGCTCGGCGAGATGGCCCTGCCGTACGCCGGGCAGCTCGAGCTCGCCCGTCAGATTCGGGTCGAGGTCGCGCGCGGCCTCCCAGAATGGCCCGAGCGGACCGCGACCTGGGGCGTAGTCCCAAACCGACGCAACGCACACGCCACCGACGCGGGTCACGCGCTCCATCTCGGCCAGCCCGGCAAGCGGGTCGGCCATGAAGTGGACGACGAGCTGGGCCAGGGCGGCGTCGAACGCTCCGTCCGGGAACGGCAGGTCCTCCGCCCGCGCCTGCCTCACGTCGACCCCGGGCGCACGCTCGCGTGTCGCGGCGACGAACGATGTCGATGGGTCGACTGCGCCGACGGCTTCGGCCCCGAGCGCGTCGACGAGCGCGACGGTCAGCGCACCCGGCCCGCACCCGACATCGAGCGCCCGCGCGCCGCGCTCGAGTCCGGCGAATTCGATCATCTGCGGAGCGAGCCGCTGTGACCATGCACCCATGAACTCGTCGTACGCGCGAGCCGAAACGTCGAATGTCATCCGTGCACTCTAGGTCGACGCCATCGTCACGACCTGGCGGACGCCTTGCGCCGCCCCGGCTACCGTCCGAGCACGCGGACCTCTGCGCTCGGCAGATCGATCCACCAGCGCGCGTATCGTCGGTAGACGCTCGGCTCCCGGCTGTCGAGGAAGCCGAGCAGTCGTCCCGCCTCGGTCGCCAGCCCGTCCCAGGCTTCGTCCGCGAGCGGGTGGAACGCCGTCACCTCGATGCCGGCGTCGACGGGCCGCCAGACACCGGCGACATATCCGTCGACGAGAAGCGTGGGCAGGACGTCGCCGTTGCTCCGGATGACGAGGCGGCGAACGTCGGGTGGGATGACGCGGCTCCTGTCGGCGTACGCGAGCAGGATGCTGTCCCACATGGGCAGCAGCCGCGGCGTGGCGGCGGCGTCCTCGGGCGTGAGGAGGCCGTCGCGCACGTCGAACAGCTCGGTCCCGTTGGGACCCTCGAGCGTCACGACGGAACCGTCGGCGACCAGCGAGCGGAACGCGTCGCGTGCCACCGAGCGGTAGATCATCCCGAACTGGCCGAAGTCCTGGACCGTCGCTGGCCCGAACCCCTCGAGGTATCGCAGCGCGAGCCGGCCGATCGCCTCCCCGGGCTCGCCCGGCCATCGGTGGTTTCGCGCGGCGATGTACGAGGGCCGGAGGCCGAATGCCCACGGGCCGCCGGTCGCCGCGTGGACGAAGGGGCCGTACTGCCGGTACGCCCACCAGATCCCGGGCCGCGGAGTCTGGCCCAGGCGCTCGTCGAGCCACGCTTCCGCCTCGGCGTTCGTCCGCGGCCGGTCCGCGAAGTCGAGAACCTCGGGCAGCATCGCATCGGCGTCGCTGCTCGTCAGGCCCGTGCGCTTGAAGCGCCGGTCGTTGAGCCGGGCGGCACGGAGCGTTGGCTGCATCGCGGCGTGGAACGCCGGGTAGTCGGTGGCGTCGACAGCGTGAAGGGTGACCCGCATGAGCGTCGCCTTGACGATGAGGCCGTCCCGGAAGGCGCGATCGACGGCGGCCGGATCCAGGTCCTCAACCCGGTTCCAGAGGGCGAGGTACGGCGATGCGGGCTCCTGCGCCTGCAGGGCGACCACGCGCCGGACGGCCTCGACGACGGAGGCCGGCTCGCGACGCAGGAGCATCTGGCGGGCCAGGGTGCCGCGGTTGAGCTGTCGTGCGGTCAGGCGCATTCCATCCTCGTCGTCGCCGGCACGCACCGCACCGGCACCTCGTTCCGGGATTCTGCCCGCCGCGACGGTGGCAGGCGTGATATTCGCGGCTGGGCGTGATGGATACGAGCGTCATAGACCACGATCGGCGCTTCCCGACCTCGACGTGCGACGCGGATGCCACGCGTCGCTCGGTCGATGGCGTGAATACGGAACAGTTGATCCAGGACATCCACGTTTCGTGCCATCAGGTCGAGCACTGAGTTGATGTTGTCGCGGTCTTGGGTATGATCACCCGGCGTGGTAGACGCACAACGTCATGAGGTGATCATCGGTGAAGATCCGTGATGCACGACCTGATGAGCTGACTCGTTCGGGTCGTGGAAGCAGGAATCCCGAACGGGACGCGATGTTCGATCGCGCGATCCGCGACGCGAAATCGGGCAAGCCGAAGGTGATCGAGCTCGACCCGAACGAGAAGCAGGTGACGGTTCGCGCAGCGATCAACAAGCGAATCAAGACGACCGGCGTCGAAGCGGTGAAGGTCCGGGCAATGGGCAAGGACCGCCTGATCGTCGAGTCGGGCTCGTCACGGCGCGGCGGCCGGCGTGGTCGCCGGCCGGCGGCGGAGGTCGCGTCCGCGTAGCTTCACCCCGGTTGAGCAGGAACGAGGCCGGCGTCATCCGACGCCGGCCTCGTCGCGTCCGGCGTCCGACCGCCACTCCCGGGTAGGATTGACTCCTCGCCACGTCATCCCGGCGTCCTCCGCGGCGCCCGTCAACGAGGAGCGCCGCGACCCGTGAACCGCTTCGAGACGAACCTACGGATCCCCGGTCCCACGAGCCTTCCGTCGGCGGTCCGCGAAGCGGGCTCGCGGCAGATGATCAACCACCGCGGACCCGAGTTCGCCTCGATGCTCGGCCGGATCTCGACGGGGCTTCGACCCTTCTTCGGGACGTCGAACGACGTCCTCCTCCTGAGCTGCGCGGGGACCGGCGGTCTCGAGGCGGCCGTCGTCAACACGCTCTCGCCGGGCGACGCCGTCCTCGCCGTTTCGATCGGCTCGTTCGGCGACCGGTTCGCGAAGATCGCCTCGACGTACGGCGCCAGCGTCACGAAGCTCGACGTCGAGTGGGGCCGCGCTGCCGACCCTGAAGACGTGCGTCGGGCACTCCGTGACGCGCCGTCGGGCGGCTACCGGGCGATCCTCCTGACCCACAACGAGACGTCGACGGGCGTGATGAATCCGCTCGCCGCGCTGGCGGCCGTGGTCCACGAGGACGCACCGCAGACGCTCGTCCTAGTCGACGGCGTCTCCGGCCTCGGCGCCGTCGCGTTCGAGCAGGATGCGTGGGGTCTCGACGTCGTCGTGTCGGGGTCGCAGAAGGCCTGGATGGTCGCGCCGGGCATGGCCTTCGCGAGTCTCGGCGAGCGGGCGTGGCAGGCTGCCGAGACGGCGCGGATGCCGCGCTTCTATCTGGACCTCCGCGCCGCACGCAAGAGCGCAGCGAGCGGTGAGACGCCGTGGACGCCGGCCGTCGGCGTCGTCTTCCAGCTCGACGTCGCCGTCGGGCTCATGGCCGCCGAGGGAGCGGACGCGATCTTCACCCGCCACGCGGCGTGCGCCGCCGCGACTCGCGCCGGTCTCGAGGCGCTCGGTTTCCAGCTCTTCGCCGAGCCCGCCCATCGCTCGAACACCGTGACCGCGGCCTGGATCCCCGAGGGGCTCGACTGGAAGGCATTCAACGCCGACCTCAAGCGCCGCAAGCTCGTCCTCGCCGGCGGCCAGGGTCAGCTCGCGGGGAAGATCCTGCGTGTCGGGCACCTGGGCACGGTCACCCTCGACGAGATCCTCGGAGCGATCGGCGTGCTCGAGGAGGTCTCCCTCCTCCACGGCCGCGACGTCGTCCCCGGAACCGGCGTGGCGGCCGCCCAGCGGGCCGGAGTCGAAGTCCTCGGGGTGGCCGATCGGGCCGTCGCCCGCGCGTGAAGATCCTCGTCGTCGAAGCCATCGCCAGCGAAGGGATCGATCGCCTCCGCGCGCGCCACGAGGTCGACGAGCGCATCGGACTGCCGCGCGACGAGATCTGCGCGATCCTGCCCGGCTACGACGCACTCGTCGTCCGCAGCCAGGTCAAGGTCGACGCGGACATGATCGCCGTCGGGCAGCGGTTGTCGGTCATCGGCCGGGCCGGGGTCGGCGTCGACAACGTCGACATCGATGCCGCGACGCGAGCCGGCATCGTCGTGGTCAACGCCCCGACCGGGAACACGATTGCGGCCGCCGAGCACACGCTCGCGCTCCTGTACGCGCTCGCACGCCGGATCCCGGCGGCCGACGCATCCGTCCGCCGCGGCGAGTGGAAGCGAAGCGCGTTCACCGGCGTCGAGCTCCGCGGGCGCACCATCGGAATCGTCGGCATGGGCAAGATCGGGCAGGCGATCGCGGCCCGTACGCGCGCCATGGAGATGCGCGTCCTCGCGGCCGACCCGTATCTCTCGGCCGAGCAGGCCGCCCTGCACGGGACGGAGCTCGTGGAGCTCGACGAGCTGCTCGAGCGCTCCGACGTCGTGACCGTCCACGTGCCGATGACCCGGACGACGCGCGGCATGATCGGCGCTCCGCAGCTTGCGCGGATGAAGCCGGGGGCGTTCGTCCTGAACGTCGCCCGCGGCGGGATCGTCGACGAGGCGGCCGCGGCGGATGCCCTCCGGAGCGGGCATCTCGGCGGCGCGGCGTTCGATGTCTACACGACCGAACCGCCGGCGTCCGACTCACCGCTTCGCGACGCCCCGAACACGGTCCTCACGCCGCACCTCGGCGCGTCGACCGAGGAGGCGCAGGTCGCGGTCGCCGAGGAGGTCGCCGACCAGATTCTCGACGTCCTCGACGGTCGATCGGCTCGCTACGCCGTCAACGCTCCCCTGCTCTCGCCGGAGACCGCGCGGGTCATCGCGCCGTACATCCCGCTGGCAGAGCTGCTCGGACGGTTCTTCAGCCAGTTCGCGAAGGGCGGCTCGACGACGCTCACCCTCGAGATCGCCGGCGAGCCGGCCGCCTACGATGCGGCGCCGCTCGTCGCGGCCGCCCTGCGCGGGCTGCTCGAGTCGACGACGACCGAGCGGGTGAACCTCGTGAACGCCTCGTACGTCGCGAAGACGCGCGGCCTCACGGTCATCGAGCGGCGCACTCCCGACGCCTCGCCGTTCTCCGCGCGCCTCACGTTGTCGGGCAGTGTCGACGGCCGAACGACCGTCGTCGGCGGGACGGTCGCTCACGGCGAGCCCCGGATCGTGCAGCTCGACGACTACTGGATCGACGCGGCGCCCGCGGACACGATGCTCATCACCCGCCACGAAGATCGTCCCGGCACGATGGGTCGCATCGGGCTCGTCCTCGGCGAAGCCGACGTGAACATCAGCGCGATGCACCTCGCCCGGTCGGCGCCCCGGGCGGACGCGCTCATGATCCTCGCCCTGGACGACGACATCCCGGCCGTCGTGGCCGAGGAGATCCGAGCGCATCCGGCCGTCCGCGACGTCTGGACGGTCAGGCTGGGCGCCGACCACTGACATCCTCGCGCCGATCCGCTCCGCTGAGCGCGGTCGGCGCTCGGAGAGCGCATGCCTGAGCAGCGCGGAGACCGCCGGCAAGAAATCGTCCCTGCTGGAGTCGACGCGACGCTCGCCCTCGTCCGCCACGGCGAGACCGATGCGATCGTCGCCGGCCGGTTCCAGGGCCAGGCTGACACCGTCCTGACCGCAACCGGGCTTCGACAGGCCGAGCTCGTCGGCGCCCGACTCGCCGCGCGCGCCCCCGGCGTGGGGCTCGCGGCCCTGCCCCTGCCGGCCGGACCACCGAGCGAGATCGCACACTCGCCGCTCGAACGAACGACCCAAACGGCGGCGGCGATCGCCGCGGGGTTCGTAGCCGCCGGACGGCCCGCGCCCTCGCTTCGTTCTGAGCGGGGCCTGCTCGAGATCGGCCAGGGCGAGTGGGAGGGCGTCCACGGAAGCGACGTCGAGCGCCGCTGGGGCGATCGCCTCGCGAGCTGGCGCCGTGAGCCGACCTCGGCGTGGGCGCCCGGCGGTGAATCGCTGGCGACCGTCGACGAGCGGGTGAGGGCTGCGCTGGCTGTCGTTGTGGCGACCGTTGCGGCCCGGGCCCGACCGACGAGTGGCGGATCGAGCGTCCCCGGCTACCGGGCACCGATCCCCGATGACCAGCCGTGGGCGATCCTCGTCGGCCACGACGGCGTGTTCAAGGTCGTCCTGCTTGCCCTGCTCGACCTTCCGCTCTCGTCGTTCTGGCGGTTTCCCTTCGTGCTCGCGGGGATCACCATCGTCGAGCTGCGTGATGGTCGCGCGATCCTTCGGGCCCACAATCTCGCCGACCATCTCGCACCGCTCATCGAGGGAGACCGCGCCGCGGAGCGGCGTGCGGAAGCCGAGGCCGCGGCCCGGGAGCGCGCCGGGGCTTTGTAGCGCGCGGGCGCGCGGCGGAGCGGCCGGGCACGTCTCGCGCCTCCCGATGCCATGCGTGGCATCTCGAGGCGGGCCTGCGGGGGTTCGCCTCCCACGTCCCGATGCCATGCGTGGCATATGGAAGGTGAAATCGATGGACCGGGCTGCGCATGGCATCGGCAGAACGGAGAGGCTGTCGGGCGCCGAGTCGCGGCCCGCCTAGTCGCGGCCCGCCGAGTCGCGGCCCGCCCAGTCCCGGCCCCCGGCCGCCAGCGACGACTGCGCCGCCATCCTGCACAGCGCCGCACCCGCTACCGGCCGCGGAAGTCCCTTCGTGCGCGGCGCCGGAAGGCGAGGCGGAAGAGCCCGATCCGGAGCCTGCCGACCGCTTCGCGGAGAGCGCGGATCGTGTCCGGTGTGAGATCGCGGCGGCCGTACGCGACCTCGACCTTCGCCTGCGCAACGGTCTGGAGCTCGGGGCGAACCAGCGGGAGGACGTCGGCGAGGCTCGAGGCGTACTCGAAGACGGTCTGCGTCGGTCGCGGCCCGAAGCCGAACCGACCGGCGAGGCGGGCGATTCCGCGGTAGGCACTGTCCGGGTTCAGGTCGCGCGGGCCACGACGGTAGGCGACCACCGCGAGCGTTCCCATGGCGGCGAGCAGGAGGAACGCGACGACCGCGAAGGTCGCCGGCGTCGGTCCGCCGGACGAGCCGTCCGACCCGGTGAGGCTGCCGGCCCCGGACGGCGGCGACGGACGGCGGCTCGGATCGATGTTCGCATCGTCGCCGATGTCCGAAGACGCCTTCGGCGTCGGCGCCACGGGCGAGCCGAGCGGAATCGCCGGCGTCTGGGCGAGATTGCCGCCGGTCGGGTCGAAGTCGACCCAGCCATACGTCGGGAAATAGACCTGGACCCAGGCATGCGAGTTGCTGTTCCGAAGGGTCTCGCTGCCGTCCGCCGCGCGGTCGCCCGGCAGGAAGCCCTGGGCGACGCGCGCCGGCACGCCCTCGTGGCGCAGGAGGATCGCCATCGTCGTCGCGTAGTACTGGCAGTAGCCGGTCCGATAGTGGGCGAAGCACTCGACGATCCCGAGCTGGCCGCAGTCGATGTTCGTGACGTCCGGCGAGTAGGTGAAGCGGCTCGAGTGGAACTCCGCAACGAGGCCCTTGGCGACGTCGTACGGCGTGTTCTGCCGGCCGATCGCGGCCTTCACCCGGGTCAGCAGCGCCGTCGCGTCCGGGCCCACCGCGTTCGTCGGCACGTCGAGGTACGTGGCCTTCACCTCGGCTGGGTAATCGGTGCCGGCCGCCCGAAGGCGGTTCTCCGTCAGGCCCTTCGGATCGTCGTCGCCGAGGACCGGGACGAGTCCCGTAATCTGGTAGCCGACGTTCCCCTCGAGCGTGTCGAGCGCCGCGTAGAAGCCGTCCGGCCCGAGCGTCGTCAGACGCGTCGCGCGGGAGACGTCCGTCGGGCTGCCGGGTGAGAGGACGGTCGAGCCGCGGTACGTCGCCGGGTCCACCGTCACCGTCACCGACCGACGGCCATCCTCGATCGGCGGCTCGGCGGTCCCGTCGAGGATCGAGGCGTTCGCGTCCCGGACGGTCGTCGCCTGCGTCGACCAGCTCCACCCGGTCCCGTCGAACTTGTCGTAGGTGACGGCCTCCCAGTAGTACTTCGTCTTGTCGCCGGCCGGCACGTGGATCGTGAGCGCGACCTCCCCGTTCGTGATCCACCGCCCGGTGATCGGCGCCGTCGGCCCGAAGTCGACCGCGGCGGGGCCGCGGACGTTCTGGACGAACGAGAAGTAGCGCTGGAGGTTCCGGCCGACGTCGACGAGGGTCTGGTCGACGCCGCCCCAGGCGGACGCGAGCGGCGCGGACGATGCCGCACCGGTGAGGACGAGCGCGCCGAGGACCGCGGCCGAGACGAACCCGGTCCCGCCCCGGACGTACATCGAGCCGACGGGCCCCGGGTCGCCGATCCGTCGACGGAGCCAATCCGACTGCTCGTCGAGCGCGTGAAACCGGATGAGCACGAGCAGCGCGAGAACCGTGTACGCGACGAGGAACCAGAGCTGGTCCTGGGGATTGACGGCGAGGTTGAGGACGAGGGCCGAACCGACCGCGACGACGCCCGACAGCGGGCGGCGATGCCGGAACGCCGTGACCGCGACGAAGTGCCCGGTCGCCCACATGAGGAACCCGAGGGTGAGGAGGAAATGCCCGTACTGCGACGTAAAGGTCTTGCCTCGGACGGTGAGGTCGAGCCAGGCGTCGACGGTCGATGCGGCGGTCGCGACGAAGCGCGCGTGGAACGAACCGTCGGACCCCACCGGGAGGAGGACGCCCCCGACGAGGAGTGGCACGAGGAGCGCGGCGAACGCCGCTCCGACGACATAGATCACCAGCCGCGGCCAGCTCGCCTTCGCACCGTACATGCCCGTGACGAAGCCGCCAATGACCGCGAGCGGCAGGAAGTCGGTCAGTCGTCCATCGCCGAGCACCCATCGAGCGTCATCGATCGCGAGCGCGAGGACGAGCGCCATCGCGAGCAGGAGCAGCGTCGTGAGCCAACCTTCGGCCGGCTGCCGCGGGATTCGCACAGGCTCGGCGACCGACCCGAGCCGGAACGTCGTGGCGGTCATCCGACGAGCACCTCGGCGAGCGGGCGGCCCGGCGTCACGACCTTCACCGGCAGGTCGTATTCCGCCAGCGCGTGTCGGAGCGCGCGGGCCCGCTGTGCCGCGGGATCGTCCGCCGTCGGCTGGGTCGTGGCGGCGACGACACCTCGCGCGTGGCGATCGTAGGCCGCGGCGTCGATCCAGACGACGACACAGGCGACGCCGCGACCGCGCAGGGTCGCGAGCGGGCGAACCCAGTCGCGCTCGCTCGACGGCGTGACGATGACGGCGGTCATCCCGCGTCGCACGCGATGGAGACCGCCGACGAGCGTCTCCGCGAACGGCGCGTCGCCGTCGCCCTCGACGGCCGCGAGGAGCTGCATGACCTTGAGATGCTGGCGCGCACCCCGGTCCGCCGGCAGGATCGGGCTGCGGTGGCCGTTCACCGTCAGGCCCACGGAACGATTCTCGGAGATCGCCTTGTCGGCGATCGCCGCGGCGACCCGGACGCCGGCCTCGACCGTGGACTCGTCACCCTGCCCGGCCTGGACGTTCCGGTCGAGGTCGAGGAAGAGCCAGGCGTCGGCAGTCTGCTCGAGATCGAACTCCTTGACCTGGATCTCGCCGTGGCGTGCGGTCATCTTCCAGTGGATGCGGTTCATCGAATCACCGGGTGCGTAGGGTCGAACGCTCGTGGCGAGCGGGGTCGTCTGGAGCGTCCGCTCGGGCGAGGCGTGGCTGCCTTCGATGCTCGCCGCCGGCAGCTTCCAGAGGGGCAGCCGCTCGAGGCGCGGGTAGACCACGAGCGTCACCGGCTGGCCGACGGCCGCCGACGCCTCGAACAGCCCGAACGGGTCCCCGGTCGAGATCTGGAGCGGCTCGATCCGGAAATGGCCGCGCCGGCTGAGCGGCGCCCTGACGAGCCACGAACGCTCCGCGCGGGAGCCCAGGGTGAGCGCCCTTCCGGGGAGCCCGCCGGGCAGGGAGGTCGGGTTGTGGACCTCGAGCCAGAGCTTCGGGACGCGCGACGCGTTGCGCAGCGTGTAGGTGAGCCGGAGCTCGTCGCCGACGTGGCCGTTGAGCTGGTTCACGGCGTAGCCAGCCTCGAGATCGGAGAGGCCGAGTCGCGTGAGCACGTAGCTCCCGCCCACGACGAGGACGCCGAGGTAGACGAGATAGAAAAGGAACGCGAGCCCCGTCGAGAACGCGGCGACGACGAGGACCCCGGCGAAAATGAGGACTTCGAGGCGCCGGATCATGCGCGGATCTCGCCCGAGCCGCTCGCCGGCCTCAGCGCTGGCCGACCGCCGCGGTGACGGGCGCGCGCAGGTCGCGCGGTCCTCCGCTCGCGGCGTGCGGCGCCTCGACCGGCACCGAATCGAGCAGCTCCCGGACGACCTGCGCGGCGCTCACGTCGTGGATGGACGAGCTGGTCTTGATGATGAGCCGATGCGCGAGGGCCGGCTCGGCGAGCGCCTTGACGTCGTCCGGGATGACATAGTCGCGACCGAGCAGGCCGGCGAGGGCCTGGCCCGCGCGGTAGAGCGCGATCGACCCACGCGGCGAAGCCCCGAGGTAGACGTCGGGATGGAGGCGGGTGGCGTTGACGAGCCGCACGATGTAGTCCGAGACCGACGAGTCGACGTAGACCTCGCGGACCTGCGCCTGGAGGCCCTTGAGCTCCTCGACCGGGCAGACCTCATCGAGCTCGTCGAGCGGGTGCGCGCGCTTCTGCTCGTCGAGGATCACGACCTCCTCGAGCGGCTCCGGATAGCCGAGACGGATCCTGAGCATGAAGCGATCGAGCTGCGCCTCGGGCAGCGCGAACGTGCCCTCGTACTCGATGGGGTTCTGCGTCGCGATGACGAGGAACGGGTCGGGCATCGGGTACGTCACGCCGTCGATCGTCGCCTGGTGCTCCTCCATCGACTCGAGCAGCGCCGACTGCGTCTTGGGCGTCGCGCGGTTGATCTCGTCGGCCAGGACGACCTGGGCCATGATCGGCCCGGGCTTGAACTCGAACTCCTGCGTCTTCTGGTTGTAGATCGAGAGGCCGGTGACGTCGGACGGCAGGAGGTCCGGCGTGAACTGGATGCGCCGGAAGGAGCAGCCGAGGCTCCGGGCGATCGCCTTCGCGAGGACCGTCTTGCCGGTCCCCGGGACATCCTCGATGAGCAGGTGGCCTCGGCACAGCAGCGCGACGAGCGCGAGCCGGACCTCCTGGTGCTTCCCGATGATCACGCGCTCGACGTTCGCGACGACCTTCTCGCCCGATTCCTGGATTGTCGTCATGAACTCCCCTGGGTCCCTTCACGCCGTGCGGCGGGTCGGCGTTCGATGGCCGCTCACGTAGCCGGCCGAAGGTGTCGCCAGATAGTACGTCGGGGACGCCACGTGGGTTCCGAGGCCGGAAAGCCGCCGGAACGAGGGCGCCGGGCCATGACGGCCCGGCGCCCCTGAACCGACCGCTCAGTCGAGCGAGCGCGCAACCTCCTCGAGCAGGTCGTAGGCATCCTGCATCCCTGCCTCCATGCCCGACTGCAGGATCGCCTCGCGGATCTCGGCGGTCCGGCAGTGCTGGAGCACGGTCATCGTCGTGCGGCCGTCGCGTTCCAGCAGCTCCATCGTGTTGACGGTGGCATCCTCCTCGGCGAGCCCGGGCATCTCGTACAGCTCGGTCTGCACGACCTTCTCGCCCGGGATGAGCTCGAGGATCGTGCCGTGGAACCCAACCTCCATCCCGTCGGTCGTCACCATCACGTACCGCCAGCGCCCGCCGACCCTGAGGTCGACCTCACAGACCGTGACCTCGCCCCGCTTCGCGTTCCACCAACGCCTGATCAGCTCGGGGTCCGTCACCGCCCGGTAGACCAGGTCCTTCCGGGCATCGAAGTCGCGCTCGATCCGGATGTCCGTCTCCCCGACGAGCGACACCCTCGCCCGGCCGCTACTCGTCACGGTCGTCATCTCGATGCTCCTCTCCGTGCTTCAGGTCTTCCAGCACCTCGTCCAGGAGGTCGAACCGCTCGCTCCAGGTCCGCTCGTACGCACGGACCCAGTCGAAGATCGGCTTGAGCTCGGGGCCGTTGAGCCGGTACAGCCGCTGGCGGCCCGCATCGCGGACGTCAACCAGCCCGACGTCGTGCAGCACCCGCAGGTGTTTCGACACCTGGGGCTGTGCGAGCCCGACCGCCGTCACGAGCTGGTTCACGGATCGCTCGCCACCCGCGAGGGCGTCGAGGATCGCCCGTCGCCGGGGTTCGGCGACGGCGTTGAACGCGTCGCTGGTGGTCGGGGCTCGCGCCATGGACGTAATATATGCTCATATCGACATATGTCAACCGGCGCGGCGTTACCCGCGGAGCGTCAGTGCGCCTACCCAGAGCGTCATCAGGGCACCGATGGCGCCCATCACGCCGAGGAACGGCTCGCCGCCGGCGAAGGAGGCGACGCAGACGACCCCGAACAGGGCGGCCAGGACGAGCGCGATCGCCGCCATCCCGAGCCGTTCGACGAGCGGCCGTCGGGCGGGCGACGTCATCCGCCAGCGGCCTTGTCGAGCTCGTCGAGCGCCTGCTTCATGAGGTCGCCACCGAGCGGCGCCGCGGCCTGGGCACCTCGGCCCCCCTGCTCGACGACGACGGCGATCGCGACCTTCGGGTCGTCCACGGGGGCGAAGCCGATGAACCACGAATGCGGCTCGCCGGTTCCGCCCAGCTCGGCCGTTCCGGACTTGCCGGCCGTCGGAACGCCCGGGATCGCGGCACCGGTCGTGAACTGGCGACCGAGGTCACCCTCGACGGCCCGCTCCATGGCCGCCGCGATCGTTCGGGCGGTCGCCGGGTCCATCACCTCATGGAGCACCGACGGCGAGACTGTTCGGGTGCCGTGGTCGCCGCTCAGGCCGGTCACGAGTCGCGGTCGCATGAGCGTTCCGCCGTTCGCCACGGCCGATGCGACGAGGGCCATCTGCAGCGGCGTCACCAGCGTCTCGGCCTGGCCGTAGGCCGCGTTCGCGAGCTCCACGTCGTCCTTGAACCCGCCCGGCTGGTGACCGGTCCCATTCGTCAGCTGCGACGGAGCCGTCGGCAGGTCGAACGGGATCGGGCCATCGAATCCGAGTGTGTCGGCCGCCGCGGTCAGCGCCGCGCCGCCCGTCCGAAGGCCCGTGAGCGCGAAGTAGATGTTGCAGGACACCTCGACTGCCTCCTCGAAGTCGAGCGCCTTGTTGCCGGTCTGCGGATGGTGGCCGTCGCGGACCCGGAAGCCGTCGACGAGGAGGCCGTTCTTCTCGGCCTTCGGCTGCTGGTCGTACGTCGTCGACGGGCTGATCGCGCCCGACGCGAGGGCGGCGATCGCGGTCACGATCTTGAACACGCTGCCCGGCACGTACCGACCCTGGGTCGCGCGCGGCAGGAGTGGCTGGGCGGCGTTCCGCTGGAGCGCCGCGAACGCGTCCCTGGCCGTGTCGGGGTCGGCGATCGCCGATGCGTCGTAGGTCGGCGTCGATGCGAGCGCGAGGACGTCGCCGGTCTTGGGATCGAGCATCACGACCGCGCCCTTGTTCTTGCCGAGGCCCTTGACGGCGGAACGCTGGAGCTTGAGCGAGATCGACAGCGTCAGGTCCTGCGGGTCATACGGATCCCGCCCGAACTTGCGGAGCAGGTCCGACACCGGGTCGGGCCCCGACAGCCCGCTGAGCTGCGCGTCGTAGGAGCGTTCGAGGCCCGCCGTTCCGAAGAAGCGGGAGGCATAGCCGATCACCGGGCTCATCGACGAGTCGCGATAGACCCGGTACGGCTCGCCGTTGTCG
>DASSHA010000178.1:0-5606 GCA_035693145.1 Candidatus Limnocylindrales bacterium
CGCGGCGCCGCTCGCCCCCCCACTCGCGCCTGCGCCCGAACCTCGCGCCAGGAGGCGTGCCTGCTCGCGCCGACGGTCGAGCGAGCGGCGCTCCTCGTTGATCGTGCGCTCCTGGGCCAGCAGCGCGGCAATCTCGCTTCGGTCGTCGCGCCGCTCGGCATCGGCCTGAGCCGCGCGATTGAAGTCCGAACGCTCGCGAATGCGGTCGGCCTCGAGGTCCAGCAGGGCGTTGTTCACCTGGTACGCCAGCCGCCCGGCGGAGAGCGTTGACGGGTCGGGCCCGCGACGCGCGTACAGGGCGAGCGCGAGAGCGTATGTCTCCTCGTCGAGCGCGGCGAGGAACGCGTCGCGATCCCAGGCGGGGACGAGCCCGGCCTCCGACGGCTCGCGCGCGAGGACGATCGCGCGGAACAGCTCCCGCGCGAGCGCGGACGGCAGCTGGTCCGGCGCGAGCTCGTCGACGACGCGGACCTGCTGATCGGGGACGAGCAACAGGAGCCGGAGCAGCTCGGCCTCCACGGGAGTGATGGCGCGCAGCACCGCATCGGGCGCGATCCCCTCCCCCGCCGCCTTGACCGCGTCGAGCGTGAGGCGCGTCCCGGTGTGCGCGTCCGCGGGCGACGTCCCGGAACGCGCGCGGGCGGACGCCGCGAGCGCCTCGACGATGACCCGGTCGTCGACGGCGGCGCGCTGCGCGAGCAGCCGGACGTAGCCATCGCGGACGGTGGGGTCGGCGACCTGGCGAAGGGTCGGCACGACGCCCGCGACGAGGCGAGACCGACCGTCGGCGGTGCGGGTATCGACGCGCGCGGCATACGTGTCGATGAGGTAGGCGAGGATCGGCGCCGGCGTTCGAACGGCCTCGCGCCACAGGTCCGGCGTGTCGCGGACGACCTCGTCCGGGTCCTTTCCGTCGGGCAGTCGGACGACGCCGACGTCCGTGAGCCCGAGCTCGCCGCGACCGGAGGACGACACGGCCTGGACCTCGCTGATGAGCGCCGTCAGCTCGGTCACCCCGAACGTGCCGGCGCTCTGACCCGCCGGATCGACGTCGTACGCGAGCGCGATCCGCGATGCGTAGCGCGCGAGGATCGCGACCTGCCCCGGCGTCAGGGCGGTCCCGAGCGAGGCGACGACGTTGTCGAAGCCTGCCTGATGCGCCATGAGCGCGTCCGTGTAGCCCTCGACGAGGACGGCCTGGCCGGACTTGCGCATCGCGCCCTTCGCGCGGTCGATCAGGTAGAGGGTTCGACTCTTGTCGAACAGGGGCGTCGCGGCGGAATTGAGATATTTCGGCGCCCGAGGGTCCGTGGCCCCCGGCATCGAGCGGCCGCCGAGGCCCACCGCGTTGGCAGAGGCGTCGCGGATCGGGAAGATGACCCGCTCGCGGAACTTGTCGATCGGGCCGCGCCGGCCGGCCGTCGCAAGGCCAACCTCGAGCAGCTCTTCGGGCCGAACGTCGCGCTTGTCGATCAGCCGACGCGACATCTGGTCCCAGCCGCCGGGGGCGAAGCCGAGCTGGAAGCGCTCGATCGTCTCGTCGGTGAAGCCGCGGCCCCGGAGGTAGTCGAGCGCTGCCTGGCCCGTCTTCGACGCCGTGAGGACCGAGTGGTAGAAGGCGATCGCCGTCTCGAGCACCTCGCGGAGCCGCGCCTTCCGGGCGTCGTCGCGCCGTGACCGCTCGTCGAGCTCCACGCCCGCCCTTCCCGCAAGCACGCGGAGTGCCTCCGGAAACGTCACCCCGTCGCGTTCCATCACGAACGTGAAGACGTCGCCGCCCTTGCCGCAGCCGAAGCACTTCCACGTGTCGCGGCCCGGGGTGACCACGAACGACGGCGTCTTCTCGCCGTGGAACGGGCAGAGGCCCTTGAACGTCGTGCCGGCCTTGCGCAGCTCGACCGTCTCGCCCACGACGTCGACGATGTTCAGACGGCTCTTGACTTCGGCGGCTGCGCCAGCGGCCAAGCGAACCTCCTCGTACGGGTCGCGACGACGGCGCGAAAGCGCCCTCGAACTCCCCTGCCCCCCGAAGAGCTGCCGGACATGCATGGGGGCCTGTCAAGTCTTGACAGGCCGACTGGGCCGGGAGGGTACCCCTTGACAGACCTCTTGACAACGAACCTTCGGCCGCTCGGACGGGGCCTGCCGGCGACCCGTCAACGGGCTCGGCGACGGGCCGAGCGCCGCTTGTCTAGGCTCGGACGCCGTCGATGAGGATCGCCTCGTAATGCGAGGGCGTCCACGCCTCGAGCAGGTGGGTGTGCCGCGTCGCGTCCGGAGCGCGGGTCGAGCTGCCCGTCGCCTCCGCGACCGTGGACCAGGCCGCCCAGGCGGAAAGCGTGACGAACTCGTCTTCGCCGCTTCTCGCGAGATAGAGCGCGAGCGGTCCGCTCCCCGACTCGATGTCCGACCGTGCGCCCGATCGAACGGCATCGACGTAGTCGTCGAGCCGTCCCGGCTTCGCGCGCCCCACGAGCAGCCGGATGAGCGCCGGCGGGCCGGCCGACGGGACGTCGACCGCGCACGCGATCGGCAGGATCTCGAGCCTTCGGGCGACCGTGTCGCGGAGGTGCTCGGGGTGGAACCTGGGCTGGTCGAACGTCAGCCCAACCGCGTCGGCCATCGCCGTTTCCGTCTCCCAGACGCTGGCGACGATGCGCTCTCCGGTCTCGTCCGGACCCTGGCGCCCGGCGAAGACGGCACGCAGGCCGCGGCAGGACACGAGGTCCGGCAGCATGACCTCGCGCAGGATGGCGTCGAACGCCGGGTGGGCCGGGCGGAATCGGAACAGTCGAAGGACGGGCGCCTCGGCGACTCCTTCGGCGGCCGCTTCCGCGACCCGTTCATTTGACCGGACGGTGTGACGGCGTTCCATCTGGTAGGCCGGAAGTATTGCCGGTTCGATGCCGGATGCGAACCCCCATTCGTTCGGTGACCGCGGCGACAGTTGTAAGGCGCGCGTTACTTGCCCACTGGGATCTGATCGGGGCACCATGCCGAAGGCGCGCGAGGGGGAACGGATGTCGCGCGCGTGTGAGACGCGGCGAGGCGACCACGAAACCGACGATTCGAACGATCCCCTCGAGCGACACGGCGTTCCACGCGCTCGTCACGAAGCTCGCCGAGGAGCACGAATACCGCAGCCCCCAGGAGCTCGGACGCCGCCTCCGACGCCTGCTCCCCCGCGTCCTCGTCCGCGACCGCGCGCTGTCCGGCGAGCCGCCCGTCTGGTACGTCTACCGCGACGGCGCCTGGCGACCGAGCGACGATGGGCCGTGGTGGAACCGCGAGGGCCTGCCGCGGATCGTCATCTCGTCTGACGGGTACGTCGTCGAGGCGAACCGGCTCGCTCGGGGCCTGCTCGGGCTCCGCGATCTCGGCAACGACAGCACACCGCATTTCTCGGCCTTCGTCGCGCCCGGAACGATCGGCGACGCCAACGCCCTGTTCGAGATCGTCAGGTCGGCTGGTGAGCTCGTCGCGACAGTGCTGGTCAGACCGTCGGACGGGGACGTCATCGCCTGCGACGTCCGAGCGGTCCGCGACGGCGACCGCCTCGTCGGCGTCTTCAGGCTCGCGGCCGACACGGGCGCGGCGGCCGCAACACCGAGTCGTCCGCCCGCGGTCACGACGCACCCGTCGGTCGACACGGTCTTCCGGCAGTTTGCCGAGGACGTCCTCGCCAACATGGCCGAACCCACGCCCGAACGGCTCGCGCTCGTCGTCCACGGCCTCTACCCGCACGCACACGTCGAGCGAGGGGACGACGGCACGTGGGAGCTGTTTCGCGACGGGCGGACCGACGGCGGCCCCGCCGAGCGCGAGTGGTGGAAGGACGCGTCGCTGCCGCGGCTCCGCTACGACCGCCAGGGCCTCATCCTCGAGGCGAACGAGGCGGCGACCGCGTTCCTGGGCCGCCGCCTCGAGGGCCACTTCTGGCACGAGTTCGTGACCCCGACCGCGACCGACGTCGTGTCGCCGGTCATCGAGATCATCCGCAAGGCCGGCGTCGCGGTCTCGCGCTTCCGCATGCCGACGGGCGACGGCGCACTCGTCGAGTTCGACTCCTACACGACGGCCGAAGGGGAGACGCTCACCACGATCATGCGCCCGACCTGACGCGCCGGCGCCTCGCCGCCTCGAACGGCGCGCCGCTACCCGGCCGAGGCGATCTGGATGAGGTTGCCGCAGGTGTCGTCGAAGACGGCCGTCGTCACCGGGCCCATCGCCAGCGGCCGCTGCGTGAACTCGACGCCGAGGGCGGTCAGCCGTTCGAACTCGGCCGCGACGTCGTCGACCGCGAATGACGTGAACGGGATCCCGTCGGCAACGAGCGCGGCCTTGAAGGGCTTCGCCGCCGGGTGCGCGTCGGGCTCGAGAACGAGCTCGGTGCCGTCGGGCGATTCGGGCGACACGACCGTCAGCCAGCGGTGCTCCCCGAGCGGGATCTCGGTCTTCTTTTCGAAGCCGAGCACCTCGGTGTAGAAGCGAAGCGCCTTGTCCTGATCGTCCACGAGGACGCTGGCGAGGTTGATCCGCATGTCAGGGTTCCTCCGTTCGGCGCCCGAGCCAGCGATCCGCGATCTGCTCGAGCGGGCCGGTGTCCACGAAATGGAGCTTGTAGCGGCCCGTCCGCTCCGTCCGGATGAGCCCCGCGGCCTCGAGGACGTCGAGGTGCTGCGAAATCGCCTGGCGCGAGGACCCGAGCCGGTGCTTCATGGTGAGCCGGCTGCAGATCTCGAAGAGCGTCTGCCCGTCGCGCTCCAGGAGCTCGTCGAGGATGGTGCGGCGGGTGGGATCGGCCAGGGCCCGAAAGACGTCACCCACGACCGCCACAATATGCAAGCGGCACCTTGCATGTCAACCGCTTCGATCGAGCGGCGGCGGAATGGAAGCGCCCGGCCCGAGGAGGTGGGCCGGGCGCGTCCGGTCGCGAGCCGGGCGCGTCCGGTCGCGAGCCGGCTGTGGCGGATCAGGCGTGAGAGGCGGTTCGGTTCGAGCCGAGGCGCGGGACGCCGAGGGCAAGCGCGCCACCGACGAGGCCGAGGACGACGAGCGCAGCCCGGGCGTTCGGGTCGAGGGCGAAGCCGAGCACCGAGTCGAGGCTCCAGGCGCCGGCTCCGAGGAGCAGCACGACGACCGCGCCGAGGCCGAGCGAGAGCGGGAACTCGTATCCGCCCTTGCCGTTGAAGAAGCCGTTCTGCCAGTGGACCTGGCCGATGATCACGACGCTCTGGGCGACGAGCGCCGCTGCCGCGAGGGGCGTCACGAGACCGACCGCGACGAAGAGCCCGCCGACGAGCTCGATGCCGGTCGACAGACCGGCGAACAGCCCCGCCGGCCGAAAGCCCATCTTGCCCATCGCACCACGCCAGCCTTCACGGCCCGGTCCGCCCCACCAGCCGAACGCCTTCTGGGCGCCGTGCGCGGCGAACGTCACGCCGACGCCGAGGCGCAGGAGCAGCAGGGCCACGTCGAACGTGTCCATGGAAACGAATGCCTCCGGGCCCGTCGCCCGGGCCGACCATCTCATCGCCGCGATCTGCCCGAGCGTCTGCCCTGGCTGCGCGGGTCGTTGCAACCGCAACTACAATGCAAGGAGCCTA
>DASSHA010000179.1:0-33581 GCA_035693145.1 Candidatus Limnocylindrales bacterium
CGACGAGCCGAAGGTCTCCCACGAGCCGCGCGAAGCCGACCTCGCGGCCCTCGCCGTCGGGGGCGCGCAGGATGGCCGACGGGTGGAGCGTCGCCAGGACGAGCGGAGCGAGCGGTGATTGCACCGGCGTCAGCGCCAGCTGCGACACGCGCACGCTGGGACCGAGCAACGCGCCGGCTGCCGTCGCGCCGAGGCAGACGAGCGCCTCCGGTCGGACCAGGGCGAGCTCGGCCTCGAGCCACGGGTGACAGGCGGCGACCTCGACCTTGTTCGGCTTCTCGTGGAGCCGCCGCTTACCGCTCGGCCGCCACTTGAAGTGCTTGACGACGTTCGTGATGAACACCTTCTCGCGGTCGACGCCGGCCTCACCGAGCGCGCGATCCAGGAGCTGCCCGGCCGGTCCCACGAACGGCGCACCCTCGACGTCCTCGCGATCGCCCGGCTGCTCGCCGACGAGCATGAGCGGCGCCGGCCACGGCCCCTGCCCGAAGACGGTCTGCGTCGCGTGCGCCCAGAGATCGCAGGCCCGGCAGCCGGCGGCGAGCTCGGCGATCGCGTCGAGCGGAGCGCCGCGGCTCACCTCCGCCAGGCCGAGCGCCGGGCGCGCGGCCGGGTCCGTGGCATCGGGCGCAATCGCGTGCCCGGCCGACGTGGTGCTCATTGCGCCAGGCCAGCCACGGGCGCGAAGGACCCGACGGGCGCCGGCACGCTCAGGCCGACCTCGATGGCGACATCCAGGACGGCGTCCGCGACAGCGCCGGGCGGCACGTCCAGCAGGCAGCGATGGTGGCCCTGCGGGCAGACGCTGCGCCGGCAATCCCGGCATGGGACGTCGGCGAAGACGACGCGGTTAGGGACGTGCCACGGCGCGTGCTGGGCGTTCGTCTGGGCGTAGACGTCCACGACGGGCGTGCCGACGGCGGCCGCGATGTGTGCCGGTCCGGTGTTGTTCGTCGCGACGATCGGAGCGAGCGCGACGAGGGCCGCGAGGTCGGCGACCGACCCGCCGTGGAGCGCGACGGCGCCCGTCGCGGCCGCGCACTCAGCCACGAACGAACGTTCGTTCGCGGCGCCGCTCCAGACGATCGGCCAGCCCGTCGTGTCGGTGACGATCCGGGCCGCCTCGACCCACCGCTCCGGCGGGTATCGACGCGACGAGGCGCTGGCGCCGGGATGGACGAGCAGCCACGGCTTGCGGACGTCGAGGCCGGCGGCGGCGAGGTGCCCCCGGACGCGACGGTAGGCGTCCGCCGGGACGCGGAGCGAGAGGTGATCGTCCCGTGCGTCGAGCCCGACGGCGGCGACGAGATCGAGCTGCCGGCGCGTCTCGTGGCGGAGCGGGCGGTCCGCCTCGGGTTCGGCGACCCACTCGGTGAGGAGCCGGTAGGGGTTCTCGCGGCTGTGGCCGAGCCGGCGAGCGATGCCGGCGAGGTGACAGAGCAGCGCGGTGGGATGCGGCGACTGCGTGTGGACGGTGAAGATCGCCGCGGCGTCGAAGCGACCGGCCGCGAGCCGCTCGATCATCGCGCGGTCGCTCGCCGGGTCCGGCGAGGATGGAGCCTTCATCCACGGCGGGTCGTACACGATCGTCTCGTCGATCTCCGGCAACAGCGCCGCGACCTCCGCGCCAGCCGAAGAGGTCAGCAGCGTCAGCTGACGCTCCGGCCGCACGGCCTTGAGTGCCCGCAGTGCAGGCGTCGTCATGAGCACGTCGCCCATCGCATCCAGCCGGACGGCGAGGACGCGCTCGAACTCGGCCCAGCCCTCCGGTGAGCCGCTCGCCAGCGACGGCAGCGGTTGTCGGGTCGCCGTCCCCCACAGCGGGAGCTCGCCCGCCTCGAGCACGGTCAGCCGTCCGCCGACGGGTCGGACCGTCATCCCGTGTCGCCACGCCGGCCGGGGCCGACCGGAACCCAGCCACGCTGACCCGCCGGCCGGCCAGTTCCGTGCGTTCGGCCGGTTCGGTCGGTTCGTCCGGCGGATCGGACGCGCTCGATGATTCCCGTCGTCGAGCGATCCTCGACGTACGGCAGGATCTGGATCGTTCCACCGAGCTCGGCGACGACCGGCGCCTCTGGCAGCGTCTCGAGCGAGTAGTCGCCACCCTTCACGAAGACGTGCGGGCGCACGACGCGCAGGAGCTCGACCGGGGTGTCCTCTCCGAACGGGACCACGAGGTCGACGCAGCTCAGCGCTTCGAGCACGCCGAGTCGATCGTCGAGCCCGTTGATCGGCCGGCTCGCGCCCTTGAGCCGCCGGACCGAATCGTCGTCGTTCACGCCGACGATGAGGACGTCGCCCAGGGCCTTCGCCCGGTTGAGATAGGTGATGTGGCCGCGGTGGAGGATGTCGAAGCAGCCGTTCGTGAACACGATGCGGCGCCCCTGGCTGCGCAGGAATTCGAGACGCGCGGCGAGCGCGTCGCGCGCGGCGACCCCGTCGCCTCCCACCAACCGCTTGCCCACGGTCGAGATCGACGCCTCGAGCTCGCGTGCCGTGCAGGTCGACGTCCCGTCCTTGGCGACGACGACCGCGGCGGCGGACGACGCGAGCTCGGCCGCCTCCGGGACCGTTGCGCCGCTGGCGAGCGCGAGCGTGAGCGCGGCGACGAAGGTGTCACCCGCCCCGGCAGCACGGCTGTGGCTGTGCGGGCGGCAGTACGTCCGGTATGGCGGGTTGCCGCGCTCGAAGACGAACGAGCCGTCCGTGTCGATCGTGACGGCGACGATCCGCGCACCGGTCGACTCGAGCAGCCGCTCACCGCTCGTCCCGACCTGGTGGACGCGGGCGTCCGTCCCGCGCAGCTCACGGTCGCCGAGCAGCCGGACCGCCTCGGCGTAGTTGGGCTTCACGGCGGTGGCCCCGAGGCGCCGGTAGCGCGAGAGGTCGCGAGCGTCGACGATCAACGGGAGCGGCCGCGCGGCCTGCAGCTCGGCGAGGACCGCGAGGAGGCGTTCGGTCACGACGCCGTAGTCGTAGTCCGACACGAGGACCGCGTCCGCCGACGCATGTGCCGCGCACAGCCGCGCGATGAGCTCGTCCTCGGCATCGGCCCCGATGCGCTCCTGGGTCCCCGAGTCGAATCGGACGAGCACCTGGTCGCCGGCCAGGATTCGCTGCTTGGCGAGCGTCGTTCGGTCGGCCCGGATGAGGACGGCCGCTGTCGACACGTCGTTCGCCGCCAGGGCGGCAAGAAGCCGGTCGCCCTCGGTGTCGTCCCCGCAGACCGACACGAGGAGCGGACGGCCGCCGAGCGAGGCGACGTTGACCGCGGCGTTCCCGGCGCCGCCGGGGGCGTCGACGCGCTCCTGGAGGGTGACGATGGGGACCGGTGCCTCGCGCGACAGGCGATCCGCCATGCCCCGCAGATAGCTGTCGAGCATCGCCTCGCCCAGGACGAGGACGCGACGACCGGCGAACGCGTGGATGCGGTCGGCGAGCATCGACGTCATCGCGCGGCGACCGCTTCAGGAGACTCGGCGGCCGGGGTCGCGAGGCCGGCGACGACGATCCGCGCGGCGCTCAACAGGTCCGGCACCGCATCCGTCGGACGGCGCGACGCCGGCAGCGACGCGGCCGTCCGCCATTCGGGTCCGACGAGGATCGCGCGGCACCCGGCGGCGCGTCCCGCGGCCACGTCCATCCACGTGTCGCCGATCATCCAGCTGCCCGGGAGATCCGCGCCGAGATCCTCGGCCGCGAGTGTCAGCATCGCGGCCGCCGGCTTGCGGCAGTCGCAGACGAGCGCCCAGGCGTTGATCCCCGTCGGCAGGTGCGGGCAGGCGTACAGCGCCGCGAGCTCCCCGCCGAGCCGCGCGACCTCGTCATGCAGGTGCCTCGCGAGTCGCCGGAGCTCGTCGATCGTGTAGTAGCCGCGCGCCACGCCAGACTGGTTCGAGCAGACGACGAGCGGCAGGCCCGCGTCGCCGAGCATGCGAACCGCCTCGCGCGCGCCCGGTGCGAACCGCACGCGGCGCGGATCGACGTTGTACGGCAGGTCCTCGATGAGCGTGCCGTCCTTGTCGAGGAAGACGAACGGGCGCGGGACCGAACCGGCCGCGAGCGGTGGCGCGAACCGGACGACGACCGGCCCAGCCACCTCGACGTCGACGGGGATCTCGAACCCGTGGGCGGTCACGGCCACGACGTCTCGTGGAGCGGGAGGACCATGACCTCGGGGATCACCACCTCCGGCGGCTGGTCGAGGACGAACCGGATCGTCCGCGCCGCATGCGCCGGGTCCATGAGGTTCTCGAGCGGCACGTCGGGAAAGCGATCGAGGATGAACGGCGTTTGCATCCCGCCGCAGACGACCGCCGTGACCTTGACGCCGTAGCGGCGGGCCTCGGCGTGCAGCGCGTGGCTGAAACCGAGCAGGCCCCACTTGCTGGCGTGGTATGCGGTGGCTTCCGTCCACGCTCGCTTCGCTGCGGTCGAGGTGATGTTCACGACATGGCCGTGCCCGGAGTCGCGCAACGCCGGGAGCGCGGCCTGGGTCATCGTCATCGGCCCGCGCAGGTTCACGTCGATCACGCGGCCCCATTCGTCCGCGCTCATCACGTCGAAGGCCTTGGTGACGTCGGTGCCCGCGTTGTTGATGAGGACGTCGAGGCGGCCGAACCGGTCGAGCGCGGCCGCAACCGCCGAGCTCGCACTGGCTCCGTCGCGGACGTCGAGCGGCACGGCGATCGCCTGCTCCGGATCGAGCGCGGCCGCGGTCTCGCGGGCGGCATCCAAACGGAGATCCGCGACGACCACCCGGAGGCCGGCGGCGGCGAGGACGTTCGCGGTCGCACGACCGAGGCCGCTGCCCGAGCCGGTGATCAGGACGACGCGATCGTCGACTCCGGGCCTGTCGGCGCGCTCGAGCGCGTCCGTCGCCCGCCGATCGTCCGCCGGGCGGGCGACCACCGCGTCCGTGACGGTCTGGAGCGCCGTCATCGGGCGGCCTGGTCGGCAGACGCTGGAACGCGCCCGGCCGCGGCGGCGGTCGGTCGCCGGGGTGCCATGACGCGCGCGTCGGCGGGCATGGGGACCGGAACCGCGGCCGCCTGGCGCCCCGCGAGCGGGGAGCGAAACCAGCCGACGTCGGCGAGTCGCTGTTCGACGAGCTCGGCGAGCAGGTGGACGATCACGGCATGGACCTCCTGGATGCGCTGGGTGTCGAACGCGGGGACGACGAGGGGCAGGTCGGCCACGCTGCGCAGCTGGCCGCCGTCGCGACCGAGAAGGGCGACGGTCGAGAGGCCGATCTCGCGAGCGCGCTCGAAGGCGCGCACGAGGTTCGTCGAGCCTCCGCTCGTCGAGAGCCCGACGAGCACGTCGCCTCGCCGGCCGAACGCCTCGACCTGCCGGGCGAGGGCGTCCTCGTAGCCGACGTCGTTCGACCAGGCCGTGAGCGCGGCCGGGTCCGTGCCGAGCGCGATCGCCGCGAGACCTGGTCGCTCGCCGATCCGGAAGCGGCCGACGAACTCGGCGGCGAGGTGCTGCGCCTCGGCCATGCTCCCGCCGTTGCCGGCGACGAGCACGCGCCCGTCGCGCGCGAACGCGGCCGTCATGAGGGCCGCGGCGTCGAGGATGGGCTGGCGCAGCCGCCGCTTCGTCGTGAGCAGCGTCGCCGCCGTCGTGTCGAACGCGCGATCGACCGAGGCGAGCTCGTCGGCGGCCTCGCGTCGGGCCAGGCGCCGCTCGGCGATCACGCCGTCGTACAGGTCCGTGACGGACGCCGCGACGCGCGTCCAGGTGAACAGGTCGTTCACGCGGCGGATCGCCTGCCTCGCGAAGACGGACAGGAGCTTCGGGTGCCGGTAGAGGTGAGCGATCCGCTCGGCCAGCGCGTCAGGATCGCGCGGCGGGACGAGGTAGCCCGTCTCGCCGTCACGGACGCTGAACTTGATCCCCCCGACGTTCGATCCCACGACCGGCGTCCCGCACGCCATCGCCTCGAGCGGCGTGATCCCGAATGGCTCGTACCACGGCGCCGACACGAACAGGTCGGCGGCGCTGTAGTACCTCGCCAGCTCCCGGCGATCCCGGCGGCCGACGAAGACGACCCGATCCTCGACGGCCTCCTCGCGGGCCACGTCACGGAGCCGGGCGAGCTCGGGGTCGGCGTCGAAGTCGGGCTCGCGCTCGGGCCCGCCCACGACCAGCAGCCGCACCCGCAGGTCGTGCGTCCGCCCGAGCCTGCCGATCGATTGGATCACGTTGTCGACGCCCTTGCGGGGGACGATGCGGCCGAGCTGCAGGACGATCCGCTCCCCGGGATCCAGGCCGAGCTCGAGCCGTGCGAGCGGTCGGCTCATCGGGGCGAACTCGCCGGGGTCGAAGCCGCACGGGACGATCTCGATCCTCGCCGGGTCGGCGTTGTAGAGGCGGATGAGGTCCTCCTCGTCCTGTGGGCACTCGGCGAGGATCCGGTCGGCCTCGGCGACGACGCGGTCCTCGATCTCGAGCCGGCCGTCGGGGAACCCGTCGTCTGGCCCCTGGTACTGCCGACGGACACGGCCCAGGGCGTGGAAGGTCACGACGAACGGGATGTCGAGGGCCTTGCGGATCTCGGCCGCGACGAGCGCGGACATGAAGAAGTTCGCGTGGACGACGTCGTAGCGGCGGCCGCGTCGCGCCAGCTCGCGGAGCATCCAGGTCGTGAACGCGCCCATGTGCTCGAGCAGGTGCTCCTTCGGCAGAGCTCGCGGCGGCCCGGCGGGAACGTGGACGATGCGGACGCCGGGCAGCCACTCGACGACGTCGGGCAGGTCGGGGGCGTCGCGCCGGGTGAACACGTCGACCCGGTCACCGGCCGCGGCGAGCTGGCGAGCGAGCTGCGCGACGTAGACGTTCTGACCGCCCGCATCGACGCCGCCGAGCGTCGCGAGCGGAGACGCGTGCTCGCTGATCATCGCGATCCGCCTGCTCACGAAACGGGCTCCCGAGTTGCGAGAACGCTTGTGGGAGACCCTCCGAGGTCGGAGGCGGAGCTCCGCCGACGCCATCCGCCCGAGGATGCAGCGTCGCGGAGGACCCGGTTCCAGTCGCGGCCGAAGCGCTCGATCGAGAACCGCTCACGGGCGACGGTTCGGCCGGCTCGTCCGATGGCCCGCGCCAGGGCGGGATCGGCAAGCAGGTCGCGCGTCCGCTCCACGAGGACGGCAGGATCGGTCGCCATGAAGCCGCTGATTCCGTCCTCGATGACGGTCGGCATCTCGGTCGTCGCGAGTGCCACGACGGGCAGGCCGATGAGCATCGCCTCGCAGACCGCCATGCCGAAGCTGGTGTAGCGGATCGGATGGAAGTAGAGCCGGTAGCGGGCCATCACGGCCGCGAGGTCCTCGTGGGGCACGGGTTCTAGCCCGCCGAGCGCGGGCGCGTTGAGACCGATGAGGTCGAGCGGCACGGCTTCGCGGGCCCGCTCGAACACGTCGCGTCCCAGTCGTCGGCCGCGTGTCGCGAGGTCGTTGACGACGACGATCCCGCGCTCCAGCTCGCCGCTGTACTCGACGCCGGCGGGGATCTGGACGCCGTGCTCGATCACGCGGACCGGCGTCGAGCCGCTGTCCCACATGAGCGCGTTGAACGCCGTCACGTGGACGAGCAGCACGTTCGGCTCGTCGGCGACGGCATGGCGCGTGTCCGTCGGGTGCTCGCGGGGAGGGTCGTGCTCGACGTAGACGTGCGGCAGCCGGAGCTGCTCATCCGACAGGAGCTCGAACCGGTCGGTCGTCCAGTTGTCCCGGGTCTGGCACAGGACGACGTCGAGATCGAGGTCCCGGACGGCCTCTGCGGGAACCTCGACGATGGACGGCGGCAGGTCCGTGCGATCGGGCGCTCCGCCGTATCGCGCGGGCTTGCCCCGCTTCACCGGGACATAGAGCGTGACACCCGCCCACGCGAGCGCCTCGAGGTACGCCCCGTGGATGTGCCAGGTCAGGACGCGAAGCGGTTCCATCGGTCCTCCGGGAGGGCGTCGCCGGTCGACGCGGGAACGGGCTCGCTCGGTGCATCGGCCACCGGGCGTCCGTCGAGCAGCGCGACCACGGCCTCGACCGCGTCGGCGGGGGCGATGTCGAGGCAGGGCAGCCCGATCGGGCAGTCGAAGCGGCGGCACGGCGCGCACGCGGTCGGCTCGCGCAGGAGGACGGCCGGCGTGTCGCGGGGGGCCCACTCCGATTCGCGATCGGTCCCCGAGAAGAGACAGACGACCGGCGTCCGGACGGCGTCCGCGAGGTGGATCGGCGCCGAGTGCGACGAGACGAGGACCCGGGCCGCGCCGATGACCGTGGCCCATTCCGCGACGTCCGTCCGGCCAGCGAGCGATCGAATCCCCGGGCCGGCGGCTGCGATCGTGTCGGCGGCCGCCCGATCCGTGGTCCCGCCGAGGACGACGATCGGCCAGCCGAGCCGGTCGGCGAGGCCGGCCGCGATCTCGGCGTATCGCTCGGCCGGATAGCGGCGGGCGGCTGCGGATGCGCCCGGGGCGAGCGCCACGAACGGCCGGAGCGGCTCGATCCCGATCGACTCGAGCAGGCGATGGGCCGAATCGATGGCCGAGCGCGGCAGCGACACGATGAGCGACCGATCGGCCACGGGCAGCCCGAGGGCTTCGACGAGATGGAGATTGCGTTCGACCTGGTGCGTCCCGTCGGGCGCCGCCGGGACCGCGTGGGAGAGCACCGACCCCCCGAACTCGTTCGCCTGGCCGGCCCGGATGGGGATTCCCGCGAGGTAGCAGGCGTAAGCCGGCGGAAAGACGCTCTGGGAGAAGCTGGTGAAGATGATTGCCGCGTCGAACCGACCGGCGCGGAGCCGCTCGACGAAGGCGAGCTCGCGGTTGGGATCGAAGCTCAGGCGGTTGCCTGCGTCCTGCCAGACCGCGCGCGCGACGAGGGTCTCGTCCACCGCCGGCAGGAGACGGGCGGCCTCGCGACCGGCGGGCGAGCAGAGGAGCGTGAGCGTCGCCTTCGGGGCCGCGCGCCGGATCGTCGACAGCGCGGGTCCGGCCATCACGACGTCGCCGATGTTGTCGAGCCGGACGGCGAGGACCCGCCGGGCGCTCGAAAGATCGAGCGGCGGAAGCGGCGCCTCGGCGGTCGGCTGGGCCGCGGGCTGCCGCGCAGCGGGGTGGAGCACCAGCCGGGAATCTCGATCGCTCACGGCATTGGACCCTTGGGGAAAGACGTTCGGTTCGAGGCCCGGCGCGGGCCTGCGAGGAGTGTCGGACTGCTCTCTTGCGCTCGGTCCCGAGGGCCGCCGAGCGCTGTTACACGCGCGTCTCAGGGCCTGCGACCGCCGCGCGATCCGTCGGGCAGGTCGACGACGCCCGCCTCTGACGGCTCGCGCAGCCACGCCGCGGGCGGGCCGACACGCTCGGCGAACACGACGAGGTTGCCTCGCTCACGCTGAAGCGCAGGAACCGGCGACGTCCGTGGCCGTCGACATGACGGCCGAACTCGGCGAGCGCAATCGATCGGTCGAGCGCGAGGTAGATCGTCGGCTCGCCGCGGGCGTTCCAGCGGTCGTCGGCCGAGTCCGCTTCGGCAAGCCGCGACAGGTCGAGCTGCTCGTCTGCGGGCACGTGACACCAGACCGGACCGCGGTAGCGGACGAGATCAGGGCGCGGAGCGGTCACGCGAGTGCGGTGGTTGGCTGGCCGACCTGCCGTCCGCGCGTCGCTCGCTCAGTGGTCGGCGGCGGGTGAATCGGCGAGTGCGGTCGTCAGGAGGAGGAGCGCCTCGTCGACGGCCCGGACGCTCCAGGACTGCGGCTCGACGAGGGTGAGCAGCTGCCCCGCGGTGACGTCACGTGGCTCCATCTCGCCCTCGACGCGCACGCGTCCGCGGAGCACCTGGATGGCGAGCATGTCGTCCGTGGCGTCGTCGCCGAGCGCCGCCCCGGGACGAAGCGCGACGAGCGCAACACGCATCCGGTCGCCCGTCAGGAGCGTCCGGGTGTTCCGGTCGCCCCGAACCCACTCGGGTTCCTCGAGCAGCGTGCCGGCCTCGGCTTCGAGGTCCACCAGGCCAAGCGCCCGATCGATCGTGCGCGCGGGGCGCGTGTCGGAGCCTGACGTCGTCGATCTCGGGCGGTCGGACCTGTCGTTCATGGGCCGGATCATCGCGGCCAGCACCGCACAGGCCCGTCGATTCGGCTGCCGGGCCGCGTTACAGGCGTCGGTCAGCGGCACATGCGACGATTCCTCCAGAAGGACCCGAACCGAAGGAGGAGCCATGACGGGACCGCGCAACGACCCGCCCGGCGATCGCGGCGACGATCAGGGCGTCAACCGCCCGGGCGGACGGCCGAGCGACCCGCAGACCCATCCCGAGCGGCCGCCGGCAGGCGCAGGCGGCGTCGAGACCTCGCAACCGACGATGCCCGGGCCGTCGGGCGCCGCGAAATCGACCGAGCTCGTCGGGGACCCCGGAGCCGGCTCGCCCGCAACGGGAGCGGAAGCCGGGGCTGCGGCCGGCACGGTCGCCGGCGTGGCGGCGCTCGGCCCGCTCGGAGCGGTCGTGGCGGCCCCGGTCGGTGCCCTCGCCGGAGCGGCTGCTGCTCACGGCGACGACGAGCCACCGCCGGCTTCCGTCGCACCGATCGTGCCGGGTGCGCGCGGCGTCGGTCCGACGGACCCGATCTATGACGTCGCGCGGATCCAGCGTCGAATGGCGGAGCGCGCGCCGCTCGCGGACCGCGAGCGGCGCGCCTGACGGCCGACGAGCGGTCGCGTCCCTAGGAGCTCGGTGAGGCCGAGGCGAGGTCGCTGCTGGGCGCCTCGCTCGCGAGGCCGCTCGGCGAGGGGCTCGATTCGATGCTCGGGACCGCGCTCGCCTCGACGCTGGGCGACGGAACCGTCATCGATTCGCACGGGTTCGGGCTCGTCTCCATCGATTCCGACGGGGACGCGCTGAGCTCGAGGCTCGGTGACGCGCTCGCCTCGAGCGAAGCGGACGCCTCGAGCGAGCCAGCCGGCGACGCCGATGCGCTGAGGTCCACGGAAGCGGCCGGCGATTCGCTTGCCGCCATCGATTCCGCGGGGGACCCGCTCGCGAGCAGCGATGCGGACGGCAGGGTGGATTCAAGCGGCGAGGGCGACGCTGCCGAGGGCGACGCGCTCGCGACGAGGCTCGGTGACGCGAGCTCCGATGGACAGGCGGATTCGGACGGCGACGGGCTCGGCGCCGACGTTGCTCCGAGGACGCTCGAGCTCGGGCTCGTCGTGCCCGAGCACGCCGCGAGGAGCGCGAGCGCGACGGCCGCGACCGCGAGGAGACGCTTCATATGGGGACACCGCCTTTCGGGGTTCGACGACGTGGAAACGGCGGCCGTCGCGACGGAAACGCGGCGCGGCGGTCGGCTCCACGCTAGGTCGGGCTCGCTTCCGCCCGACGTGACGAGGTGCGTCGAGGCGCTTGCAGACGGCTCACAGGGCCGTCGGTGGGCTGCGGGCCGGCGGGCTGGCTCGGGCGCTGCCATGCTGGCGTCGGCGCTGCATGCTGGCGTCGCCCTCTCGTCGTCGGCCGCCGGTCCACGTGTCCGCCGTCGGTGCTCTCGTCGGCCGTCGGTGGCTGTTCATTGCCGGGAGCGGTGCACACCCCGCGTTCAGCTCCGCGTGGAGGTCGTGTACCCGCACGGCTGGTAAATCACCACTCCGTGGCGCACATCAGGCGTGCCGGCGCCCGTGCCGTGGCCGCCGTGGTGGCTTCGTACCGGCCTCGGCGATCAACGACCGGCGCCCGTGCCGTCGCGCTCGTCCCGCGGCGCCCGTGCCGTCGCGCTCGCCAGCCGCACCCACGAATCAGCAGGCCCGCCATCCAGATGGCGGGCCTGCACTCGGGTCTCTTCGGGCGCCCCCAGGCGCCCAAGGGTCAGACGGCCGCGGGCTCCTCGACCGCCTCCTCCTCGGGGGAGGATTCGGCCGTGCCCTCGACGTCGAGCAGGTAGCCGATGCCCTGGAAGGTCTTGATCCGGCCGGGCTCGCCGGGCTTCGCGCCGAGCTTCCGACGGACGCGCGACACCCAGACGCGGAGATACTGGAGGTCGTCCCGGTATTCGGGGCCCCAGACCTTCGTCAGCAGCTCGGTGTGGAGGACGACCTTGCCGGCGTTCGCGGCGAGGTGCTGGAGGAGCAGCCATTCGGTCCGCGACAGCTGGACGAGCTCGCCGCCCCGGGTCACCATCCGCCGCTCGAGGTCGATCTCGACGTCGTCGAACCGAACGATCCCGGCACCCGGTGCCGCGCCGGACGATCGTCGGAGGACCGCGCGCACGCGCGCTGCCAGCTCGTCGGGGTGGAACGGCTTCGCGACGTAGTCGTCGGCGCCGAGGTCCAGGCCCTTCGCCTTGTCCGCGGTCGAGCCCTTCGCCGTCAGCAGGATCACCGGTACCGGCCGCCGCTCGCGGAGCTGGCGCATGACCTCGATTCCGTCGAGGTCGGGCATGACGATGTCGAGCAGGACGATGTCGGGCCGGTACTCCTCGGCCTTCGCCAGCGCGTCCTCGCCGCCGTTCGCCGAGACGACCCGGAAGCCTTCCTCGGACAGCGCGATCGAGACGAGCTTGGTGATTCGTGGCTCGTCGTCGGCGACGAGCACGAGTGGCTGGGTGCTCACGTGCTACCTCCCAATGCGACCGCCAACTCGGGTCGTGGCGTTGCGTGTTCCTCGCGGCTGGCCGGATCACCGGCCGCCCGGATCGTGGCGGGAGAGACGTCGCGGCGGCGGCAGCCTCGCCACGCAAACGCATTTCATGAGCCTTGCAGAACCGCGGAAACCGTATCAGGACACCCCGAACTCATAACAGGACGCCCGATTTCATAACAGAACGACCGAATCCCATAACAGGCCGTGGTGGGCCGAACTTGTCGCGTCGCGACCCCCGACCCGACTGGCAGCGTCGCCGTCGAGGGCTTGCGGCCGCTCATTACCGCCGAGAGGTAACCGTGCGGACTGCGACGGAGCCAGCGGCCGGCATGGTCAGCCGGACACGTCGCGCGCGCACGTGGGCACCGATTTCATGCGCAGGCGTGCATGAGCAAGGGGCGCGTTCACGGACCGAGCGTGGGCTGCTCGGCCACAACCGCGTCTCGTTACCTTTCGGCGGTAACGATTCGTTTCAAGCAGCATCGGTGCGGAGCAGCATCGGTGCGGAGCGGCATCGGTGCGGAGCGGCAGCGGTGCGGAGCGGCAGCGGTGCGGAGCCGCCGCCGCGGAGCCGGGACCATGGCGCCGCCGAGCATCGTCCGCCATCACTCCCGGCCCGAGCACGCCAGCCGCCATCGATCCGACTCGGGCGGCGACCCGGGCCCCGGACGGATGCCCGGAGCACCCCGGTTCGAACCGGCGTAGCCTGTCGCTGACCAGAGCGGAAACCGTCTCGCCGCGTCCCCGGAGAGCCCGGATGTATTTCGACGACTTCAAGCAGCAGCTGCCCGACATCGACCCGGCCGAGACCGAGGAGTGGCTCGAGTCCCTCGACCAGGTCGTCGAGCAGGAGGGCGAGAACCGCGCCCGGTTCCTCATGTTCAAGCTGCTCAAGCGGGCGCGCCAGCTCCATGTCGGTCTGCCGCCGCTGACGCAGACCCGCTACATCAACACGATCAGCCCTGAGCAGGAGCCGTTCTTTCCGGGCGACGAGGAGCTGGAGCGGCGGATCCGGCGCCTCATCCGCTGGAACGCCGTCGCGATGGTCCTTCGCGCGAACAGCGCGTACAGCGGGATCGGCGGCCACCTCTCGACCTACGCGAGCTCGGCCAGCCTCTACGAGGTCGGCTTCAACTGGTTCTTCCGGGGCAAGGACGCGGAGGGCGGCGGCGACCAGATCTTCTACCAGGGGCACGCGGCCCCCGGGATGTATGCCCGCGCGTTCCTCGAGGGTCGGATCAGCGAGGACCAGCTGGACCACTTCCGTCGCGAGACGGTTCCCGGGCAGGGCCTCAGCAGCTACCCCCACCCGCGCCTCATGCCCGAGTTCTGGGAGTACCCCACGGTCTCGATGGGGATCGGGCCGATCTCCGCGGTCTACCAGGCACGCTTCAACCGCTATCTCCACAACCGCGGGATCAAGGACACCTCGAACCAGCGGGTCTGGGCGTTCCTGGGCGACGGCGAGATGGACGAGCCCGAATCGCTCGCCGGTCTCAGCCTGGCCGCGCGCGAAGGCCTCGACAACCTCACGTTCGTCGTGAACTGCAACCTCCAGCGCCTCGACGGGCCTGTTCGCGGCAACGGGAAGATCATCCAGGAGCTCGAAGGCCTGTTCCGCGGCGCCGGCTGGAACGTCATCAAGGTCATCTGGGCGCGCGAGTGGGACGAGCTCCTCGCTCGGGACCAGGACGGCGTCCTCGTCGAGAAGATGAACACCACGGTCGACGGCGAGTTCCAGAAGTACACCGTCGCCGGCGGCGCCTACATCCGCGAGCACTTCTTCGGCCCGGATCCGCGCCTCAAGCGCCTGGTCGAAAATCTGTCCGACGACGACCTGACCCGCCTCCGCCGCGGCGGCCACGACTACCGCAAGCTCTACGGCGCCTACAAGGTGGCGACCGAATACACGCATGCCCCGACGGTCATCCTCGCGAAGACCGTCAAGGGCTGGACGCTCGGCCCGGGTGTCGAGGGTCGCAACGTGACCCACCAGGCGAAGAAGCTCTCGGAGGCCGAGCTCAAGGTCTTCCGCGACCGGCTGGAGCTCCCGATCCCCGACGCGAAGCTGAAGGACGCGCCGTACTACCACCCGGGCCCGGAATCCGAGGAGGTCCAGTACCTCATGGAGCGCCGGCGAGCCCTCGGCGGCCCGCTCCCCAAGCGCGTCGTGCGTTCGAAGCCGCTTCCCGCGCCGCGTCCCGAGGTGGATGCGGAGTTCCCGAGCGGCTCGGCCACCCCGGTCTCGACGACGATGGTCTTCACCCGCCTCCTGCGGAACCTCACCCGCGACCCCGAGCTGGGTCGCCGCATCGTGCCGATCATCCCGGACGAGGCGCGGACATTCGGCATGGACCCGCTGTTCAAGGAGGTCGGGATCTATTCGGCGCTCGGGCAGCGGTATGAGCCCGTCGATTCGGACCTCGTCCTCAGCTACCGCGAGGCGAAGGACGGCCAGGTCCTGGAGGAGGGGATCACCGAATCGGGCTCGATGGCGAGCTTCCAGGCGGCCGCGACGAGCTACGCGACGCACGGCGAGGGGATGGTCCCCTTCTACATCTTCTACTCGATGTTCGGCTTCCAGCGGACAGGCGACCAGACGTGGGCCTTCGGCGACGTGCGCGGACGCGGCTTCATGATGGGCGCGACCGCCGGCCGAACCACCCTCACCGGCGAGGGCCTCCAGCACGACGACGGCCACAGCCAGGTGCTCGCCTCGGTCATCCCGAACATGCGCGCCTACGACCCGGCATTCGCCTACGAGCTCGCGGCGATCATCCGTGACGGGATCGAGCGGATGTACGTCAGGGGCGAGGACGGCTTCTACTACGTGACGCTCTACAACGAGAACTACGCCCAGCCGCCGAAGCCCGACGGCGTCGACGACGGGATCATCCGCGGCATCTACCGGCTGAAGGAAGCGCCGGCGATCGAGAAGCCGACCGGCGTCGTCCGGCTCGTCGGATCGGGTTCGATCCTCAACCAGGTGCTCGAGGCGCAGCAGCTCCTTGCCGACAAGCTCGGGGTCGCCGCCGAGGTCTTCTCGGCGCCCTCGTTCCAGCTCCTCCGGCGGGACGCGCTCGAGGTGGAGCGGAGGAACCGACTCCACCCCGATGTCGAGCCGGAAGTCCCGTATGTCGGCCGGATCCTGCCGGCCGACGGACGACCGATCGTCGCCGCGACCGACTGGATCCGTGCCGTTCCCGACATGGTCAGCCGTTGGCTGCCGCCCTACTACGTCTCCCTCGGGACCGACGGGTTCGGTCGGAGCGATACGCGCGAGGCGCTCCGGTCGTTCTTCGAGGTCGACCCGCCGTCGATCGCCGCGGCCGCGATGGCCGAGCTCGCCCGCTGCGGCGACGTACCGGCGAAGCGTGCCGCCAAGGCGATCCGCGAGCTCGGGCTCGAACCCTCGAAGCTCGACCCGATGGCGATTCCCTAGCCGACCCTCCGGCGGGCCGAACCGACCTTGCCGCATCGCCCGATACGGATCTGCAATGTCCGATGGAGCGCCCGGCAGCGGAGCAGCAGCGAGCGCGACCTATGCTCGACCTCCCGTCAGCGAGGAGGCAGAGCGGCATGGTCGATCGATCGCGTGAGGTGGCGCGGTGAGGGCCGTTCGGCCGCTTCGGATCGCCCAGGTCGCGCCGCCGCTCGAGCCCGTCCCGCCGCCGGCGTACGGCGGTACCGAACGCGTGGTCCACGCACTCGTCGTTGAGCTCGTCCGGCGGGGCCACGACGTCACGACCTTCGCCAGCGGTGATTCCGCCGTCCCCGGCCGGCTCGTGCCAATCGTCCCGAAGGCGCTGCGACCGTCCGGCTTCGGCGGTGATCCATGGCCGTACTTCTCGGCGGAGCTGCTCGAGGTCCTGAGCCGCGAGGACGACTTCGACCTCATCCACATCCACCTCGAGTGGGCGAACGTCCTCCTGGCGCGGGCCGCCCGAACGCCTGTCGTCGGCACGTTTCACGGCCGGATCGACTTCAAGGTCGGCGCCGACGTCATGCGCCACGACAGCGGCGGCATGGTGGCGATCAGTCGCGCGCAGGCGAGCACGTACCCCGACATGCGCTGGGCCGGCGTCGTCCACAACGGCCTCGATCTGACGTCCGCGCCGTTCGAGCAGCAGCGCAGCGACGACCTCGTGTTCGTCGGCCGGGTCGCGCCGGAGAAGGGGATCGTCGAGGCGATCGAGATCGCACGGCTCGCCGGCCGTCGGCTCCGAATCGCCGCCAAGGTCGGCACGAGGCCCGACGAACGCGCCTACTACGAGCAGGTCTTCCTGCCCGCCCTCGACAGGGCCGACGTGGAATACCTCGGCGAGATCTCGACCGCCGATCGCGACCACCTGATCGCCGGTGCGTACGCGGTCCTGATGCCGGGCGGCTGGCCCGAACCATTCGGCCTGGTGGCGATCGAGGCGCTCGCCTGCGGGACGCCGGTCCTCACGCGTCGGGTGGGCGCCCTGCCGGAGATCGTCCGCGAAGGGATCGACGGCTTCTTCGGTGACGATTCGGCCCAGCTCGCCTTCCTCGTCGACCGCGTCGCCACGCTCGATCGGAAGGAGATCCGGCGCTCGGTGCTGGAGCGCTTCTCGGCGGAGCGGATGGCCGACGACTACGAGCGGATCTACGAGCGCCAGCTGGACGCAGTCGAGTCGCCTGAGCTCATGCCCGTTGCGGTCAACGGCGAGTCCGTCGCCATCACCGTCGAGCGGGATGCGGGCGACCGCCGGCTCGGCGCCCTCCGTTCGGTCAGCCCGGCGAACGGGCACTCGTCGCGAGCCGAGCGAACGGCGTCGCTCGACCGCAGCTGAGACCGTTCGAGCTCGTCAGGTGCCCGGACCGGGGATCGAGGCGGCACCGCGCAGCCACCGTCCGATCGCGACGCAGGCCCCCGCGAGGACGCCGATCCAGGCCAGGAGCCCGAGCAGCACGAGCCGGATGACGGCGATGCTGCCGGCAAGACCGATGCCGCCGGGACCGCCGAGCGAAGCATCGATCTCGTCGACGCTCTTGCGGAGGGCAACGGCATCGGCCGCGATCGATGCCGCCTCGCCCGCGTGGCCGCTCAGACGCGACGCGAGCGCGTCGAGGTCGTCACCGACCCGCGACATCTGCTCGCTCGTCGATCGGAGCTGATCGCCGGCGCTCGCGAACGGGCGGCTGCCGAGGACCTGGATGTCCATCGCCGAGCCGACCGCGGCGAGCGCGGTGCCGAGCGATCGGCTGGCGGTTGCGGCATCGCCGAGCGAGCGGCCCGACGCGTCGAGCGTCACCTGGAGCGACGTCGCCGAGCTACCGAGGTCGACGAGCGCACGGCTCGCGTCGTCCAGTGCGCGACGCGTGGGACCGGCGCGGTCGGAGACGGCGCCAACCTCGTCGAGCGAGGGTCCGGCCGCGACGAGGATCGAGACCGCCGCTCCCACGAGCAGGAGGCCGACGACGCCGAAGGCGACGAGGACGGCGCCGAGGCGTCGGAGCCGGTGCGCTCCGACGGCATCGACGATGGTGGCGCGGTGGCCCTCGTCGCGGGTCACGCTCGCCGCATGTTCCGCCGCAGGAGGAACCACGACAGCACGAGGAGCACGGCGGCGATGACCCCGAGCGCGGCCACCTCCCACGACGCCTTCGTCGCGCCGCGCAGCATGAGGTCCTGGAGCAGCGCGATCCCGTGGGTCACGGGCAGGGCGTAGGCGAGCGCCTGGGCGTGCGGGAGGAACTCGTCGACGGCGAGCACGAAGCCGGAGAAGAAGACCGAGGCGAGCAGGACGAGCAGCGAGAGCTGGACAGCCTGGCGCTCGGTGTCGCTGAGGACCGCGATCGCCAGCCCGACGGCGAGCGATGCCAGGGTCAGCAGCGCGATGACGCCCGCCACCTCGGCGGGGCTGGCGAGCATCGGGATCCCGAGGACGCCGACCAGCAGCGACACCGCGATCGCGGCGACGACGCCGTTGAGAATCCCGTACGCGAGCAGCTTGCCGATGAGGACCTCGGTCGCGCTCACCGGTGCGACCCGGAAGACCTCGAGCCGACCGGTCGTCCGCTCTCGGACGAGCGACAGCGCGACGAGCGTGACCGCCATGTGCTGGAGGATCAGGGCGAGTGCCGCCAGGCCGAAGAAGGGCACGACGGCCGGCGAGGTCGGAGCCAGGTTGACCTCCTGCGTCGACGTCGGCGCCGCGATGACGTCCGGCGGGATCTGCGTGGCCGCGCCGCCCGCACCCTGCGAGACCGCGTACTGCTGGCCCTCGCCGGCGGCGGTCTGGATGATCTGGCGGTTGACCTCGGCGGAGAGCTGGCGCGAGATGAAGCCGGCGTACCCGGCCGCGATCGGGTCGACCAGGTTGTACTCGACGCGGATCGTCGACTGCTTGCCGGCCTTGAAGTTCTGAGCGAGGTCCGACGGCGCGATGATGACGAGGTCCACGTTTCGATCGCGCAGCCGGCGGGTCGCGTCGGCCTCGTCCTGGGTGATCCCGGCGAGGTGGATTCCCTGGCCCTCGTAGGCGCGATACGTCGCCTCGTCCTGGGGGAGCCCGGACGAGGCCGGGATGACGACGAGCGTGTCGAGCGGGCGCCGGGTCCCCTCGTAGCCGGTGCCGAACACGAGCAGGATGAAGAACGGCCCGAAGACCAGGCTGATCACCGCGCCCGGACGACGGAGGATCTCGACGAGCTCCTTGCCGACGAAGGCGAGGATCCTGGTGAGGATCTGGGCGGCGATCACGCCGGTCGCGCCTCATTCACAGCGCTGCCGGCGCCGTCACGGTCACGCTCGACGAGCTCGGCGAAGACCTCATCGAACGTCGGCCGCGCCTCGCGCGCGACGCCGACCTCGCCGCCGGCATCGGCAACCGCATCGACGATGATCGGCGTCGCCGTCCCGGCATCGTCGACGATCGCGAGGAACGAGCGCGGGCCGGTCTGGCGGATCTGGCGGACGGCGTCGTTCGAGGCGAGCGGCGAGCCGTCGAACGTCCCGGTCGTCTCGACCTCGATGACGTCGCCGCCGATCGCCATTCGCCGGAGCTCGTCCGGCGTGCCGATGGCGAGCAGCCGACCGTCGGCGATGAGGGCGACGGCGTCGCATTCCTCGGCCTCGGTCACGTACTGCGTCGTGATGAGGAGCGTCCGACCGTTGTCACGCAGCCGGTGGAGCTCCTCCCAGACGCGGCCGCGCAGGAGCGGATCGATCCCGGCCGTCGGCTCGTCGAGGAACAGGAGCGTCGGGTCGTGGACGAGGGCGCACGCGAGCTCGAGCCGCCGCTGCATCCCCCCGGAGAGGTCGGCCGCACGTCGCTTTCGGGCGTCGTAGAGCTCGACCAGGCGAAGAACTTCGGCGCCGCGCCGCCGCCGCTCGAAGAACAGCATCCCGAACAGGCTGGCGACGAAGTCGACGTTCTCGGAGGCGGTCAGGTCGGGGTACAGGGTGAACGACTGCGGCATGTAGCCGATCCGCTCTCGCGTGCCGCGCCGGAACCGCGTCGGGGCCTGGCCCAGCACGCGAATCCGGCCGGCGTCGGGTTCGAGCGCGCCCGTCAGCAACCGGATCGTCGTGGTCTTCCCGGCCCCGCTCGGTCCGATGATCCCGAGGATCGTCGCCGGCGGGACGACCAGCGAGATCTCGCGGACGCCCACGCTCCCGTCGTAGAGCTTCGTCGCGCCCTCCATGACGACCGCCGCCTCGGCGATCCCTCCCGGCCGCAGATCGCGCGACTCGCCAGCGCCGGCCGCGCCCTGGACCGTCGAGGCGGCCTCGGCGCGCGCTCTCGCCGCCCGACGTCGTGAGCGAAGGAACATCCATGCCTCCCGAGATCCGGCACGACGCGCCGGCGGACGGAGGCTACGCGGCTCGCCCTTGCAGCCGGTCGAGTCGGGAGCCACCGGCTCCATACGACGCCGTCGCAGGAGCGTGCAACGCGACTGACAGTCCGGCGCCGGACGACGTGGCGTCGGGTGCGCGCGCGACGCGCCAGGCTCTGGTCGTGGTCGCCCCGTCACCCGCCGCTGCCCGATCGATCGGGCTTCGGCACAGCCGCGACGACGAGCCCGGGATCCTTCGCCGCCGCTCGGGCGACGAGTGGGCCTTCGAGACGAGCGACGGACAGGCGGTCACCGACGAGGCTGTCGTTTCCCGCATCGTGGCCCTCGCGATCCCGCCCGCGTGGACCTCGGTCTGGATCTGCGCCGACGACCGCGGGCACCTCCAGGCCACCGGCCGCGATGCCAGGGGCCGCAAGCAGTACCGCTATCACCGAGCGTTCCGGGCGCACCGCGAGGCCGCGAAGTTCGAGGAGCTGATCGCGTTCGGCCGGGCGCTGCCGAAGATCCGGGAGCGCGTCGAGTCCGATCTTCGGCTGCCCGGCCTGTCGCGCGAGAAGGTGCTCGCCGCCTGCGTCCGCGTCCTCGACCTCACGCTCGTCCGCGTCGGCAACGAGGAGTACGCGCGCGCCAACCGGTCGTTCGGGCTCACGACGCTCCGGGACCGTCACGCGAAGATCGAGGGCGGTCGCGTCCGCTTCCGGTTCCGGGGCAAATCCGGCAAGGTCCACGAGGTCGGCATTCGCGACCGACGGCTCGCCTCGATCATCAAACGCTGCCAGGACCTGCCCGGTCAGGATCTCTTCCAGTACGTGGACGACGATGGCCTCACGCGCGACGTCGCGTCTGACGACGTCAACGACTATCTCCGCGAGATCGCGGGTCCGGACGTCAGCGCCAAGATGTTCCGGACCTGGTCGGCCACCGTGCTCGCGGGGCGCGCGCTGACGGCGTTCCGCGACGAGGAGACCGGACGCGCGACGAAACGGCACGTCGTCGAGGCGATGAAGGAAGTCGCCGACCGCCTCGGCAACACGCCGACCGTCGCCCGGAACAGCTACGTCCACCCGGCGGTCCTCGATGCGTACCTCGACGGGTCGCTCGGGAACGCGCTCGTGACCGCCGCCGAGGACGAGGGGCGCCACGGCGCCGCGGAGCCGTCGCGCGCCGAGGAGGAGGCCGTCATCGAGCTGCTCCGCAAGCGGCTGGCCGAGGAGCGTCGGCGATCGAAGGCCGGGCGGGGTCGTCCGGTGGGCAAGGCGGGCCGCGCAGCGGGCGACCGAGCGGGACGCGGCAGCCGGTCGGCTCGCACTCGAGGCGACTGACACGGTGATGCAACCACAGAACCGCGGCCGCCGGTCCGGGCGGCAGCCGCGGGACGGCAGCGTTTCGAACGACGATCCGGTGGCGCGCTGACGAGGGATTCCCGGTGGACCAGATCCTCAAGAGCTTCGGCGACAGCATCAACGGCATCCTCGATTCGCCGATCGTCCAGGTCGGCATCCGGGCGATTGCGCTCTACGTCGTCCTGCTCTGGCTGGGCTCCGCCTTCTGGGCGTTCCGGGACGCGAGCCGGCGCACCCGCAACCTCATTGCACCGTATGCCGCGGGGGCGCTCGTCGTCCTCGCGACGCCGGTCTTCTTTCCCTTCGCGCTGATCCTCTACGCCATCGTGCGACCCGGCGAGACGCTCGTCGAGTCGTGGGAGCGGCGGATGACCGAGGAGGCCGCGGCCGAAGCCGTCCCACTCTGTGCGGGCTGCGGGCGGCGGACCGATCCGGACTGGCTCGCCTGTCCGACCTGCGGCCAGCGTCTCCACCACCGCTGCGCGACATGCGGGCGGCTGATGGGGCTCGAATGGAATCTCTGCGCATGGTGCGGGACGGAAGTCGCCCCGGACGTCGTCGCCTTCCCGTCGCCGGCCCAGGCAGGGGCGGGCGTTCGACGCCGTCCCCGGGCCGTTCGGTCGGGAGCCCCGATGGCGATCCCGGCCGAATCGGCGCTGCCGCTGGCATCCCCGCGGCGTGAGGCCTTCGCGCTCGGCCGCGCCGCGGACGACCGGCCTGCGGGGATCGAAGCGACGACGCACCAGGGTCCGGCAGACAGCGACGGCGTCGCCGCGTTCGCCTCGAGGCCGCTCCCGCTCGACTGATGGCGCCGCCCCGCCCCACTGAAGTCGCCTCGAGCAGCGCGTGGAGGCGCATCCGCTCGGGCTCACGACCCGAGCGGATCGGCGCGGTGTAACCGCGGACGGCCGTCGTATCCGGCCATCCGCTCACTGGATGAGTGGAATGCGCGGGTGGAGTGCGCCCGAGCGGTCACGTGAGCGGGATTCCGCTCACCAGATGAGTGGATCGGCGGGTGGATTGCGCCGGGGGTTGGGTGAGGCCGCTTCCGCTCGCTGGACGAGCGGGATCGGCCGGTGGCCTACCGCGGACAGCGGTCATTTCCGCACTTCCGCTCCCGGGATGAACCCGTGGACCACGCGAGCCCATGGCGTCGGATCGACACGCGATCGGGTCCGGTCGAGCCGCACACCGCGACGGGTACACGAGCCGGCAGCGGCGCGGGCACGTAGAAACGGACAGACGACCCGAGGAGGGGGCTCGGGCCGTCTGTCGTCACAAAGGGAAACGCCCCGTCACAAGCGTTTCCCATTCGGGGAGGGAAACTGGAGGATGTTCGACGATCGAACGACGACAGCGTATGGGTGGGCGTCGTGCAGCCCGATCGCAGGTGCCGGACCGTCCGTTGCAGCGCCGTTGCGGCCGGGGACCGGTTGCCGTCTCGGCGCGGTCCGGCTCCCGGTCCGGGCGGTGTGGCTCCCGGACCCCCAGGTGCATCGGGAGCCACGCGCCCAAGCGTGCCCGGGCGGTGTTGCAGCCGAAAAGGCCGTTCGGTGGGTCCGCCCTTGCACGCATCTCGCACGCGCCGGCGTGGCCGGTAGGCCAGCCGCCGCTTCACGACGGAGGCTAGGTTCCGGCGCCGGTGGCCTCGGGCATCGCCTGGCGGGACAGGATCTCCAGCACGGCGCCGCGAAGATCCCGCGCCACGATGTCGCAGCGGGCGGTGGGGTGGGTGGAGCTCGCGATCGTGCCCCCGATGAGGACGGAGCGCACGCCCCGTCCCGGACGTTCGCTGCAACTTTCCGGGTCCGCAGTCAGCCACCAGTCCCCGCGACGTCCGTGATCCGCGCTCGGTTCGTAGCGGAGCCCGTCGACCTCGAGGCTTTCCCACGCCTCGAGCGGGGAGTCGGCGACGACGACGAGCCGGGCGCCCCAGTCGGCCAGGTGCCGAAGCTGTGCGCTCGCTTCGCCCGGCGTCTCGAGCCGAAGAAGGTCAGGTTCGAGGAAGATCGTCGCCACGGTCAGCAGGCCCTCTCGCTTGAATGCCCGCCGACCGTAGTCCTCCTCGACCGGCCGCCGGAATCAGCGCGTCCCGCGGGTGCCTTGCATGTTGCCGACACCGGTCGCTGCGATCAGCGCTGCCGATAGCGGAATGACCTGCCGGGCATCAGGCGTGGCCGCGCGAATCCGTTCCATCCGCACCGGGCGCCTGGACCTTGCGGACGTCGAATCCGATCGGTCCAGACGAGCGCCGGCGCCAACAGCGGAACGCCGGCGCCACCCGCGGGAGCGCCGGCGCCACCAGCGGAACGTCAGATCGCGCCGGTCCCCGTGCGACGCGACCCCACGGCGGCGTTGACGACGACGACGACGATGATCGCGCCGATGACCGCCGTCACGATGGAGCTGAGGTCGAACGCCCCGTCGATCGGGTTGCTCCCGAACAGGACGCTGGCGAGGAACCCACCGACGAGCGCGCCGACGATCCCGAGGACGATGTGGCCGATGACGCCGAGACCCTCATCACCGCTGACGAGGAAGCCAGCCAGATAGCCGGCGATCGCGCCGAGGATGATCCAGGCAATGATGCTCATGGCTGCTGTACCTCCTGCCAATTCATGGCGACTGCCGTTCGAGGACATCGACCCGACAGACCCTCGACAACGTTGCGCCATCCGATGAGCCGCGTCGACAACGGAGCGTCGAGAGCTCGTATCAGTCCTCTCGCACGCTGAAGGGCGCATCGCGGGAGCGATGAGGGTGATACGACGTGCGGTCGCATCCAGCGCGCGACCGCGACACGGGCGGCTCTACGGTGCGGTCATACGGCCGACCGAGCCGTTCAGCGGAGAGACAACGAAGCCATGTACCTCCACGACACGCCGTCAGCGCTCAGCGGTCACCCGGCCGACGAGCCCGAGATGCCGGCCGCTGCTCCGGGGGTGACGTTCCGACGGCTTCGGATCGCGGGCCTGACTGCGGCCCAGGCGGGCAACCTGACCGCTCGTCTCTCCGGGCTCGCGCCGGTGCGAACCGGCTGGAGCGTGAACGAGATCGAGCGACTGCTGTTCCTCCGCTCGCTCGTCGACAGCGGCCGCATCCGCTCCTGACGACCGGTCGCTCGTCCAGTCCACGGAGATCCATGATGTTGCATCGACCCGCCGCCACCCGCGGCGACGACCCGCTCGCGCCGAACGACCGCTCGATGGCCGTCCTCCAGTACCTGGTGGCGGCCGTCGCGCTCGTCTCGGCCATCGTTCTCACCCTGACCCACTGACGGATCGTCAGCCGGCGTTCGCGCCGCCGGTCGAATCCGGGAGGGTCGCCGTCGACCGCTCCGACGCCTCGTCAGGCCGAGTCGCCGCATCCGGTGCCACGACCGTCTCGCGGTCCTGCGCGCGCTCGAGGACGACCTCGAGCGCCGCGGCGATCGGGACCGCGACGAACGCTCCCACGATCCCGGCCACGGCCGCTCCCACGAGCAGGCTGATGATGACCATGAACGGCGACAGCCCGATCGTGTTCCGCATGACGAGCGGTACGAGCACGTTGCCCTCGAGCAGGTGGACGACGACGTAGACGAGGGCGACGAGGAGCGCGAGCTGCGGTGAGACCATCGCCGCGACGACCAGCGCGGGCACGGCGCCGACGGCCGGGCCGACCATGGGCACGGCCTCTGCGAGCCCGGCGATGAGCCCGAGCAGGACGGCCGACGGCACGCCGAGCAGGAAGTAGGCCGTACCGGTCGCGGTCCCCACGACCGCCATCAGCAGCAGCTCTCCGCGCACCCAGCGACCCAGTCGATGCTCGATCTCGTTCCAGGCATCGCGCGCGCCAGGGCGCCGGTGCGCCGGTAGGAACGCGAGCGCGTAGCGCTGAAGGCGGGCGTGCTCGACGAGCCAGAAGTAGACGATCGCGAGGAGTGTCACGACCGCGGCCGCGGTCTCGGCGATCGCGACGCTGGCGCTGACGATCTCCTCGGGCTCCGGCGGCGCCGGCCGAAGCAGCTTCCCGAACGCGTCGACCAGCGCCGTCACGCTCGTCGCAAGCGCGGCCGGCCTGAGGCGCTGGGTCTCGCCCCGGAGCTGTTCGACCATGGCCGGCAACCGCCCGAGCACCTCCGACGCCTGGCTCAGCGCCGCCGGGACGACGATGAGGACGAGCGCCACGACACCGAGCAGGAACAGGCCGTAGACGACGAGGATGGTCGCCCCGCGCGGCAACGGGAGGCGTGTCCGAAGCCAGCCGATGAGCGGCTCGAGCGCGCTCGCGAGGAGCACCGCGACGAAGACCAGGAGGAGCACCGGCATCGCCACCGCAGTGAGCGCGAGGAACGCCGCGACGAGCGCGATTCCGAACCCGAGGCCGATGCCGCGGACGCACCACCGAAGGGCGTCGCCGCGCATCAGGGTGTGCGGGTCCGCGTTCTCCCGGAGACGCCCTCACCGAGTCGCCCGCGACGCGACGCCCGGCGCCGGGCTCGGCGCATCCGGCGTCGCAGCTGGCTCGCCACGAGCGGCGCGAGGGGCACGACCACGAGGCCGACCGCCATCCCGCCCGACAGCGCCGCTGCACCGGTCGTGTCGCCGCCGGGTGACGGTGTCGGCGCGCCCGGCTTCGGCGACGGGCTCGGCTTGCCGCCGCCCGGCTTCGGGGTGGGCTTCGGCTTGGGCGTCGGCTCCGGGTTCGGTGGCGAGGGCTTCGGCTTCGGGTGATGCTTCGGGTGGCTGTCGCCCTGCGGCGCGGGCCTCGCCTTCGGGCGGGCACCGCAGATCGGGCCACCCCACGACGACTGGCCCCAGAAGTAGGCCGTCCTCGTGTCGTACTTGCCGCTCACGCCCGTCCCCCGTCCGGCGCGATGCTGCCAGTCGGCGACGTCGGCGTCCCATTCGCTCGGCCCCAGCTCCGCCTGTACCACGTTCACGCAGCCGTTCTGGTAGAGGAGCCCCGGCGGGTCGACGGCGTGCGCGCTGCCCGGCTCGGTACCCTTGATGAACCACTCCCTGACGGTTCCGCGGGTCCACCGACCCGGCGCGCCGCCCGAGTACCGGTCGATCGTTGCCTGCACGACACCGGACGGCCGGTCGAACGTGCCGACCGGCTTCTTCGCGCTGTAGTCACGGACGAACGCGTGCCACAGGGGCGCCGGCCCCTGGAGCGAGATGACGGCCTCGTTGGCCGGCGCCCGCGGCTGCGAGTGATCGCTGTTGCCCATCCATACGCCGACGGCGATCGACGGGGCACTGGCGTCCTCGTTCCGACCGAGGAACCCGTAGGTCGCGAGGTCGCGGGTGTCGTTCGTCGTCCCCGTCTTGACCGCGGCCGGCCGGCGTGATGCGTGGGGACCGTTGTGGAGCTCGAGCACCGCGGACCAGATCGGGTTCTGGCGCGGGTCGGTGTTCCCATCGAGGATGTCCGTCACGAGGAAGGCTGCCTGCGGCGAGAGCGCCTGCTTCGCGACCTTGGACGGGTCCGGTGCCTTGTAGACCGCCTTCCCGTCCGGGCCGTCGATCTCCAGGATCATCCGTGGCGGGACGCGGACGCCGCCGTCGGCAATGGTCCCGAAGGCCGAGACGAGATCGATCGGGCGGACCTCGACGGTCCCGATGGCGCCGGCGAGGCCGGCCCGTTCGTAGGTCGTCGCGCCGCCCTTGAACGTGATCCCCATCTTCTGTGCCTGCTCCGCGACGGCGGCGTTGCCGGTGCGCTCGAGCGCTCGGATCGCCGGGATGTTGAGCGAGTACTGGAGCGCCTGGCGGACGCGGACTGGGCCGCGGTCGAGGAGGTCTGCGTCGCGCGGCGCCCAGTCCGTGCCGTCCAGCTTCCGGCCGAACTTCGTCGTGATGTCGAGCAGCACGCTGCCGGGCGTGAGCGCGTGGGTCTCGAACGCGGTCGCGTAGAGGACCGGCTTCCAGGCGGACCCCGGCTGCCGATAGCCGGTCGAGAGGACGTCGAACTTCGGGTTGAACTTTGCGCTCGCCAGGCCATCCTCGTAGTAGCCGGCCGAACCGACGTACGCCAGCACGTCTCCGGTCCGGTAGTCGACCGCGACGAGGGCCGCGTTGTGCACGTCCTTCCCTCGGAGGCGCGAGATCCAGCGGCGGTCGGACGCCTTGATCTTCAGCTGGGACAGGAGCGCGGTGCGCTTCTTCGCCGACAGGTTCGGCGCGATGGCGGCCGCGGTTACCCATTTTTCGGCGAGCCGCTGGCCCGTCATGTCGAGCGTCGTGATGACGCGATAGCCGCCGGTCTCGACCTTGTCGGCGCTGCCCAGGATATGCACGAGCTGATCGCGCACCTGCCACATGAAGTGGGGCGCCTGGTAGGTCAACGGCTCGTCGCCCCTGAGGATGACCGGCTCGCGTTCGGCGGCCGTGATCTGCGCGGGCGTCAGGTGCGTCCAGCGCGCCGACCTCAACCCGTCGAGCACGTAGTTCCGCCGGACGACGGGCGGTGACGAGGGATCGACGACGAGGCGACCCTTCGCGTCCGCCTTAGCGTACTTGTACGGGTCGTAGGCGCTCGGCGACTTCGGCAGACCGGCCAGCAGGGCGGCCTGCGAGACGGTCAGCTTCGCGAGGTTCGTGACGCCGAAATAGACGTTCGCCGCGGCGGCCACGCCATATGCATCGTGGCCGTAGTAGATCTCGTTCAGGTACGCGGTGATGATCCGCTCCTTGCCGGGCTCGCCCGGGAACGCGTCCGTTAGTCGCGTCGCCTGGATCAGCTCCTTCGCCTTGCGCACGTACTGGTCGCCGCTCACGACGTCCTGCGGCAGCAGGCGCGCCCGGACGAGCTGCTGGGTGATGGTCGACGCCCCGCGCTGAGGGCCGCCGCCGGCGCCCTCGACGACGGCCGACACGATCTGCGCCGGGTCGAACCCGCTGTTCGTCCAGAATGTCCGGTCCTCTGCCGACGTCGCCGAATCCAGGACGAGCCGCGGGATCTGGTCGTAGTCGACGACCCGTCGCTGGACGCGCTGGAACCGCCCGAGCTCGACCTTCCCGGTTCGGTCGTAGACGATCGTCGGCTGGTCGAAGTGGAGCTGCTCGAGCTGCGCCGGATCGGGCAGGTCCTGGCTGAGCACTGCGACCGTCGCGACGCCGGCGACGCCCGCTAGGGCGACGGTGACGAGCGTGCCGATCAGGACGACCGAGAAGAGCGCGACGATTGCCGTGATCAGCCGACTCCGCCCACCCCGCCGTCGCCGCCCGTAGCCGCCCCGTGCGAGGCCGGCATGCGAAGACGCGATACGGGAAGCGGTTCGCCTCCCCGAGGCCGAGCGGATCCGAGACGCACGTTGCACGGCCGCCCAGCGTGCCGAACCGGCGCTCGCAGTCGTGCGGGCAGGCCCGGCGCATCGGTTGCAACTCCGTGACGCAGCGGGTCAAGCCAGCCTGCGCTTGACGCTCAAGCGCACTTGACCCGCGCCGCGATCCCACCGTACGATCTCGTCGCCGACGCAACGAATGTGTCGCTCGAAGCTGCGAGGAGATCGTCGGGCGTGGAGATCGGTTCGTTCACCAGCGGGCTCCTGACCGGATTGCGCGAGGGCGTCGAAGCGGCGCTGATCGTCAGCATCGTCCTCGCCTATCTCGCGCGGACCGGCAACCTCGGGGAGGCGCCGCGGGTGTGGATCGGCGTCGGGCTTGCGGTCGCGGCGAGCCTGCTCGTCGGCGTCATCATCTTCACGACCGTCCGCGAATTCCAGGAGCCGTACGAGCAGCTCTTCGAGGCGGCGACGCTGATCGTCGCCGCAAGCGTGGTCACCTGGATGCTGTTCTGGATGCGTCGGACGGCCGCGAGCGTGAAGGGCGAGCTGCAGGCGGCGGTCGACCGTGCCGTCACCCGTGGTGGAGCGTTCGCTCTCTCGGCGCTCGTCTTCGTCGCCGTGATCCGGGAGGGGATCGAGACGTCGCTGTTCCTCGTCGGGCAGGCAAGCGCCGCGAGCAGCGGGTCCGAGGACGGTGCGCTCTCGGTCCTGCTCGGCGCGGTCGTCGGGCTCGGCATCGCGACGCTGCTCGGGTATGGGTTCTATCGCGGTTCGCGTCGCATCAACCTCGCACGGTTCTTCCGCTGGACCGGCGTGGCGCTCGTGTTCATCGCGGCCGGCCTCCTCGCGCATGCGGTCCACGAGCTGATCGAGATCGGCGCGATCAACGTCGGCACCCAGACGGCGTTCGACCTGTCGGGCATCCTGCCGCACGAAGCCGGCGGAACCGCGGGCGGCCCGATCCTCATCGTCGGCGAACTGCTCGCCGCGCTGTTCGGCTACACCTCGACCCCCGAGGTCTCGAGGCTCGTCGTCTACGCGGTGTACGTCGTCGCTGTTCTCGCCCTCTACCTTCGGCCGGTGCGACCGGTCGCCGCGCCCAGCCGACCGGCACCGAACGCCGCCTGACGCTCAGTTCCGGGCGGCACTCGCACTCGCACTCGCGCTCGCATTCGCACTCGCACTGGCACTCGGGTCAGCGCGGCTGACCGACGACCCGGAGGAGCTCGCCGCCGCCGAGGTCGGTCGCGAGGATTCCGCCGTCGGCGTCCTCGCCGAACGAGCTGATCGAGCGGCCGCCGGGCGCGAGCTGCATGGGCGACTGTGTCCCAGTGGCGCCCGACGACAGGCCCCAGATCGTCCCGGAGCAGTTGTCCGAAAGCAGGTAGACGCCGCTCAGCGGTCCCGCGTCGGCGGCTCGCGCGACGTACCCGCCCACGACGGCGCAGCCCTTGTCGTGGGCGTACTCCGCGACCGGGAGCGTGAGCCCCGAGCGGTCGCACGAATCCCCGTCGGGATAGCAGTGCGCGCCCTCCATTCGGTTCCACCCGAAGTCGAGTCCGCGGCCGCCGCCGTCGGCCGCTCGAGCGACGTCGACCTCCTCCCAGCGCCCCTGGCCGACATCGCCGATCCAGAGATCACCGGTTGCGCGGTCGAAGCTGAAGCGCCACGGGTTGCGCAGGCCGTACGACCAGATCTCGGGTTTCGCGCCGGCGCGTCCGACGAAGGCGTTGTCCGGCGGCGCCAAACTCGTTCCGGCGACGCCCAGGGGGTCGAGCCGGAGGATCTTGCCGAGGTCCGTGTCGAGCCGCTGCCCGTTGCCCATCGGGTCGCCCCCCGAGCCTCCGTCGCCCAGCCCGGCGTAAAGCATCCGGTCGGGCCCGAAGGCGAGGATGCCGCCGTTGTGGTTGGGGAACGGCTGGTCGACCTGGAGGAGCACGCTTGCACTCGTCGCGTCTGCGACGTTCGCGTCGGACGTGGACGTGCGGTACTCGGCAATGACCGTGTTCCCATCGCGGTCCGTGTAGTTGACGTACAGGCGGTCGTGGCCGGCCGTGCCGAACCCGGGTTCCAGGGCGAGCCCCAGCAGCCCGCGTTCGCCACCGGACGTGACGCGATCCGTCAGGTCGAGGAACGGCGTGTCGACGAGCGAACCGTCCCGGACGATCCGGATCGCCCCGGTCTGTTCGACGACGAACAGGCGGCCCGAACCGTCGTCCGGGGCGGTGACGAAGACGGGCGACGACAGCCCGCCGACGATGGTCCGGAGCTCGACGCGGACGGACGCCGGATCCCCGCTGGCGAGCGGCACCGACGGCGCGATCGAGGCCGGCGCCGACGCGGATGGCGACGCGACGGCGGACGCCGAGCTCGACCCGCGACTCCCCGATGCGGAAGCGGAGGGCGACGCCACGGCCGAGGCACCCGGCGGCGCCGTCGCGGGGGATGCAGACGCTCCACCATCGCAGGCGGCGAGGACGACGGCCGTCGCGATCGTCGCGAGCACCCGTCGCCGGTGAGGGCGTCGAACGGGTTCCGCCACCATGACCGCCCCTACGTCCGCGGTGGCACGACCGGTTCCGTCGCGCGACCGCGGGAGTCGCCGCCGACACCGCCCGCCGTCCCGCCGTCGGCGGCCTGTCGTCCCAGCTCGACGGTCGTGAGCTCGACGAGCCGACGGGCGTGCTGCGTCGATGCCCCGGTCTCGTCGTGGCGGAAGAACGCCCAGGCATCCGACCCGGCGAGCACGAACGGCGCGATTCGGGCCGCCCACGCAGCCAGGTCCTCCTCGGTGTACGTCTCGCGCCGGAGCCGAAGGTAGACGAACGATCCGGTGAGCCGGATCGGCAGCGGATCATCGTCGCCGTCGACGTCGGTCCGGCAGAGGCTGGCACCGACGGAGCGAAGGGCCGCGTACGTCTCGTCGATCTGCCAGGAACGGTCGTGGAGCTCCACGACGAGCGGGATCGTCGAGGGCCAGGCAGACAGGATCGCGGATAGCCGCGCATCGTCCTCGGGACCGCGCCTGCGTGCCTCTCGCGGGACGCGGAAGAGGACGGCGCCCAGGCGTTCGCCGAATCCACCGAGCGGTTCGGTCAGCCAGGCGACCGATTCGGCCGGCGTCGCGTAGAGCGCGCGCAGGGCGCCTCCGCGCTGCGCCTTGACGATGAACCGAAAGTCAGGCGGCGTCGCGCCCCGCCAGCGCGCGATCGATCGCGGCGACGGACGGGCATAGAAGGTGCCGTTCAGCTCGCACGCGCTGAACTGCGACGCGTAGTAGCCCAGGAACGCCTCCTGGCGGAGATCGTCCGGGTAGAACGTCCCGCGCCACGCGGGGTAGGCGAAGCCGCTCGTCCCGGCGCGAAGGACGCCCGGCGAGGACGGCCCCCTGCCAGCTGACCCTGGATCAGGCGTCAGCCGGGATCCCCCGGCATCGACGCGCCCGAGCGCCCATCCCGTCAGCGGCTCCCTCGCGACGAGGCTCGTCGTCGCAGGCGCACCTCGCCACGGCGGTGAGCGACCGTTCGAGAGCAGCGAGGTCGTCGGGCGAGACGGTCTCCAGGAAGTACTGACGGATGCCGCGCAGGTGGGTCGGAGCCGCGTCGTGCAGGCGGCTCCGCCCGGAAGGCGTCAGCACCGCCTCTGCCCCGCGGCCGTCGGTCGTGCACGCCGTGCGCTCGACGAGGCCATCGGCGACGAGCCGGTCGATGAGCCTCGTGACCCCGGATCGGCTGAGCAGGACACGCTCGGCGAGGACGTTCATCCGCAGGCGACCTCCGGGGGCGGCGGCGAGGTGAACGAGCGCGTCGTACTCGGGCAGCGACACGCTGTGTGCCTCGCGCAGCTCGTCGTCCAGTCGACGGCTCACGCGCGCATGCGCCTCGAGGAAAGCACGCCACGCGGCCAGCCTCGGATCGGTTGGCGCGATGCCGCGGAGCTCGGTCGTCACCGGCCGATCATACGCCGGGTGAACGCGTCGCCCGGACGCACCTCGACGAGCGCTCGCGTGCGGCCGCGTTGCGCGTGGGCCATCGGTGCGGCCTATGATCCGCGCGTCGCCGAGGGGGCGATCGGGGATTCCCAGCCCCGCCCCGAACGAGGAGCGCGCGACCCATGAACGGACGCCAGCTGTCCCATCGGGTACGCCGGATCGGGATCGTCGCTGCGATTGCCGCGACGCTGATGCTCGCCGGCTGCGGCGGGACTGGCGGTGCCGCCGCAGGCGGCGGGGGCCAGTGGGGGGACGTCATCGCGAAGATCCAGGACACGTTCGGGACGACGATGGTCGCCGGCAAGTACGACGACGCGACGCAGACGGTCGACATCACCCTCGCGGACGGCAGCGGCGCGGCCATGGCGAAGCTGTTCCTGTGCTCGAACGTGAAGAAGATCGTCGCCGCGTCGGGCGCGCCCGCGGACCAGAAGATCGTCATCCGGGACAGCAAGGGCGTCCTCGCGACCCAGGCTGACTGCAAGTAGCGTGGTCGCGCCGACCGCGAG
>DASSHA010000180.1:0-26059 GCA_035693145.1 Candidatus Limnocylindrales bacterium
GAGGCGGGCGCCGACGCTGGGCGCGCGCGGGTCGAGCGGAGCGAGATCGAGCGATCGCGGCAGCGCCCTCGAGCGGACGCGGCGACCCCGCAGCGCGTCGGCGGCCTCGCGGAGCGTTGCCGCAGCGACGAGCTCCACCGAATCCATGAGCGCCGCCTCGGACTCCGCGGCGGCCGGGACGACGACGCGCCGGATCCCGCGCGCAGCGAGCGCCGCGATCATCGGGAGCACACCGGGCAGGCCGCGCAGGTCGCCGCTCAGCGACAGCTCGCCGATGAGCGCCCATCGTCCCGAGGCGCGGACCTGCTCGGAACCAAGCAGGACGCCGAGCGCGATCGGCAGGTCGAGCGAGGCACCCTGCTTCGGCACGTCGGCCGGCGCGAGGTTGACGGTGATCCGCCGTGGTGGGTACTCGAAGCCGGAATTGCGGATCGCGCCGCGAACCCGTTCGCGCGCTTCCTGGAGCGCGGCATCCGGCAGACCGACGATCGTGAACCCCGGGAGCCCGGGGGCGACGTCGACCTCGACGCGGACGACTCGGCCGTCGAGGCCGGAGAGGGTGGCCGAGTAGACCGTCGCGAGCATGCCCGCAACGCTACGGGCGAGCGCTCACCTCGACCTTATCGCGCCGTTACCGGCGACCCGGATCAGCGCGCCGCGGCGAGCAGACCAGTCGACGTCGGCGCGACCTTGTCGACGATCCGGGCGAAGTCGAGCAGCGACCGACCGAGCAGCGAATCCGCCTTCGTGAACATGAACGGCGCGCCCGAGTTGAGGGCGCTGATCGCGCCGCGATACTCGTTGACGACCTGGTGGTCGATCGGCCGGCGGAGCGCGCCCTCGGCGTTCTTCACGTTGATGCCCGTGAACGCGTTCGAACGGTTGAGGACGAGCTGGACCTTGCTCTGCTCGTAGCCGAGATGACCGATCGTCTCGAGCACGAGGCGGACGTTCTTGAGGCACGACAGGTCCGCGGTCATGACGACGAAGACCGTGTCCGCGGCGTCAAGGACGCGGAGGTTCAGCTCGTCGAGCCGCTGGTCGATGTCGACGATCGTGTAGTCGTAGAGCGTCCGGAGCTGATCGAGGATGAGCGGCAGGTGGTCCGGGGTCACGAGCTCGGCGGTCTCCGGCGAGGGCGGCGCGAGGAGCAGGTCGACGCCCGAATCGTGCTTGACGAGCACCTGACGGACGAGGTCGACGTCGATGTTCGGCGCGGTGACGATGTCGACGATCGACTTCCGGTCGAGGCCGAGGTCGAGGAACACCCGGTGGTCGCCGAACTGGAAGTTGCCGTCGACGAGGCAGACCTTTCGTCCCAGCTCGCGGTGGAGGGCGATGGCCGCGTTGATCGCGATCGTCGTCGTCCCGACCCCGCCCTTCGCGCCGTAGAAGGCGAAGATCCGGCCGAGCGGCGGGCGTCCCACGAGCGCATCGCGCGGCGCGAAGCGGGCGAGCAGGCTCTTGATCCGCGCGAGCAGCTCGGCCGGATGAAACGGCTTGATCAGGTAGTCGTCGGCGCCGGCGCGCAGCCCGCGAACCTTCTGCTCGACCTCGCGCTCGGCGGTCAGCATGATGATCGGGACGTGGGCGGCCGTCCCCTCCTCCGCCCGGATCTTCGCCGCGACCTGGTAGCCGTCGAGCTTCGGCAGCATGACGTCGAGCAGGATCAGCGACGGGTTCTCGGCGCCCCACATCCGGAAGCCCTCGGCCCCGTCGGACGCGAGCACGACCTCGTAGCCCTCCTGCTTGAGGGTGTACTGCAGGAGTCGCTGGACGTTCGGGTCGTCGTCGACGACGAGGATCTTCGCCATCAGGTCCTTCCGCGCTGGGGGCGGTGCGAGCCGGCACCGGATGCGGGCGAATTATAGGGTCGGCCATCGGGCCGCCCGCCGCCCCCCGATGGTCCCACCCCGGTCCCGGCGCCCGGCAGGCCGCCGCGTGGCCGTAATCCCGCGACGAGCGTCAGCCGCTCGTGCCCGATCCTGCCGCCGGCGCGCCACCCGCCGAGGCCTGCGCCGGTGACGACGAGGTCGGGGCTGCCGGTGCGGGCGGGTTCATGCCGGCCTGGATGAATCCCGTCAGCGGCTCGACGAGCCGGGTGAACTCGAGTGGGATGACGTACTTCGTCGCCGGGCTCGCGCCGAGCGCCTTGAGCGCATCGAGGTACTGGAGCGCCATCGTCTTCTGGTCGATCCCGGTGGCCGCCTGGAAGATCCGCGTGAGCGCCTGGCTGAAGCCCTCCGCTCGGAGGATCGCGGCCTGCCGATCGCCCTCGGCGTTGAGGATCGCCGCCTGCTTCGCGCCCTCGGCGACGTTGATCGCCGACTGCCGTGCGCCCTCGGATTCCGTGATCACCGCGCGCCGCGTCCGCTCCGCGGAGAGCTGGCGGTTCATCGCGTCCTGCACGTCGCGCGGCGGGGTGATCTCGCGGATCTCGACGGTCGTGATCTTGCCGCCCCAGCGCTCCGTCTGCTCGTCGAGCTTCGTCCGCAGGACCTCGTTGATCTGGTCGCGCTTGGAGAGGACGTCGTCGAGCAGGATGTCGCCGATGACGGCGCGGAGCGTCGTCGTTGCGATGCCCTGCAGCGCGCCGGCGAAGTACGCGACGTTCACGACGCTCTTGAGCGGGTCGGCGATCCGCCAGTAGATGAGGAAGTCGACGTTGATCGGCGCGTTGTCGCGCGTGATCGTCGTCTGACTCGGGACCTCGATGAACTGCTCGCGCAGGTCGACCTTGACGGGGCGATCGACGACCGGGATGAGGAACCGCAGGCCCGGTCCGCGGACCATGCTGTCGTTGGTGCGGCCCAGCCTGAACACCACGAGCTGCTCGTACTGGTTGACGATCCGCACCGACAGGTACAACAGGATGAGCACGACGACCACGAGAAACGCGGCGATCGCAACCAGGACGGCGGATTCCATGTCCCCTCCTCAGGGTGTTCGGCTGATCCTAGCCGACGGACCCGGTCGTCCGATGGGCCGCTCGTAGGGCAGGGTCGGAGCCTCGGGCGAGGCGCTCACCTCGGTGTCCGCGGACGCCGATGTCGCAGCCGATATCGGCGCGACGACGACAGTGAGCCCGTCTGACCCGACGATCGTGACCGGCGTTCCCCGCGCGACCGTGGCCCCATCGGCCGACAGCGCCGACCATTCCTCACCGGCGGCGTAGACGGAGCCCCGCGGTTCGAGCGGGCGTCGCACGACGCCGCCGGCGCCGATCGGCATGCCGGGCTGGACGGTGCCTGGCGACGGCATCTCGCGGCGAGCCTGGACGGCCGCCCAGACGACGAGCGCCATGAAGGCCGCGGTCGTGAGGGTCGTCACGACCAGCAACGGGAGCGCGACGCTGACGTCGGGGCCGGTCGGCGATCCCGGTTCGGTGTAGAGCGCCGACGCGCCGAGCACGAGGCAGATGATCCCGCCAACCGTCAGCAGGCCGTGGCTCGTCACCGTCAGCTCGAGCACGAAGAGCAGGATCGCGAGGCCGACGAGCAGCAGCCCGGCCAGGTTCAGCGGGAGGCTCCCGAAGCCGATGAAGGCGAGGATCAGCGAGATCGCGCCGAGGATGCCCGTGACGAAGTTCGGGTGGGCGAGCTCGAAGATGAGCCCGTACGACCCGATCAGGAACAGCACGAACGCGATGTTCGGATCCGACAGCAGGTGGAGCAGCGCCTGGAGCGGGTTCATCGGCGCTTCGTCGAACGACGCGCCGGCGAGATCGACCGTGACCTGTCGGCCGGCGAGGGTCAACGTCTTCCCGTTCGCGGCTGCCGCGACCTCGTCCAGCGAGCCGGCGATGCCGTCCACGGCATGGACGCTGACCGCCTCGCTGGCGGCGGAGCTCCGCGCATCCTGCACCGTCGAGACGGCCCAGTCGACGTTTCGGCCGCGCGTCTCGGCGATCGAGCGGATGTTCGCGATCGCGTCGTTGCGGACCTTCTCGCCGAGCGTCCCCGGAATGTCGTTGCCGCTCGAGTCGACCGGCGATGCCGCGCCGATGTTCGTCCCCGGCGCCATGTAGGCGAGGCTGGCCGCGAGCGTGATGAACGTGCCCGCGCTGGCCGCCCGGCCGCCGGCCGGCGCGACCCAGACGATGGTCGGGATCGTGGATTCGAGCTCGGCCGACACGATCTTCTGCGTCGCGTCGAGGCTCCCGCCCGGGGTGTTGATCCGGATGACGACGGCGGGCGCACCGCTCGACTCGGCGCGCGCAATCCCGTCGGCCAGGTAGCCGGCGAGGACCGAATCCACCACGCCGGTTGCCGACAGGACGGGCACCGAGCTGCTCGCGCCACGCGCGCCGCCGGCCGCGAGGAGCACGAGGCCACCGACCCACGCGAGAAGCGACAGCATCCTTCGCCGGCGATGACCGGTCATCTCGATCGGATTATCGCCCCGCCATCAGCGAATCGAACACCAGCTCGCTCCACGTCTCGAGCGACTCGCGAACGGCGGAGACGTCGTCCGTGCTCGCCCAGCTCGCCGACAGCTTCTCGGTTTCCCGGATCGCGACCGGTCGGCCGTCGGCGTCGGCGACGTAGACGATCCCGAGGTGGACGGACCCGACCTCGGTCGTGTCGTCGTTCAGGAGACCGACGGGCGTGAACGACGGGACGAACTCGGCGTCGACCTCCTCGGACCACTCCCGGAGCAGCGCGCCGGCGATCCCGTCGTCGCCCGGGTTGACGTGGCCACCGACGCCGATCGAATACCGATCGTGGAGCCGAACGTCCGCGCCGGCCCGCGTCCGCCGCATGAGGAACCACCGCTCACCGTCGCGCAGCACGAGGTACGGGATGAGCTGCTTGAACGCCGGGTCCGGCTCGACCGCATCGCGCGGCCGGTACTCGGCCAGCGACTCGAGCCGATCGACCTCGGCGGACCCGACCGCCCGAACGCCGCGCCAGCTCCCGTCGGGCAGGGCGTCGGGACGCGCCACGACCCAGACGAGCTCCCCCGGCACGAACGTCAGCGCTCGAGCGCGAAGCGCGCGCGCGCGAGCCGGTCGCGGATCGCGGCGACGTCCGGCTCCTCGGTCTCGAGCGCCTCGAGCCAGTCGTCGAGGGCCGCCCGAAACGAGCGGATCGCGGTCGCCGTCGGACGGGCGTTCGTGGCCAGGATCGAGGCGCCCATCGACGGTTCGCCTCGTGCCACGCGCGTCGAGCTCAGCCAGCCACCTGACGCGAGCTCGTGGCCGAGGGACGACGCCCATTCCGCGCCGCCGGCAACGGCCTCGGCGAGAGCGGCGGCCACGACGAGGGGAAGGTGGCTGATGGCCGCGACGGCCGCGTCGTGATCGGCCGCGGTGGCGGTGATCGGGCGGGCGCCGACCGCCCGCGCGAGCCACTCGACCCGTTCGATGTCGTCGCCACGGGCGTGACGCCCCGGGACGACGACCCAGGGCCGGTCGACGAAGAGCGACGGATCGGCCGACGGGAAGCCGCTCGATTCCCGACCGGCCATCGGATGGCCGCCGACGACGGGGAGGCGGGCTTCGTCTGCCGCGTCGATGACCGCGACCTTCGTGCTCGCGACGTCGGTCACCGTCGTCGTCGGTCCGAGCGCCGTTCGACCGTCAGCCATTGGCGCGAGGGCGCGAATGGCCTCGACGACCCGGAGCGCCGGGCCGGCGAGAACGACGAGGTCGGCGCCCTCGACCGCCCGGACAGGATCGTCGACGTTCGCGTCGATGACGCCCGCGGCGAACGCGGCCGCCGGGCCATCGCCGCTCGGCGACCAGGCGACGAGCTCGATCCGCTCGTCCACCCCGATGCCCCGCTCGCTGCGTGTCGGCCGCTCGCGAAGCGCCCGCGCGATCGACCCGCCGATCAGCCCGAGCCCGAGGAAGGCGATCCGTCGGACGGGCGTCAATCCACCCAGCCGGCGCCGCCACGTTCGGCGTTCGAGCGGCTCCCTCCGGTCGCCGTCCGCCGACGCTGGCCCTTGCGGCGTTCCTCGGCGCTGCGACGCTCGTCGGACCCGGGCGGCCCGGGGTCGTCAGTCGCGTTCTGGCGCCGGATCACGTCGCGCCGTTCGGTCTCCCGTCGCTCCGGGTTGAGGAACGCACCACAGCGCGGACAGCGGCGCTCCTCGCTGAAGAGCGACTCGATCGGCGAAACCGTGTAGATCTGGCGACCGCACGACTGACAGGCGAGCCTCGGCACCGCCGCATCGTAGCGGTCAGCGGCGGAAGCGACGGCCGACGTCCCGGTCAGCGACGCGTACGTCTCCGCCGCAGCAGCGAACCGAGCCCGCCGAGGCCACCTGGCAGCGCGAGCAACATCCCGCCGCTCGATCCCTTGCCGTGGTTCGAGGAGCTGCCCCAATGGCCGTGGCCGTGATGGTGGCCACCGGACCCGGGGTGGCAGGCCGGCGATGCGCCGTGTCGCTGTGCGTCACCGTGACCCTTGCCGGGCTTCGCGCAATCGTCCGCATCCGACGTCCCCCTGGGTGTCGCCGTCGGATGCGCCGTCGGCTTCGGGGTCGGATGCGAGCTGGGCCGCGCTGTCGGGTGGGCGGTCGGATGTGGCGTCGGTGCCGCCGTCGCTGCCGGCGAGCGTGCGGGCGTCGGCGTCGGCGTCGGCGCGGCGGTCTGTCGAGGTGCCGCTGTCGCCGTCGGCTTGGGCTTCGGCCTGGGCGATGCCGTCGGCCTGGCGGAGGGCTGGACCACGGGCGTCGACGATGTTGTGACCGGGGGAGTCGACGTGGCCGGCGGCTCGACCGAGGCAGCCGGCTCGTTCGGGGTCGCGGACTCGGTCGGCAGGGGCGATCCGCTCACCTGGGGAAGTTCGCTCGCCTGGGGAAGTTCGCTCGCCGCCGGGGATTCGCTCGCCGCCGGGGATTCGCTCGCGGCGGGCGGCACGCTCGGACTGCCCGATGTGATGCCGCTCGGCGATGGCAGGACGCTCGGCGCGCCGGAGGTGCCCGGCTCCGGCGTCGGGCCGAACGTTCCGCCCGAGGTCGTTCCGCTCGGCCGATCCGTGGGCGGAGCCTTCGACCCGGCAGGTCCGCCACCGAGGGCCGGCTGGCTCGGCGACGGAAGGTCGGCGGTCGTCGCGTCGACGGGTCGAGTTCCGGGCACGAATGCACTGCCCGACGCCTGGATTCCGATCCCGACCAGGACCAGCACGAGGTTGAGCAATCCGAGCGCGGCGACGAGCCGGGCACGTTGAGCAAGCGACACGACGACGGGTGCTCCTCTGACGGGCTTGGGGGTGCGGCGGAGCAGGCAGATCGTACCATCGGCCGCCGGGACGTCTGCCGCGAACCGACGCGACGCGATGCGCCTGGCAGGGCGGCTGCATCAGCGCCGCAGGACCCACGACATCCGTTCGACGTACCGAGGAGTGCCGCCTCCGAGCTGGCTCTCGATCACGGCGATTCGCTCGACAGGCCACGACACTCGGTCGAGGCCGCCGGCGCCCGCAACCGCCGCCGCCGCTCCGCGGGCGTCGCGCGAGGAACGTCCGCGAGCGATCGTCAGGTGCGGCCGGATTGAACGCTCGGGCCGCGGCCAGCCGCGTGCCGCGAGGGCGAGCGCCAGGCGCGCGTCGAGCCGGACGACCTCCTCCACGCCCGTCGTCAGCTGGAGCACGACCGTCGGAGACCGTCGCGGACCGAGCAGACCGATGGGACCGGTGGCTGCGTCGAACGGCCTGACTCCGACTGCCGCCGCCTCGACGGCGGCGGCGACGTCCTCGAGGCGGGCGGGTTCGGTGGCGCCCAGGAACCGGAGCGTTACATGAAACGCCTCGGGTGAGACCCATCGCAGGGCGGCCTCATGCGTCGGCGAAAGGCGTGCCCGTACCTGCGCGATCGAATCGGCGAGCGTCGGGCGGGCAGCTTCGGCGACCGGCAGGGCGACGAACAGGCGGATCGGTCGGTCATCGGCGCTCACGAACTCGTCCGTCCGGCCCGAAGACGCTCGCTCCCGGCTACGACGCGGCCTCGAACCGCCGCCGGTCCTCCTCGAGCACTCGCCGCGCCGCATCGCGATCGCGCCAGCCGAGCACCTCGACGTCCTTGTCCTCGAGCAGCTTGTACGTCGCAAAGAAGTTCTCGATCTCGGCGAGGCGGTGGGGACGGACCTGGTCCAGGTTCTCGACGTGGGCCTGGTGCGGGTCGCCGAGTGCGACGCACAGGACCTTGAAGTCCTCGCCCTTCTCGTCGCGCATCTCGAGGCCGCCGATCGGACGGGCCCACACGTGACAGCCGGGAAACGTCGGCTCGTCGACGAGCAGGAGGACATCCGTCGGGTCGTCGTCGCCGGAGATCGTCCGGGTCGTGTAGCCGTAGTCGAAGTTGTAGAAGACGGCCGAGCTCAGGACACGATCGAGCCGGAACACGCCGGCCGTCGGGTCCCATTCGTACTTGTTGCGCGACCCGCGCGGGATCTCGACAACGACCTCGATGACGTCCGGGAACGCGGGCGTGTCGGCCATCCCCGAACCATAGCGCGGGTCGACGTGACGCTTCGGCTCCGCCTCCCGCCGGCCGCCCCGGTCGCGCTCGTCGCGCCGCGGCGTGCCACCGGCTCGCGGGCCGTCAGTCGTTGTAGAGGCGTTCCTCGATCAGCTTCTCCTGCACGGTCCGACCGCTCGGGTCGAAGCAGGAGAACTCGAAGTGCTTCTCGAACTCGAGGTCCACGTTGTCCTGGCCGCCGCGGTTCTTCTCGACCGAAACGACGACCCAGTCGCGGAAGCGCTGTGCCTGGTACGGGTTGAACTCGATGTTCACCTTGGCAACGATGTGGTACTTCTCGTTGAGGATGAGGATGATGTCCGCTTCGTAGTTGATCGCCGAGCTGCCGCGCAGGTGGTGGTTGCGCAGCCGGCTCGCCTTCAGGCCTTCCTTGTCGGCGGCGACGATCGCAATCATCGGGACCGACTCGGAGAGGGCGATGTCCTTGAGCCCGTTGACGACGACGGTGACCTTCTCCGTCTCGGTCGACGGCTCCGGGATCACCGGCACTTTCTGCATGTAGTCGACGATGACGAGGAGTCGGCGATCGCCGGACAGCTCGCGATGCTGCTGGACGAGCGTCCGGATGTTGTCGACCGTGCTCGCCGTCTGCGAGCCGCGGAGCAGGAAGAGGTTCTGGCCGTAGCGGGCGATCCGGTCGAGTGACGGGCGGAGGCGCGGGTTCGAGGCGAGCTGTGCATCGCTCGATCCCTCCGCCATCCACGTTCCGAGGATCTCCTTGCGGACGTCCTGGATCTTGATGGCACCGGTCTTGTGCGGGAGGTGCGCGAGCGCGGACTCCATCGCGATCATCCGGTTGAGGAGGTACTGCTCCTCGTGCTCGAAGCAGATGTAGAGGACGTTCGCCTGACCGCCCGACGCGACGTTGCGCGCCATCTGGAGCGCCATCGTCGTCTTGCCGGTGCCCTGGGCGCCGCCGATGAGGAGCAGCTCGCCGGGCCGGAGTCCGCTGCCGATCGTCTTGTCCAGCGGGGTGAAGCCGAGCGGGAGCGGCTGGTACTCGCCGACGCGGCCCTGCGTGACGTTGTCGTTGAGATCGACGAGCACATCGAGCGCCGAGCGCGGCGACATGCTGCCGTTGGCGGTGTCCAGTCGCCAGGGGCGCGTCCCGGCGGAAACGGCCGTCTCGACCTCGGTGCTCACGCGGAGTAACCCTCCCGGCTGGTGACGGACTGCGGGCGATGGTAGCACCGCGTCCTCACGAATCCTCCCACCTCCGGCGACGAGCGCCACACCCCCGAAAGTACCGGGCCGGCCCCGGGCGGAGACGCTCAGTGGGGCAGGGTTGCGAGCTCGTTCCAGTAGCGGACCATCGTCCGGACGCCGCCTTCGAAGTTCGCCAGGTCCATCCACTCGTTGGGCGCATGGAAGTTGCCGTCGGGCGGCGTGAACCCGAGCAGGACGACGGGAAGGCCGAGGAGCGTCTCGAACGTCGCGACGAACGGGATCGAACCGCCTTCACGGATGAATACGGGCTCCTGGCCGAACGTCTCGGCGATCGCCCGGGCGGCTGCCTGCGTCCACGGCAGGTCGGTCGGCGTGAGGGTCGGTCGTCCACCACCGAGGTTTCGAACCTCGACGCGAACGCCCGGCGGGGCGATGTCGAGGACGTATGAACGGAAGAGGTCGTAGATGCGGTCGGGATCCTGGTCGGCGACGAGCCGACTGCTCACCTTCGCGTGGGCGGAGCCCGGGATGATCGTCTTGCTGCCCTCGCCCTGGAAACCGCCCCAGATGCCATTGACGTCGAGCGTCGGGCGCGCCGAGCGACGCTCGAGCGTCGAGTACCCGGGCTCACCGACGAGCTCGTCCACGCCGAGTGAATCGCGGAACTCGTCGTCGTCGAACGGAAGCGCGGCATACGCGTCGTGGTCGGCGTCGGTGAGCGCGACGACGTCGTCGTAGAAGCCGGGCACGAGAATTCGGCCGTCGCCGTCCTTGAGCGCCGCGATGATCGACGCGAGCGCGTTCGCCGGGTTCTGGACAGCGCCGCCATACGACCCGGAATGGACGTCCTGGAACGTCCCGCGGACGTCGACCTGGGCGTACATGATCCCGCGCAGCCCGATCGTGATCGCCGGCAGGTTCCCGGCGAAGAACCCGCTGTCGCAGATCAGCGCGACGTCGCCCGCCAGCCGCTCACGATTCGCGGCGAGCCACGGCTCGAGGTGCTCCGACGTCGTCTCCTCCTCGCCCTCGAACACGAAGCGAAGATTGATCGGCAGCGAGCCCCGGGTCGACAGGAGCGCCTCCGCGGCCTGGAGGAGGATGCCGAGGTTCGACTTGTCGTCGCTCGCGCCGCGGGCGAGGATGCGTCCGCCCTCGACCGTCGGCTCGAACGGCGGGTGATGCCACTCGGAGACCGGGTCCACCGGCTGGACGTCGTAGTGGGCGTAGGCGACGGCGGTCGGGGCGCCTTCGGCATGGAGCCAGTCGGCGTACACGATCGGGTGGCCGCCGGTCTCCGCGACGTCGACGTGCTCCATCCCGATCCGGCGCAGCTCCTCGGCGACGAACTCGGCGGCGCGACGGATATCGGGCGCGTGCTCGGGCAGCGCGGAGATCGACGGAATTCGCAGGAGCGTCATCCAGGAATCGAGCCGGCGATCGTGCGACTCGTCGAGAAACCGGTCGACGGCGGCATCGCCGCTGGAGAAGACGGCGCGCGCAGCGGTTTCGGTCAAGGTGATCCTCGAGCTTGGTGTGCGAGACCGACGATTCTAGCCGTCCGACGGTGCATCCTCTGTCCGTGGACGAGACGGACGCCGCGATCCGCGCCTCCCTCGATCTCGACGAGCTGCGCGAGGCGATGGCCGTGGCGCTCGCGGACTTCTCCGCCGGCCGCTCCGAGCAGCCCGTCCGGACAGTCGTCCCGGCCGCGAACGGCAACGGGTTCCTCTACGTCATGCCGGCCCGGACGCCCACCGCGCTCGGCGCGAAGCTCGTCACGTTGTACCCCGCGAACGTCGGCGTGCCGACGCACCACGCGATCGTGCTGCTGTTCGATCCGACGACCGGCGTGCCGATCGCGACCCTCGCGGGCAACGCGATCACCGAGCTCCGGACGGCGGCCGTGTCGGCGCTGGCAGCCGAACGGCTCGCCCGTCCTGGTGCGTCGGTTCTCGCAATTCTCGGGTCGGGCGTCCAGGCCGCGAGCCACCTCGATGCGCTCCGCCGAGTTCGCGCGCTCCGTGACGTGCGCGTCTGGAGCCCGCGCCGGGCGAGTGCCTTCGCGGCAACCAGGCCCGACGTGCGCGCCGTCAGCTCAGCCGAAGCCGCCGTGGACGGAGCCGACATCGTCGTCACGGCCACGACGTCGCGGACGCCGGTCCTCGATGGAGCGTGGCTCAGTCCGGGAGCGTTCGTCGCGGCCGTCGGCGCACCGCGTCCCGACTGGCGCGAGCTCGACGATCGTCTTCTGGGATCTGCCCGGCTCGTCGTCGACTCGAGGGCGGCAGCCGCCGCCGAATCCGGCGACGTCCGCCGCGCGCTCGAGCTCGGTCAGCGGATCGGCGCCGAGCTCGGCGAGGTGATCGCCGGCACCTTGGGCGGGCGCACGTCCCCGGATGACGTCATCGTCTTCAAGTCGCTCGGCATGGCGGTCGAGGACGTCGCCGCCGCCGCACTCGTCCTGGGCCGCAGCGCGCAGGGCTGAGGAATCGAAACGGGCGGCCCCTGGGAAGGCCGCCCGTTCGGATCGTCGAGTGCCGTGCGCGTCAGGCCGGCGAGGGGTTCGGGGTCGGCTGCGGTTGCGGCTGCGGCGCCATCGGTCCCGGCGAGGTTCCGCCCTCGGTGCCGGGAGCGACGATCCGCGGCGGCGCGCCGTGGATGTTCTCCTTCGGCGGGAGGTCCGAGAACAGGCTCTCGAAGCCGTCCGAGTCCACGGTCTCCTCGGCGATGAGCTTGGCCGCCAGCGCGTCGAGCTTGTCGCGATGCCTGGTCAGGACGTCCATCGCCCGCGCGTACGCGGCGTCGATGATCGCTCGAACCTCCTCGTCGATCTGGCGTGCGACGTCATCCGAGTAGTTGCGCTGCTCGCCGATCTCGCGACCGAGGAAGACGAGCTCGTCCCGCTTCCCGAACGCGAGCGGACCGAGCTTCTCGCTCATCCCGAACTCCGTCACCATCCGTCGAGCGAGATCGGTCGCCTTCTCGATGTCGTTGCTCGAGCCCGTCGTCGTGTCGCCGAAGACGAGCCGCTCGGAGACGTTGCCGCCGAGCAGCCCGGCGATCTTGTCCTCGAACTCCGACTTGCTCTGGAGGTAGCGGTCCTCCGTCGGCAGGGCCATCGTGTAGCCGAGGGCCATGCCCCGGCTGATGATCGTGACCTTGTTGACAGGATCGCACTTCGGGAGCACCCGCTGGACGACGGCGTGACCGCCCTCGTGGTAGGCGATGATCCCCTTCTCCGCGTCGGAGATGACCCGGCTCTTGCGCTCGGGACCGGCCACGATCCGCTCGAGCGCCTCCTGGAACTCGGGCATCGAGATGACCTTCTTGTTCCGGCGGGCGGCGAGGATCGCCGACTCGTTGACGAGGTTCGCGAGGTCGGCGCCCGAGAAGCCCGGCGACTGACGCGCGATCTCCTCCGGCGCGATCGCCTTGTCGATCGGCTTGCCCTTCGTGTGGACCTTGAGGATCGCGACCCGGCCCTTCATGTCCGGCCGGTCGAGGATGACCTGCCGGTCGAACCGACCGGGCCGGAGGAGCGCCGGGTCGAGGACGTCGGGTCGGTTCGTGGCGGCGACGACGATGACGTTCGTGTTCGTGTCGAAGCCGTCCATCTCGACGAGGATCTGGTTGAGCGTCTGCTCGCGCTCGTCGTGGCTGCCGCCGAGGCCCGCGCCGCGCTGGCGGCCCACCGCGTCGATCTCGTCGACGAACACGATGCAGGGCGCGTTCCGCTTCGCCTGGTCGAACAGGTCGCGTACCCGGCTTGCGCCGACGCCGACGAACATCTCGACGAACTCGGAGCCGGAGATGCTGAAGAACGGCACGCCCGCCTCGCCGGCCACGGCACGGGCGAGGAGCGTCTTGCCGGTGCCGGGAGGGCCGACGAGCAGGACACCGCGCGGGATGCGCGCTCCGAGTGAGTTGAACTTCTCGGGGTACTTGAGGAACTCGACGACTTCCTGGAGCTCGGTCTTGGCCTCGTCGACGCCCGCCACGTCGGCGAACGTCACGACGGTCTTGTTGCCGAGGAACATTCGTGCCCGGCTCTTGCCGAAGCTGAGGGCCTGGTTATTCGTCCCCTGGGCCTGGCGCATCATGAAGAAGATGAAGCCGCCGATGAGGATGAGCGGCAGCAGGCCGGTGATGATCAGCCCCAGCCAGCTCGTGTCCGGTGGTTTCATCGCCGTCAGGGCGTCCGCCGGGAGCTGCTGGTTGCCGGCCTTCGCGGCCGTCTGCATGTCGTCGAGGACGTTGGTGAGGACCGTCGGCACCGTGACCTGGTAGGTCGTTGCGGCGTTCCCGCCCTTCGGTGTCACCGTCAGGGTCTGGTCCTGCTGGACGACCTTCGCGACCTGGCCGGACTGGACTCGCGACAGGAACTCGGAGTAGCCGACGGATGTCGGCGGCGTGCCCTGCATGAGCCACGTGTAGAGCAACACGACGGTGCCGACCACGAGGACCAGCATCACGATCCCGTTGCGCAGGAATTTGGCGTTCAAGATTGGGGACCCTCCAGGGTCGGAGCGGACGGCGCGGAGCCGACCGAAATGCCGAGTTTCGAGTATACCGGCCGCCACCTCGCGGACCCGCAGCCCGCGGCGGCCGTTGCCTAACAGCAATACGGACGATCGTGCGCGAAGGATCCGTGTGTCAGCACCCGAAAGGCACGAAGTTCGGGTGAAGAAAGGCCCACTCGGGCCCTGGAACGTCGAGAAGAAGGTGGTAGCCGGGACAGGACTCGAACCTGTGACCCGCGGCTTATGAGTCCGCTGCTCTACCAACTGAGCTACCCGGCCAGGGCATGCCAGTTTACAGGAGCGATCCGAGGGTTCCCGATGCGGGCGTCAGACCTCTCGAGCGGGTGATGCCCCCGCGCCCGGTCCGCCGAGCCGGTCGGCGATCCGGTCGAGGAAGGCCCGGCCCGTGCCGCGCGCGACGAGGTGGAGCAGCGCGCGATCGATGACCACGCCGAACCGCCCGAACGGCGGCGCATAGCGACCGTGCAGCGCGAGCGCATCGTCGGACACGACGAGCTCGCCGGCAAAGACCGGGAAGAGCGGTGCCAGCGACGCGGAGCGCCAGGCGACCTCGACGCGGACTGTCCGGCCATCGATCGTCACCGCGCCGATATCCACGAGCGCACCCCTGCTGACGGTCATCGTGCCCGACGGGACGACGTAGTCGAGGTCCGTCCGGACCCGTCTCCGCCCGGCCGGGAGACCCGGCTCGGAGGCCGGCGTGCCGAGCCAATCGAGGTCGTCGAAGGCCGCTCGCGTCGCGCGTGGGTCGATCGTCCGTGAGACCGTTCGGCGGACGTCGAGTGGCAGCGTGGTCAGCTCGTCGTCGGACTCGGCCGACGACGCCTCGCGCCGCGTCCCGGTCGGATCAGCAGCCATCGGTGGGACGCCCGGCAACCGGGCGTGAAGTTCGTCGGCCATCCTCGGATGATCGCGACGCGGCGGCGATCCTGACAGGGCCGAAGGTCACGACCTCGCGGACCGCGGTCCGAGCGCGGGGCGGTTCAGTCCGACCTGGGCGACGGCCCGAACAGCAGCGACAGCCATGCTTCGAGCGGCGTCTCGTGATGCTCCGTCGTGCCCAGCCGCACTGCCGTGGAACCGGGCGCGTCTGCGGGGAGTGGCGATGCACCGGGCGCGAGCCGGAAGGGGCGCTCGTCGGGCGAGCCGAGACCGTTCGCGCGTGCCTGCTGGAGCACGAACCGCTCGTCCTGGATGGTCCCGAGCTCGCGGTGAAGGGCAGCGACATTCGCCTCGAGGTCGGCGTTCTGGCCGGCGATCGTGTCCGCGCGGGCGGCCGCATCCGACGCCTGGCCGACCTGGCGTGCGAAGACGATGACGATCCACACGGCAACGATCGCGGCGAGGAGGAAGGCGACCCGTCGGCGCGTGATGCCGACGCCGAGGCCGTCGAGCGGGAGCGCCACCGCTGCCGTGGAGTCCGCCCCCTCGTTGGCCTGCTCCGATCGTTCCGGATCGGCGGCCTGGGTCGAGCCTTCCGGGGCAGCGTCGGGCGGCACGGCTCGGCGGACCATCCCCGGGAGGCTAGCTGCCCGCAGCTGACGTGTCAACCGCCCCACTCGTGTGACAGACGACCTGTCACGCGCACGCCCGACCGTGCTGTTAGCCTTCGGGCAAACAGAACGGACGTTCCAAATGGAGACCCGAACCGATGGCGATCCGGCTCTACGCTCCCGCGTCTGCCACCGACGTCCTCGCCGGGCTCCTCGCCGAGCCCTCGCTCGCTCGCGGCGTGGTCCACCACGAGATCGTGCCGGCGCGCGAGCCGTCGTTCGCCGATGCGCCGGGGTGGCTCGACGCGCGGATCCGGCGCGGGCTCGCCACGCGCGGCGTCACTGACCTCTACGTCCACCAGGCCGAGGCGATCGATGCGGTTCACGCCGGCGAGGACGTCGTGGTCGTCACGCCGACGGCCTCCGGGAAGACCCTCTGCTACGCGCTCCCGGTGCTCCAGGCGATCGCCGACGACCCGGCCGCGCGAGCGTTGTTCCTCTTCCCGACCAAGGCGCTGGGCCAGGACCAGGTCGTGGAGATGTCGGAGCTCGCGCGAGCGTCGGCGCTCGACGTCCGTGCCGCGACGTACGACGGCGACACGCCCGCGCCGGTCCGCCAGGCCATCCGGACGGCGGGACAGATCGTCGTGACGAACCCGGACATGCTCCACGCCGCGATCCTCCCCCACCACACGAAGTGGTTCCAGCTGTTCGAGCAGCTGCGCGTCATCGTGGTCGACGAGCTCCACACCTATCGGGGCGTGTTCGGCAGCCACGTCGCGAACGTCCTCCGCCGGCTGCTGCGGATCTGTGAGCACTACGGCAGCCGGCCGGTCATCGTCTGCTGCTCGGCGACGATCGCGAACCCGGCTGACCTCGCCGCGACGTTGACGGGGCGGTCGAGCCGCGTCGTCGACCGGAACGGCGCGCCGTCGGGGGAACGGCACGTCCTGCTCGTCGATCCACCGGTCCTCGATCCGTCGACGGGAGCCCGGGGATCGGCGCTCACGCTGGCGAACCGCTGGGCGCTCCCGTTCCTGCGAGCCGGCCGGCAGACGATCGTCTTCGGGCGGTCGCGGACGGCCGTCGAGATCCTGCTCACCGGCCTGCGGGAAGCGCTCCGGGAGGGCTTCGGTCCGCGCAGTCGCGTCCGCGGCTACCGCGGCGGCTACCTGCCGACGGAGCGACGGTCGATCGAACGGGGCCTCCGCGACGGCGAGGTGCTCGGCGTGGTCGCGACGAACGCCCTCGAGCTCGGCGTGGACGTCGGCCGACTCGACGCCGCGATCCTCGCCGGCTACCCGGGCTCGATCGCGGCCACGTGGCAGCAGTTCGGTCGCGCCGGCCGACGCCGGGACGCCAGCGTCGCCGTCCTCGTCGCTTCCGCATCGCCCGTCGACCAGTACGTCATCCGCCACCCCGAGTACCTGCTCGAGGGCGCGCCCGAGGAGGCACGGCTCGACCCGGACAACGTGCACGTCCTCCTGGCGCACCTCAAGGCCGCCGCGTTCGAGCTTCCCTTCGCGCCCGGCGAGTCGTTCGGACCGGCGCCGGCCGACGACCTGCTCGCGTTCCTCGCCGAGGAGGGCCACGTCCGGCAGGCCACGGACGGACGCTGGTACTGGAGCTCCGAAAACTTCCCGGCGTCGGCGGTCTCGCTCCGTGCCGCGGCCGAGGAGAACGTCGTGATCGTCGACACGACCGGCGACCGGCCCCGGGTCATCGGCGAGGTCGACCTGTTCAGCGCCCAGACGCTCGTCCACGAGGACGCGATCTACCTCCACGAATCGGCCCAGTTCCACGTCGACCGGCTCGACTGGGACGAGCGCAAGGCCTACGTCCGGCGGGTCGACGTCGACCACTACACGCAGGCAGACCGGGGCGTGACGCTCAAGCCGCTCGACGTCTTCGCCGAGGCCGCCGCGCCGGGCGGCCACCGTCGGCACGGCGAGGTCATGGTCTCGAGCCTCGCGACGATCTACAAGAAGCTCAAGTTCGTCACCAACGAGAACGTCGGCTGGGGACCCATCCGGCTCCCCGAGATCGAGCTCCAGACGACGGCCTACTGGCTCGTCGCGGACGCGCTCACTGCCGGCTGGACGCGACGGGATCTCGACGTTGCGCTGCTCGCCGCCGGCCGTGCGCTCCAGGCGATCGCGTCGGTCCTGCTCATGGTCGACCCGCGCGATCTCGGCCTCGTCGCGCAGGTCCGCTCCCCGCACGAAGAGGCGCCGACGATCTACCTGTACGAGCCCGTGCCCGGCGGTGTCGGCCTGGCGGAACGCCTGTTCGAGCGGCACGAGGAGCTCGTCGCCGGCGCTGACGAGCTGGTCGCCGGCTGCGACTGCGAATCGGGTTGTCCGGGCTGCACCGGCCCGCGGCTCGAACCCGACGTCGACGCCAAGGCACTCGCCCGGCGACTGCTCGCCGAGCTTTCGCGATGATCGAGGCACGGACCACCAGCGACGCGGACCACGCACGTCTCCTGCGCCGGATACGCGCGCTCGCCGAGCGCCGCTCGCCTGCCGCGCCCGCCGAGGATCCCGAGACGTCCCGTGCCGTTGTCGATCGGCGTCGCCGGCGCTCGGGGCTCCTCGCCGCCCGTCTCGCGGCGGCCGTCGAGGGCGAGCTGGTCGACTCGCCCGGCGGGCGGGTCATCCGGATCGACCGGCCGCCGGGCACGCTGCGCGTCGACCGCGAGCGGCTCGCGGGCCTGCCCGGCCAGCCGGCTCCCGACGTGCCGCTGGTCTGCCTCGACACGGAGACGACGGGCCTCGGAACGGCGACCGGCACGCTCGCGTTCCTCGTCGGTCTCGGCTGGTGGGTCGACGACGCGTTCCACCAGTGCCAGCTGCTGCTCCCCGATCACGCCGACGAGCACGCGCTCCTCGCGGCCCTTCGCGACGCCCTGCCGTCCGACTGCTGGCTCGTCACCTACAACGGCCGCGGGTTCGACTGGCCGCTCCTCGTGACGAGGTTCCGGCTGGAGCGAGGCCATCCGCCCGGGCTCGGCGGCCACCTCGACCTGCTGCCGCTCGTCCGCGCCCTGTTCCGCCATCGGCTCTCGGACGCTCGACTGCGAACCGTCGAGTCCGAGCTGCTCGGGCTGCGGCGCAGCGGCGACGTCGACGGCTGGGAGATCCCGGGGCGCTATCTCGGCTTCCTGCGCGACGGCGAGCCGTCACTGCTGGCCGACGTCGTGCGCCACAACCACGAGGACGTCCGGAGCCTCGCCCGGCTCCTCGCGCATCTCGCCGACGGGCTCGCCGTACCCGAGCGCCGACCGGCCGCTCATCCAGGCGACCTCGCCGGCCTGGCGCGGCTTCTCGCACGCGCCGACCGCGCGGACGAGGCACTCGAATGCCTCGAGCTTGCAGTCGCCCGCCCGGCGTTCCGGGCCGAGCCGTCGCGCGACCATGACGAACGAGGCCTCCTCGGGGCACGGGCGTCACGCGTGCGGCAGGTGCCGTGGTGGTCGCCGCGTGCCGTCGCCGACATCGGCGGCCCGGTGAACGCGCGGCGCGAGCCGGCGAGCACGCCCGATCGGCTCGATTCGGCCTGGACGGCCGAACGAATCGAGCGCGAGCGCGCGCATCTCCTCCGGCGCGTCGGCCGGGTCGACGAGGCCGTCTCGGCCTGGCGATCGATCGCCCTGCGCGGCGGCCGGATCGGCGCCCTGGCGTGGGTCGAGGTCGCGAAGATCGAGGAGCACGTCCGACGCGACCCGCGCGCTGCGCTCGATGCGACGGATCGCGGCGTGACGGCGGCCACGCGCCTCCGTGCGATCGGCCTTCCGGTCCGCGGGCTCGATCGCGACCTCACGCGCCGGCGGCGACGACTGGCCGATCGCATCGCACGAGCCAGCCGGCGGCCGACGATGAAGCGACGCCCGGGCCCGGCGATCCGCGTGTTAGCCTCCGCGCCGTGAAGGTCGCCCTCCTCGGCGCCGGCCGAATCGGCCATCTCCACGCCGATCTCCTGTCACACACGCCAGGCATCGACGCGCTCGTCGTCGCCGACGCGTTGCAGGATCGCGCCCGCGAAGTGGCGGGTCTCGTCGGCGCCCAGGCCGCCGCCTCGATCGACGAGGCCATCGAGGCTGCGGACGCGGTCGTCATCGCCGCCGCGACCGACGCGCACGCGCCGCTCGTCCTCCAGTCCATCGAGGCCGGCAAGCCGACGTTCTGCGAAAAGCCGCTGGCGGTCGACCTCGCCACGACGCTGCGAGTCGCCCAGCGTATCGAGGCGTCCGGCGTCCCGTTCCAGCTCGGCTTCCAGCGCCGGTTCGACGGCGGCTACGGCGAGGCGAAGCGGATGCTCGACTCGGGTGAGCTCGGCACGCTGTACGTCGTCAGGCTTGCGGGCCACGACCCCGCCCCGCCCCACGAGGCATACATCCCGGCGTCGGGCGGGCTGTTCCGCGACTTCTCGATCCATGACTTCGACGTGATCCGCTGGCTCACGAGCCAGGAGGTCGACGAGGTCTGGGCGATCGGCTCCGTCCGCGGCTTTCCCGTCTTCGCCAAGTACGGTGACGTCGACACCGCCGTCGCGACCCTCCAGCTGGCCGACGGTACGCCGGTCACGCTCGACGTCGCTCGCCACGATCCCCTCGGCTATGACATCCGGGCGGAGCTGTTCGGGTCCAAGGACTCCATCTCCGTCGGGATGGGTCCGCGGACGCCGCTGCGGTCGGTCGAACCCGGCGTCGAGCGGCTCGCCGGCCCGGCCTGGCCGGACTTCCTCGATCGATTCCGCGACGCCTACCGAGCCGAGTTCGCCGCGTTCGTCGACGTCGCCGCTGGACGGCGGCCGTCGCCATGCACCGCACGCGACGGCGTCGAGGCGCTCCGGATCGCCGAAGCCGCGACGCTTTCCCTGACCGAGCATCGCGCCGTCCGGCTGGCCGAGATCGAGCGCTGACGCGACGCGTCTTGCGGTCGTCGCCCGCCCGGCCGTAGCATCGCGCCGTCCGTCGGCGGGCGGTGGGACAAGGGGATGGCTCCGCCGGCCGAGCGGGCATCAGCCGCGTCGGGATGACGCGGGCGAGGAGGAGATCGATGCACCTTCGGAAGATGCTCGTGGGCGTCGGGCTCGTCGCGGTGTTCGCGGGGGCGTGTCAATCGAGCGCGAGCCCGACGGCGAGCGGCGGCGCATCCGGCGGGGGTGCCGGTGCGGGATCGGGCAAGGGCCTCGACATCGAGGTCGTCACGCACGGCCAAAGCTCCGACCCGTTCTGGTCGATCTTCGTCAACGGGACGAAGCAGGCCGCGGCGGACACCGGCGCGACGGTGAACTACAGCGCGCCGTCGGGCACGACCTTCGACATCAACCAGATGAACCAGCTCATCGACGCGGCCATCGGCAAGAAGCCCGCCGGCCTCGTCGTGTCGATCCCTGATGCGAAGGCCGAGGGTCCGCACATCCAGAACGCGATCAAGGCCGGGATCCCGGTCATCTCGGCCAACTCCGGGTCCGACGTCTACCAGAGCCTCGGCATCCTGACCCACGTCGGCCAGAACGAGGAGATCGCCGGCGAGAAGGCCGGAGCGCTCATGAAGGCAGCCGGGGTGACGAACGCGATCTGCATCAACCAGGAGGTCGGCAACGCCGGGCTCGATGCCCGCTGCAAAGGCTTCGCCACCGGACTCGGCGGGAAGTCGACCGTCCTCGCAGTCCAGCTGACCGACCAGTCCGGTGCCCAGCAGGCGATCTCGGGGGCGCTGTCGGCCGATCCGTCGATCAACGGCATGATGGCTCTCGGTCCGACCGGCGCGGCGCCGGCCCTCAAGGCCCTGCAGGCGTCGAACAACACGAACATCAAGCTCGCGACGTTCGACCTCTCGAAGGACGTCCTCGACGCCATCAAGGCCGGCACGATGCTGTTCGCGGTCGACCAGCAGCAGTGGCTGCAGGGCTATCTGCCGGTGAACTTCCTCGTCTACTACCACCTCTACGGGCTGCTGCCCGGCGGCGGCCAGCCGATCCTGACCGGACCAGGGATCGTCGACAAGACGAACGTCGACACCGTCATCGCGAACACGGGCACGACCCGCTAGGCGCGAGCCGCCACGCGGACGCACGATCGAACGGGCGAGGGCCGGCCGCGTGACGCGGCCGGCCCTCGCGGCTTCGAGGAGTCAGGGATGACCGCTGCTGCGGATACCGCACCGCCCAGCCGGCTCCGGAGGGAGAGCGCGATTCGCCGGATCGCGTCGCGGCCCGAGTTCGGGGCGCTGCTCGGCGCGATCGTCGTCTACGCCGTCTTCACGGTCCTGGGCTACGGCGGCGGCTTCCTTCGGGCGTCGGGAGTGGCCGGGACGCTCCAGGTGGCCGCCCAGGTGGGGATCCTCGGCGCGACCGTGACGCTGCTCATGATCGCCGGCGAGTTCGACCTGTCGCTCGGCGCGATGGCGGGCTTCACCGGCATGTTCGCGGCCCTCTCGATGACCCAGTTCGGGCTGCCGCCGGTCGCGGCGGTCGCGCTCACGTTCGTCGTCGCGCTCGCGCTCGGCGGCGTAAACGGCTGGCTCGTCATGAGAACCGGCCTGCCATCCTTCATCGTCACGCTCGCGACCCAGCTCATCCTGCGCGGGCTCACGATCGCGTTCACGCGGGGCCTCACCGGCCTTACGATCGTCAACGTCTCGCCGGACAACCTGTCGAGCCCGGCGATGAAGCTGTTCTCGGCGAACCTGTTCAGGATCGACACCGGCAGCTTCAACGTGGAGCTGCTGTGGTGGATATTCGTCGTCGCCGTGGCCTCGTGGGTCCTGCTCCGAACGCGCTTCGGCAACTGGATCTTCGCCGTCGGCGGGTCGGCTCAGGCGGCGCGCTACGTCGGCGTTCCCGTCAGGCGCGTGAAGATCATCCTGTTCATGGCGACGGCCGCGTCCGCGGCATTGTGGTCGCTCATCGTTCTCGGCCTCAACGGCAGCGCGAACGTCAACAACGGCACGAACAAGGAGTTCGAGGCGATCATCACGGCCGTCGTCGGCGGGGCGCTCCTCACCGGTGGCTACGGGTCGGTCCTCGGATCGGCGCTCGGAGCGTTCATCCTCGGGGCCACGAACCTGGGCATCTTCTACGCGGGCATCAACACCGACTGGTACAACGCGGTCCTCGGCCTGCTGCTGCTCGTCGCCGTGCTCGTCAACACGTTCGTCCTCCGCCGAGCCTCGGGAGCCGCCTGATGTCCCGGGACGTACCGCCGCTCCCCCATGACGACGCGCCGTTCACGTTGCCGAAGGACACCGCCGACCGGATCGCCGACTACGGCTCGCGCGAGCGGTCGCGCCGGGAGCCGTCGGCCGCGACGCCCGTCCTCGAGGCCGCCGACGTCTCGAAGTACTTCGGCCGCGTCATCGCCCTCGAGCACGTCTCACTGTCCGTCCGGCCCGGCGAGGTCAACTGCCTGCTCGGCGACAACGGCGCCGGCAAGTCGACGCTGATCAAGATCCTGTCCGGCGTCCACGGACCCGATTCGGGCACGCTGCGAATGGATGGCCAGCCGGTCACGCTGCAGTCGCCGCGTGACGCGCTCGACCGCGGGATCGCGACGGTCTACCAGGACCTCGCCGTTCTGCCCCTCATGAGCATCAGCCGCAATTTCTTCGTCGGTTCGGAGCCGACGGTCGGCTGGGGTCCGTTCAAGCGGTTCGACGTCGGCCGGGCCGGCCGCATCGCGACCGAGCAGATGCTCGAGATCGGGATCCGCGTCCGCGATCCGGGCCAGCTCGTTGGGACCCTGTCGGGCGGTGAGCGTCAGACGGTCGCCATCGCCCGGGCGGAGTACTTCGGTGCGCGCGTCCTCATCCTCGACGAGCCGACCTCGGCGCTCGGCGTGAAGGAGGCGGCGATCGTCCTGCGGCACGTGATCCGGGCTCGAGCGAAGGGCCTCGGCGTCATCTTCATCACCCACAACGTCCAGCACGCGCTGCCCGTCGGCGACCGCTTCACGATCCTGTCACACGGCCGGCTGGCGGGCGAGTTCGTCCGCGGCGAGGTCGGCCAGGACGAGCTCCTCCGGCTCATGGGTGGCGGCGACGAGCTCGTCGACCTCGCCCGGGAGCTCGACGAGCTCATGCAGGCCGATCCCTCAACGGTCGACGAGGCCGCCCGGCCGACGGAGGTCGCTCCGACGTCCGAACCGACCGACAACGAGCTCGCGGCGGCCGAGGCCGGTCAGCTCGAGGAGCGGCGCGAGCGCGACGGCGAGGCGTAGCGCCGCGTCCCACAGCCGTCAGGGCAGCGGGTGCTTCCCGAGACGGCGAGCGACAGCCGGCAGGTCCGGCACCCCGAGGAGGCCCGGACCCTCGACGACGAGCGAGCCCGCAGCGGCCGCGAGCCGAAGGTCGCCGCCGTGGCCTGCGGGTCCGGCCAGGCGCTGCGGAAACGCTCGGGCAGCGAGGAGCGCGCCGAGGAACGTGTCCCTGGCACCCACCGAATCGACGACGACGTCCGGCGGAAGCGCCGGATAGCGCCGGAACGCCGGCCGATGACCGGGAGGCGGCACCGTGACGACAAGTCCGCCATCGGCGCCGTCGGTCAGCACGAGCGAGGCTCCCGGCCGGCAGACGGCGAGCATCGCTTCGATCGGCGTTCCCGGTTCCACGTCGAGGTGACTGACGCCGACGATGTCGGCCCGTTCGACGAGCCGGTTCGGACGTGGCGCCCGGCGATGCGTCAGCTCGCCCGCGACGAGCTCGCGTAGCAGGCCCTGCCAGCCCAGCCCCACGAGGTCGTCGGCGTTCGGGACATCGGCCCACGCCTCGGGAAGCTCGTCTGCGACCGGGGCGAACAGCCACGCGCGTGCCGCGCGGAGCTCCTCTTCGACCGCGGCGACCGGCAGCGGGTCGCTCGGCTGGACGCACGTCTGGACGCGCCCGGCCGCCGTCTCGCGATTGTCGAACACGGGACCCCGCTCGAGCGGCACGAGCCGGACGTCGACGCCGCGCTGGCGGAGGAGATCGAGCTCGGTCGCGGTCGCGGCGGGGGCGTCGACACCGACGAGGGCAACGGTGCGAAGCCCCAGGCCCGCGACGGTCAGGGCACCGTACGTCACGCCGCCGCCCAGTCGCCAGCCGCGGGGATCGTCGGCCGCCACGTCGCGGGCTGCCGCGCCAACGACGACGATCTCGGGCGCCGGCCGACCGTTCGACGCCTGGCCGAGCGTCACGCGGCCGTCCGGCGCAGCGGGAGGGCGCGATGACGGGACATATACTGGCCGCTCGCCTGCCGGCCGGTGGGTGTTCTCCCGAGCCGAGACGACGCGTGTACTACTACGAGCTTCACGAAGGCGACGACGACCTCTTCAGCGATCTCCTCCTCGCGCGCGAGGAGGAGATGGACCCGGACGAGTTCTTCGAGCTGGTCCAGTCGATCCGTCGCCAGATCCAGGACCGTTACGAGGACGATAGCCTGATCGAGGCCATCGCCGCCGAGCTCGAGCGCGAGCACGGCTTCCGCGCGCTCTTCGACTCGCGCCTGACGGCCTCGGTCCACGTGTCGACCGTCGAGGCGGAGAACTTCCTCACCGCGCTCGACGACGAGGACGACGAGGACGAGACGGACGGTGCGGACTACCGCGCGATCCTCGCCGACTTCGACCCCGACGACCTCGGCCCGACGCACTAGGTAGACGGCGGCCGTGGCGGCACCGCCCCGGCCGGTACGCCGCTCCGAGTCGATGTCCGCCAGGGATCACCGCCGGCGCGCTTGGTACCGAATCATCCCTCCCCGGGATGAAACAGGCACGGAATCGGTCGTGCCGGTGTCGGTCTCATCACTCACAGGGATGGAAGGGCGTCGAGGGCACGAAGAGTCATCCCCGCCGGGTATAGGCGCCGCGCGGCCGCAGGCTCAGCGGCGGCCGCAGGCTCAGCGGCGGCGGCAGGCTCAGCGTCGGCGGCAGCTCAGCGGGCGCGGCACTGCCAGCTCGTCTATCGGGAGAAGAGCACCTCGATGACGTCGCCGTCACGGACCTGGTAGGTCTTCCCCTCCGAGCGAAGCTTGCCGTGGCGGCGGGCCTCGGCCGTCGAGCCGAGCTCGATGAGGTCGTCGTACGGCACGACCTCGGCGCGGATGAACCCGCGCGCGAGATCGGTGTGGATCGCCCCGGCGGCGTCAACCGCGCTCGATCCCTCGGGGATCGGCCAGGCGCGCACCTCGTCGGGCCCGGCTGTCAGGAACGAGATGAGCCCGAGCAGCTTGTACGAGAGCCGGATGACCCGTCCGAGGCTGGATTCGGTCAGTCCGAGCTCGGACATGAACGCTGCGGCCTCGTCGGCTTCCAGCTCGCCGAGCTCCATCTCGATCTTCGCGGACAGCGCGGCGACGAGGGTGTGGCGGTGGCGATGGGTATCCGCG
>DASSHA010000181.1:0-4691 GCA_035693145.1 Candidatus Limnocylindrales bacterium
AGCCACTTCGTCGCGCTCACATAGCCGAACAGACCAGGGACGATCAGCCGCGCCGGAAAGCCGTGCTCCAGAGGCAGCGGCTGTCCGTTCATCCCGATCGCGATCATCGGCTCGCGCGACGGGTCCATCGCCCATTCGGTCGGGAAGCCCACGGTGAAGTCGTCGACCGAGCGGCCGACGAGCTGGGTCGCACCCTGCTGGACGCCAGCCCTGGCCAGGACGTCTCTGAGCCGGATGCCGCTCCAGAGCGCGTTCCCGACGAGGTGGTCGCCGACCTTGTTCGAGACGCACGCGATCGTGACGTACTGCTGGAGCTGCGGCATCGCGCGGAGGTCCTCGTACGTCATGACGATCTCGCGGTCGACCATCCCGCGCACGTGGAGCTGCCACGTCGTGACGTCGACGCGCGGGACGATGAGCGCGGTGTCGATGCGGTAGAAGTCGGCGTTCGGGACGACGAGCGGCGTGATGCCGGGGACGCTCAATGCGGCGCCCGCCGGAAGCGGCGCCGCCGTCTGCGACGGAGCGGGGAGCGGTGGGATCGTTCCCGTGCCGCTCGCGCCGCCGGGTCGAGTCTCGAGCATCCGGCGACCTGCGCCGGCCAGGGCCAGCGACGCCACGCCGAGGCCGCCCGCCCGCACCAGGAAGTGACGGCGGCTCCAGTCCGGCATCGAACCCGCGGCAACGGGCCGACGGGCGGCCTGTCCGGAGTCAGCGGGTCGAAGCTGGCCGACCAGCCAGGCGAGCGCATGGATCCCGAGCCAGGTGGCAACGAGCGCCGTGATCGCGGCGAGGATCGGATCGATGAGCGGCTGCCTGAGCGCGGCGACGAAGGCCAGCGCCCCGAACGCGGCGAAGCCGGCGGCACCGACCGCGAACCGCCGGCGGGCGACGATCCCGAGCACGGCCGCGATGAGGAGCGCGGCGAGGACCACGATCGCATTGAGCGCCAGCTTGTCGTTCGTCCCGAAGAGGTCGACGACAAAGTCCTTCGCACCGGGCGGCTGGAGATCGATGACGAGCTGGCCGATGGCGACCACGAGCGACGGGGCGCCGGCGAGCAGTCCCGCGAACAGCTCGCTGACGGCGATCGAGACGATCGCCGCCACCGCCCCTGCGAAGGCGGCAGCGAGGGTGACGACCGGGAACCGCGGTTCCGCGGCCGCCGAGGACGTCCGGGAGATGCTTGCCTGACGAGCCATCCGGGTCATTCAACGCCGTTCGTATGACGTTCGTGCGTCGCGGGGAGGCAAATCGTCGGCTGGTATCGTCGGCCGCGATGGACACGATCGTCGGAACAGCCTACGCGCCGCCGCCGGAGGCGGATGTCGAGGCTGGGTCCCGGCCGCTCGTCGCGCACTGGCTGGGGCGTGTCCCGTACCGGCGCGCCTGGTCGCTCCAGAAGCGCTTGGCGACCGCGCGTGCAGACGGCCGGATCCCGGACCAGCTCCTCCTGCTCGAGCACCCGGCCGTGCTGACGCTCGGGCGGATGGCCGACGAGAGCCACGTCCGCGCGTCCGCTGAGGAGTTGCGCGCACGAGACGTCGCGCTCATCCGCGTCGAGCGCGGGGGGGAGGCCACGTATCACGGCCCCGGTCAGCTGGTCGCCTACCCGATCATCGGCCTCGCGGGGCGCGGCTTGCTCCTTCGGGCGTTCGTGCGCGCCCTCGAGACGGCGCTGATCGAGACGTGCGCCGCGTTCGGCGTCGTCGCCGCCCGACGCGACGGGCATCCCGGCTGCTGGTGCGACGCCGATGGCGCCGCCCCGCGGAAGATCGGCGCGCTCGGGTTGCGGGTAGAGCGGGGCGTCACGTACCACGGCATCGCGCTCAACATCGACCCCGATCTCGCCGACTTCGAGCTCATCGACCCGTGCGGCATGCCTGACGTCGAATCGACCTCGATCGCACGCGAGGCCGGCTGGACGAACGGGCATCCTCGGGCAGTCCGGGAAGCGGCGTCCGCTTTCGCTGCGGCGTTCGCTGCCGCTGTGTCTGCGCCGCTTGATCCTCCTTCGCCAGGCGACGGCGACGCCAGCAGCACGCTCACCGCTCTCGAGCGCCTCGGGACTCCCTGAGTGGCCGCGGGGCTGTTCGAGCTTCGGAAGGATGCGATCACCGGCTGGTGGGTGGCGACGATCGTCGACCGCGAGTTCGACCGCGAGCGCTTCCGTCGGACGGCCGAGCCGGTCGACGACCGCGGCGCGTGCCGGAACTGTCGAGAGCCGGAGGGCTCCGGAACCCGCTCGCGGATGCTCAAGGATTTCGCGTTCGACGTCGTCGGCAGCGAGGAGGACTCGCGCCAGCGACACGAGGAGCTCGCGCACCTCACGCTCGGCGACGCGCGCGCGGCGGGCAGCTGGAGCACGGTCATTGCACCGCCCGGCGAGCATCGACCGCTCAACGTCGTTCCGGCGGTCCTCGTCCGGGATCTCCTCGCGGGGGCGCGGGCCTCGATCGTCGCCGCTGCCGAACGCGGCCAGACCGAGTACCTGACCGTCGTGCAGAACTGGGGGGCGCAGGCCGGGGCTCGAACGAACCACCTCTGCCTCGACCTGTACGACCTGCCCCAGGTGCCACACCGCATCGGCGAGGAGATCGGCGGCTCGGCGCGCTTCGTCATCCGCGAGGGTGAATGCCCGTTCTGCCGTCTCGTTCGCGACGAGGTCCGAAGCCGGACCCGGCTCGTCTGGGAGGACGCTTCGTCGGTCGCGTTCGCACCGTTCGCGTCCCGTTCGCCGTTCGAGGTCTGGATCGTCCCGCGCCGCCACGAGGCCGATTTCGGGCGCGCCTCGGATGTCGACCTCGAGTCGACCGCGGACGCACTGCAAGCGGTCCTTGGCCGGCTCGACGCCCTCGACGGCCCGCCCTACAACCTGGTCCTCCATACGGCGCCGCTCCGCGAGCGCGTGGACCAGACCTACCACTGGCACTGGGAGCTCCACCCACGGTTGCGAGAGATCGCCGGTCTGGAGCTCGGCACGGGCCTGCCCGTGAACCCGGTCTCGCCGGAGGACGCGGTGGAGGAGCTCCGACGCGCGGTCGCGGGCGCGGGTGCGCACGCGGGTGTCGCGATCACCGGGCTGCCCGCGGAGCCGGATGGGTTGAAGTGACGCCATGCGTCGCCGTCCGTCACAACCTGCGCGGGCGTCGCGTCCCTGACACCGAGAGCGCGCGAGGCCCATCGTCCGCGCCTGTTCGTTCCATCCGCCAGGGATACGCATGGCATACGATCTCGCTGCCGGGACGGCCGGTGCGCTGCGGCAGAGGGGGACGGTGACCGGCTGGGACCAGACGGCCGCCGGCGCGTTCGTCGAGGATCTCTTCGCCCGACATCACGGCGAGATCTACGCCTACCTCCTGCGGATGGTTCGCGACGCCGACCTCGCGTCCGACCTCGCGCAGGATGCGTTCGTCAAGGCCTATCGCAACTACGACACGCTCGAGAAACCGGAGAATGCCCGCGCCTGGCTCTATCAGATCGCGCATCGCGTCGCCCTCGACGAGCTTCGGCGGCGCAAGATCATCCGCTTCATCCCGTGGTCCGGCGAGCATCGCGGCGCGGCTCCGTCCGCCGAGCACCTCGCGATGGAGCTTCGCCTCTCCGGCGACCTGTCCAGGGCGCTCGCGAAGATCCCTGAGCGGCAGCGGGCGGCGTTGCTGCTCGCCGAGGTCCACGACCTGACCGGTCTCGAGCTCGCGTCGGTGCTCGGCGTCAGCCATGTCGCCGCCCGCGCACTCCTCACCAGGGCCCGTGAATCACTGCGCCAGGCGCTCGCTGCCGAACGGGACGCCGAGGCCGCCGCGGAAGTCGCGGCGAACGCGCGACGTGCGGAGCCATCGGGCGCCACGGGACCCAGGCATCGATGATGGCCCGACGTCGTCGATCCGCCGAGCAGGATGTGCACGAACGAGCGCGCGCGCTTGCCGCGGAGCGCCTGGACGGCGTGCTCGCCGTTCCGGATCGAGCGTGGCTCGACGCCCACCTTGCCGAATGCCCGCCGTGTCGCGCCGTCGCCGAGGGCTACGTCGCCGATCGGGAGCTCCTCCGCGGGCTGGCAACCCCGCGGCCTCCTCGCGACCTGTGGGCGGCCACCGCCTCGCGGCTCGATGCAGAGCGACCGCCGCGAGGACGCGGGCGACCCGTTCGCTCGATGCCCCTCGGTGCGCTCGCCGGGGTCCTCGTCGTCGCGGTCGTCGTCGGAGCGGCCTGGCTGACCGATCGACCCGGCCAGCCGGCCGCGGCGTCGCCGTCCACGGCGCTCGCCTCGTCGGATCTCACGCCCGTCACCGCGGCGGCCTCGCCGCTCCACGTCGAGCGGGAGATCGGCCTCCTGCGACGAGAGGGCGGCCTCCTTGGCGTGAGCGTCGCGACTGTCGATCAGGTCTGTGCGACGACCTCGTTGCGGCGCTGCCAGGTCGCCACGGCCGGGCGTGATTCCATCGCCGTCAGCGAGCAGGCGAAGAGCGTGGTCAAGTCGCCCAACGGCAAGCTCCTCGCCGTCGTTCTGTCGGACGACAACCCCGGCGTCGTCATCGTCCCCGCGCCCTCGGACAGCTCCCTGGCGGCGTCCGGGCCGCCGGCCAGTCCGGGCGCTCTCGCCTCGCCAACGCCGTTCGCGACGCCGACCCGCTCGGTGACCCCGACGCCGACCGCCTTGCAGACCGAGACGCCGCCGCCCAGTCCTTCGG
>DASSHA010000182.1:0-6491 GCA_035693145.1 Candidatus Limnocylindrales bacterium
CGGGAGGCTGATCTCGGCCGCGCGGCCGACCTCGACTGCCGATACGGTCGACTGCGACGTCCCGGCCTGTTTGGCAACGTCGGCCTGTCGCAGCCGCAGACGCAGACGGCGCGCCCGGCACAACCGACCGAACCGCCCGTCGTTCATCGTCCGAAGGCTCGCCGAGGTGGGTTTGCCCGCGAGCATCCCGCAGTTGCGTGACCCCGGCGGCGGGACTTGCGGCCGGGGGTGGTCGGATATTGCCGGGGCCGGTGGGGAACCAGCTGACGGCGCGGGTCGATGGTCGTGTGCCGGCATGGGCGCTGGGCAACCACCGAACCGCCCGATTCGGCCAGGCTCGCGTCCCGGACATCGTTGCGTGCTGGTTTCGTACCGGCGGTGGCGATGACCGACCACCTGGCGCCGCCGGCACCCGTGGCCGACGCACGACCACGCCGCCAGCACCCGGTGGCCGACGCACGACCACGCCGCCGGCAGCGGGTCGCGCCGCACGACCATGCCGCCCGCCGCGCCGCACCACCACGCCGCCGCGGGCGACGGGCGGCGGATCTGGCGCGATCCACGGGGGGTGCACGGTGCGTGGCATCATCGGACGCGGTCAGGACGCACCGTCGACCAGGAGGACCCACTCGCCCGTGCCGCCGATCAACGAGCTGTCTCGCATCGAGCCCGTCTACCTGGCTCGTCTCGACAAGCAGGGAATCTTCACGACGGGCTTGCTGCTCGAGGTCAGCGAGACGCCGACGCGGCGGCAGTATCTCGCCGACCAGGTCGGCGCGACGACGAACGACGTGCTGACCTGGCGCGACGAGGCGCTCATGCTCAACCTCGCAGGCTTCGGACCGCAAGAGCACCAGCTGATGGCCCAGGCACGGATCGAGGGCCTTCGCGACATCCTCGGACTCCCGCTCGCCGAGTTCCAGATCCGACTGCGACGCGCGGCGCAGGAGCTGAACCTCGTGCCGCCGGACGACCTGCGGATGGAAGGCTGGTGGGAGCAGGCGAAGACGCTCGAGGAGGAGTAGGCGATCGGGCGCGGCTACGATGGTCGCGTGACGTCGCAACTCCCCGGACGGATCGTGATGGCCGTCGTGGCGATCGCGACCGCGCTCGCCCTCCTGCTCGTCGCTATCCCGCTGTTCCTGAACCCGGCGTGGGTGTCGTTCGAGCAGGACCGCGCACAGGCGGACGCGTGGACCGGCTACAGCCCCGGCGAGGTGCACCGCGTGACGGGCTCATTGCTCCATGACCTCGTCCTCGGGCCGCCGGCCTTCGATGCCGCCGACGATTCGGGCCGCCCCGTGCTCGAGGCCCGCGAACGCGCCCATCTGGTCGACGTCCGGGCGGTGTTCGGCGCCGCGCTCGCCGTTCTCGCTGCTGCGGCAGTGATCGTCGTCATCTCGGTCGCCGGACGCGGTGCCCAGCCCGCAACGTGGCGTGCGATCCGGGCGGGCGCCCGCGGGCTCGTCGTCGCCGTCGTCGCGCTCGGGGTCGTCGCCGTCGTCGCCTTCGACGCCGCGTTCGAGGCCTTCCACGAGCTGTTCTTCGCCGGCGGCACGTACACGTTCGATCCCCGCACCGACCGGCTCGTCCAGCTCTTCCCCGACCAGTTCTGGTCCGAGACGACGCTCGCGCTCGGCGCGGCGCTGCTCGTCCTCGCGGTCGCGGTGGATCGTCTCGCGGGGCGACGGCTCCGCACGCTTGGCCGCCCGACGGCGGATCCGACCAGAACGCGCCTGGCGACGGCGGCACCGCGGTGACGAACAGCTGGCCGATCGCCCGCATCGCGGGGTTCGAGATCCGGCTCCACTTCTCGTGGGTCCCGATCCTCGCCTTCCTCACGCTCAGCGTCCTGACCGAGATCAGCGACCTCGACGAGCAGGCCGCCGGTCCGGCAGCGTGGGCCACGGCGCTCATCGTGAGCTTCGGGTTCCTCGTGTCGGTGCTCGCCCACGAGCTCGCCCACGCCATCGTCGCCCGCAGGCGAGGCGTCGCCGGCGGCCCGATCACCCTGTTCTTCTTCGGCGGAACGGCCTCGGTCGAGCTCGAGTCGTCACGTCCCGAGGACGAGGTCCGGATTGCCGCCGCGGGCCCGATCGCGAGCCTCGTTCTCGCGCTCGTCCTCGTCGGCACCGCCTTCGCCGCTGACGGTGTCGGGAACGAGCCGTTCGCGATCATCGCCAGCGCCGCGCTCATCCTCGGCGTCCTCAACGCGCTCGTCGGGCTCATCAACCTCGTTCCCGGGTTCCCGCTCGACGGGGGACGCGTCCTCCGCGCGATCGTCTGGGGCCGGACGCACGATGAGCGAACGGGGACCCGAGCGGCGGCGCTCGCCGGACGCGTCGCGGGCTGGGGCATGACGCTCGTCGGCCTCGGGATCGCGCTCATCGGCGACGGGCTCGACGGCGTCATGCTCGTGATCGCGGGCTGGTTCCTCGGGAACGCCGCCCGGGCGATGGACCAGCGGCTGGCGATCGAGGATCTCCTCGCCGGCGCACAGGTCGAGGAAGCGCTCGAGCGGGACGTCCCGCGCGTCGCGCCGCAGCTCACGCTCGACGTCTTTGCCGACCAGCTCAAGGCCGCCGGGGCGACGGCGATCCCCGTCGTACGTGGTGACCGGCTGCTCGGCCTGATCGGGCTCATCCAGCTCCGACGGGTCGGCCGGCGCGCGTGGGCGACGACCCGCGCCGAGGACGCGATGGTCGCCGTGGATCGGCTGCCGTCGCTGCGACCGGAGGACGCGCTGTGGCCGGCGGTCGAGGCACTCCGGCGGAGCGGTCTCGACGGGTTGCCGGTCATCGGCGACGACGGCCTGCTCGGAGTCGTGACCCGCCGATCGGTCATGGCGGCGATCGCGCGCCACACGCACGGCGCCGCGAGGACCGCGGCGTGACGGCGCCTGTCGAGGTGCCGCTGCCGGCGGGGCTCCTCACCCTCGAGCAAGCGCTCGATGCCGTGCTCGCGGCGCTCGGCGAGCCGCTCGACAGCGAGGATGTCGTCATCGCCGACCTCCCTGGAGCGCTGGGGCGTGCGCTGGCAGAGCCGCTTCGGGCGGCGACGGACCTGCCGCCCTGGGACAATTCGGCGATGGACGGCTATGCCGTTCGCGCCGCGGACACGACGACGGCCCGCCAGGACGGGCCCATCCGGTTGCAGATCGTCGGGGAGGTGGCTGCGGGCGTCGCACCGAGCCCACTGCGAAAGGCGGGGACGGCGCTGCGGATCGCGACCGGCGCTCGGTTGCCGGCGGGCGCCGACGCCGTCGTTCCCGTCGAGCTGACGTCGTCCGTCGACGAACGTGGCGAGGCCGGGGGAGCGCGAGCCGGCGCCGCGGTGGGACCGGTCCCCGCGGCCATCGACGTCCACGCTGCCGTCCTGCCCGGGGCCTCGGTTCGTCACCGGGCGGAGGACGTGACCGCGGGCCAGGCACTCCTCAAGGCCGGCACCATCATCACCCCGGCCGTCGTCGCGTTGGCCGCGGGCTCCGGTCGCCCGTCCGTGCGCGTCCACCGCCGGCCCCGCGTCGGCGTCCTCGCGACCGGCGACGAGGTTCGTGCCTCGGGCGCCGACCTGGGTCCGGCAGGGATCCCCGATGCGAACGGACCGGCGCTGCGGGCGCTCGTCGCTGCGGCCGGCGGGACCGCCGTCGAGCTGGGGATCGCGACGGACGTGCTTGCGGACGTCGAGGGCCGGCTGCGGGGCGCGCTCGCGGGCCCCCTGAGCGTCGATGCCGTCGTCGTCTCGGGCGGGGTGTCGGTGGGACCGTACGACGTCGTTCGAGCGGCGTTCGAACGGCTCGGCCGCGTCGACCTCTGGCGCGTTGCCGTCCAGCCCGGCAAGCCGTTCGCGTTCGGCCTCACGGAGGACGGGAAGCCGCTGTTCGGCCTGCCCGGAAACCCCGTCTCGACGTTCGTGACGTTCGAGCTGTTCGTCCGCCCGGCGCTCCACGCCCTCGCCGGTCTCGAACCGCGCCGGCGCCAGCGCGACCGCGCGCTGCTCCTCGATCCAATGTCGACGAGCGTCGGTCGTCGAACGTTCGTCAGGGCGATCGCGGAGCGCGACGAGGACGGAACGCCGGTGCGGGATGCCCAGGGTCGGGTCCGGCTGCGTGCCGCTGGCGGGCAGGGCAGCCACGTCCTCTCGGCGCTCGCGGTTGCGGACGCCCTGGCGATCGTCCCCGAGGACGTCGGGGATGTCGGCGGCGGCAGCGAGCTGGAGATGTGGTGGCTGGAGCGATGAACGACCGCGACCCGGCGACGCGCGCCGAACGACGGCGCCTGACCCACGTCGACCGCACGGGACGACCGCGTATGGTCGATGTCTCCGACAAGCCGGTGACCGCGCGTCGGGCCGTCGCCGAGGGCTTCGTCACGCTCTCGCCCGAGACGCTCAGCCTCGTGATCGACGGACGAACCGCGAAGGGGGACGTCCTCACGGTTGCCGAGCTTGCGGGCGTCATGGGTGCGAAGCGAACGTCGGATCTCATCCCGCTCTGCCATCCGCTGCCGCTCAGCGACCTGCTCGTCCAGGTCACGCCCGACCGAACGGCCGGCGGCCTGCGCGTCCGCGCCGAGACCGCCACGACGGGCAAGACCGGTGTCGAGATGGAGGCCCTCACGGCAGTCTCGGTTGCGGCGCTGACGATCTACGACATGGTCAAGGGGGTGGAACGGGGCGTCGAAATCCGCGACATCCGCCTGGTCAGCAAGAGCGGCGGTCAGAGCGGCGACTGGCGGCGTCCGGACGAGTCCGCCGAACGACGATCAGGCCCGCGGCCGCGCGCGGTTCGTGCCGCGGGACGGGTCCGCGGCCATCGGCCGGGATGACCGAACCCGCGGCTCCTGCATCGCGCCGCGCGTTCGTCCTGACGATCAGCGACGGGGTGGCCGCCGGGGTGCGGGACGACGAATCCGGCTGGGAGCTCGAACGGCGGCTCGCCGGTCTGCGGTTCGAGGTCAGACGCGGAGTCGTGCCCGACGAGCGTGAGGCGATTCGGACCGCGATCGTCGACGCCGTCGAGACGGCGACGCTCGTGCTGACGACCGGCGGAACGGGCCTCACGCCGCGCGACGTCACGCCGCAGGCAACGGAGGCGATCGTCGAATACCAGGTCCCCGGGATCGCCGAAGCGATGCGCGCCGAGGGTCGCCGCATGACGCCGCTCGCGGCGCTGTCGCGCGGCATCGTCGGCGTTCGTGCGGGCGCGCTCATCGTCAACCTGCCCGGCAGCCCGAAAGGCGCGCTCGAATCGCTCGAGGCGATCCTGCCGATCCTCGATCACGCGCTCCAGACGCTTGCCGGGCCGGTCGATCACGGCAGTCCGGCGCGCGGCCGCGCCGCGGACCGCTGATGCTCGACGCGTTTCCGCACGTTCCCGCCTATCCGCTCGTCTTCATCGTGTTCTGGGGAGCGGCCGCGTTCTTCGCACTCGCGATGGCCCGCCATCTCCGCGTCTTCGCGGCCGCGCGCGGGGCCGGTCCGAACCCGCTCGAGGGCCTTCCGCTCCGCATCGGCGGCCTTCTGCTCTACGTCTTCGGCCAGTCGAAGATGTTCAAGGATCCGCGGGCCGGCCTCATGCACGCCGCGATCTTCTGGGGCTTCGTCATCCTCACGATCGGGACGGCGAATGCCGTCACCGGCGGGCTCGTCCAGGCGATCGTCGGGTGGCCGTTCGACGGGCTGCTGTGGACCCTGGTGTCGGCGCTCCAGAACGTCGTCGGGGTCGCGGTGCTGGTGGCGATCGCCTACGCGCTCTGGCGGCGGCTCGTGACGAAGCCGGCGCGACTCACGCTCTCGCGCGACGCGCTGATCATCCTCGCGCTCATCGGCGGGGTGGTGGCGTCCGAGCTCCTGGCGCAGGCGTTCGAGGCCGCCCGGTACGGCGACGTCGATGGGGCGTTCGTGGCGAACGTCCTCGCGATTCCCCTTCGATCCGTGGGTGCCCCGCAAGCCGAAGGCGCCTTCGTGGCCCTCTGGTGGGCTCACGTCGTCCTCGTCGCCGCGTTTCTGGCCTACCTCCCGTTTTCGAAGCACCTCCACATCGCGACGTCGTTCTTCAACGTGTTCTTCCGCAAGCTCGCGCCGCGCGGCGAGCTGCCGGCGATGGACCTCGAGCGCGAGGGCGCGACGTTCGGGGTCAAGACGATCGCCGATCTCGGCTGGAAGGACCTCCTCGACGGCTTCACGTGCACCGAATGCGGTCGCTGCCAACAGGCCTGCCCGGCATGGAACACCGGCAAGCCGCTCAACCCGAAGACGTTCGTCATGGGCCTGCGCGACATGTCGGTCGAGGCAGAGGCCGGGCTCCCGCTCATCCCGAACTCGCCGATCGTCCGCGAGACGTACGGGCTCACGGATGGGCTGTCCGAGGCCGCGCTCGCGAAGCCGATCGTCGACGACGCCATCCCGTACGAGGCGGTCTGGGACTGCGTGACGTGCGGGGCGTGCGTCGAGGCCTGCCCGGTCCTCATCGAGCACGTCGACAAGATCGT
>DASSHA010000183.1:0-5526 GCA_035693145.1 Candidatus Limnocylindrales bacterium
GAGCGGGTTCGCCTCCATCATCGCGACGTGCTTGTACGCCGCGGCGTGGAAGACGACGCCCGGGCGGTACTTGTCGAAGACCTGGCGTAGCTTCGCCGTGTCCTTCACGTCGCCGACGACCGCCGCGGCGGCGAGGAAGCCGCGATCGCGCACGAGCTCCCGCTCGATCTCGAAGAGCGCCGGCTCGGCGTGGTCGAGGAGGACGAGCTTCGCCGGCGCGATGCGGGCGATCTGGCGGCAGAGCTCCGAGCCGATCGAGCCACCGGCGCCGGTGACGAGCACGACTTCGCCCGTGAGGTAGCCCGAGACCGAGGCGAAGTCGATCTCGACGGGCTCGCGGCCGAGGACGTCCTCGACCTCGACCGGACGCAGCTGACGGGCCAGGTCCGAGTCGCCGGAGACGAGCTCCGCGATGCCCGGCAGTGTCTTGACCGGAATGCCGGCCTTTCGCGTCGTCTCGACGATCCGCGCACGAAGCTGGCCGGAGGCGCTCGGGATCGCGATCAGCACCTCCTGGGGTCGGCGATCCCGGACGATCCGCTCGAGGTCGTCGACCGTGCCGAGCACGCGTACGCCGTGGAGTCGGAGGTTTCGCTTGCGCGAGTCGTCGTCCACGAGCCCGATCGGCGTGTAGCCGAGCGCGGGGTTCCGCTGCATCTCCTTGACGACGAGCTGCCCCGCGTCCCCTGCGCCGACGACGACCACGTCCTTGCCGCGCGTGACGATGCGGCCGGGCAGCGGCCGCTCGATCAGCGTCCTGGCGAGAAGCCGGGTTCCGGCGACAAAGGCGAGGCAGAGCAGCAGGTCGACGAACCAGACGCCGCGCGGCACCGCGACGCGATGGATGTTGAACAGCGTGAAGACGAGGAAGACCGCGACGGAGCCGAGGACGACACCACGGAGGACCGCCCACATGTCACGGGTCGAGACGTACCGCCACCAGCGGTTGTAGAAGCCCGACAGCGCGAAGACCGGCAGCTTGACGGCGACGACGAGGAGGACGATCGACGAGTCGAGGTAGCGGTCGTAGTAGACGGGCCGGCCCTGGTCGAAGCGAAGGCTCCAGGCGAGCCACCATGCGCACGCGACGATCGCGGCGTCGACTGCGACCTGCCAGATCGAATGCCGGTTGACGGGGCTGCGCACGGCTGCCTCAGGCCTGGACGGCGACGCCGACGGCGGCGCGCACCGCGGCGACGACCTCCGCCTGTCGGTCGACGTCGATGCCGCCCCACATCGGCAGGGCGAGGTTCTCCGCGGCGGCCCGCTCCGTCTCGGGCAGCGAGCCGGGCTCGTAGCCGAGGTGCGCCATCGCCGGCTGGAGATGCAACGGCGTCACGTAGTAGGCCGCGCACGCGATCTCCTGCTCCTGCAGCGCGGCCGTGATCCGGTCGCGCTCCCCCGTTCGGACGACGTACATGTGGTAGACGTGGCCCGGCTCGTCGGGCGGAAGCTCCACGGCGTCGCCGAGGCCCAGCTCCGCGTAGCGTGCCGCCGCCTCGCGCCGGGCGGCGTTCCAGCCTGCGAGCTCCGGGAGGAAGACGCGCAGCATCGCCGCCTGGACGGCGTCGAGCCTCGAGTTCGTGCCGATGAGCTCGAACGTCCGCTTGTCGCGGGAGCCGTGGAACCGCAGCATCCGGATCCTCCCCGCGACGTCGTCGTCCGTGCTGGCGACGAGCCCGCCGTCGCCGAGGGCGAAGAGATTCTTGGTCGGGAAGAAGCTGAACGTCGAGCAGACGCCGGTGGTCGCGATGCCCTCTGCCCCGAACGCCTGCGCCGCGTCCTCGAGGAGCGGGATGTCGAGGGCTGCGAGCTCCGCGAGCGGCGCCGGCCGGCCGAAAAGGTGCACGGGCACGATCGCCTTCGTCCGCTCGTTGACGCGCGCAGCGACGTCGGCGGGATCGAGGTTGAGCGTGACCGGGTCGATGTCCGCGAACACCGGGATCGCGCCGACCCGCGCGATCGCCTCGGCGGTCGCGTAGAACGTGAACGACGGGCAGATCACCTCGTCCCCGCGACCGACGCCCATTGCCTCGAGCGAGAGGACAAGCGCGTCGGTCCCGTTCGCGACGCCGATCGCGTGGGGGACGCCGAGCGCGGCCGCAGCCTCGGTCTCGAACGCCTCGACCTCCGGCCCGAAGATGAAGCGACCCGATTCCAGCACCGCCGCGAACCGCTCCTGGAGCACGGGGATGAGCGGCGCGTACTGCGCCTTCACGTCGATGAGCGGGATCACGGGGGCGAGTGTACCCGGCCCTACGCAGGGAAATCCTGGCGAGCCGGTTCCTCGGTGGGCCGCCGACGGCGCCTCAGGCGGTACCAGACGAACGCCACGGCCGCCGCGACCACCATCGCGACGATCACGTATTCGACGTAGTGGAAGGCCTCGTCGATCTGCTCCCAGCTGGCGCCTGCGGCCCAGCCGGCCCCCGCGAACGCGAAGCACCAGATGGCCGAGCCGAGCAGCGTCAGCCAGACGTACGGCCCGAAGCGCGCACGGAAGACGCCGGCGGGGATGGAGATGAACGAGCGCATCACCGGGGTGATGCGGCCGAGGAAGACGGCCCACTCCTCCCAGCGGTCGAACCACGCCTCCGCGCGGTCGAGCTTCTCGGCGTTCAGGTGGAGCCAGCGGCCGTGCCGCTCGAGCCACGGACGGCCGAGATAGTCCCCTCCGCCCCAGCCGGCGATCGCGCCGACGAGGTAGCCGAGCGTCCCCGCGATCGCCATCGCGAGGTACGCGGGCAGCCCGCTCTGGAAGTCGTGGCCGAAGAGGCTCACGGACTGACCCGCGATCGCACCCGACGCGATCGCGCCCGCGTAGACCATCACGAGCTCACTCGCGGCAGGAAAGACCGCGTCGATCAACATCAAAACGAAGACCGCGTACAGCCCGTGGTTGCCGACGACCTCGGTGATCCAGTCGGTGATGTCGCTGAGCGCGGCGAGTGGCATCGCCGCGGAAGGCTACCCGCGGGGCGCGGCTGCCTTCGTGACGGAGACGGTCGTACGAAGCTCGGAGCGGCCGACCGTGCTGATCGCGACGACCCGCACCGTCAGCGGGCCGGCGACGCGCTTCCCGTTCTTCGCGAGGCCGTCCCACTCGACCTCGTGATCGCCCTCCTCGAGCGTCCCACTGGGGGCGAGGCCGCCACGGACGACCCGACCCGCCTCGTCGAGGATCGCGACGCCGACGCGCGCCGGCCGCGCCAGCTTCCACGAGATCGCCATGTCCCTGCCGCCCGGCGGGACCGCCCACCGCTTCGGCGCACGCACGAAGCCCAGCGTGTCGTCGACGACGAACGTCCGGGAGATCGTCGACTCGCGGCCGAGGTCGTCGGTCGCGCTGACGTCCAGCGACCATGCTCCCACCGTTGCGTCCGCAGAGGCGACCGAAGCGGTGGCGGAGGCGGGGAACTGAACCGGATACGAGCCGGGCTGCCGCTCGGCCGGCGGGAAGGCGGTCGTCGCGCCACCCGGGCCGTGCAGCGTCGCGGTCACCGTGGACGGGCGATAGATGCGATACCGCAGATCCGGGCTGTCGTCCACGCCGTCGCCGTTGGGCGAGACGAGCGCAGGCGGCTCGGCCGCGAAGACGCCCTGGTACTCGAGCATCAGCGCCGTCGAGATGCGCCGCTCCCGTCCGTCCGAAGGGCGGTTGAGGAGCGTGCCGTCGAACGCCATCGTCGTCGACCCGCCGCTGTCGAGCGCCATGCCTGTCACCGCGCCGAGGCGGACGAGCGCCTGCGCCAGCTCGAAGTTCGTGAGCCCGACGCTGTAGCCGGGCTGTCGCCCGTCGACCGCGACGAGCACGACCCGGCCGTCCGCCAGCTGGCCGACGGCGCTGCGCGGCGCGCGCTGACCGAGCTGGTTCGTCGTGAATGCTTCGCCCGCACGGAAGACGGGAGCGCCGGATCGCACGATCTGCGGGCCGCCGCCGACCGCCGCGACGACCCCGGGCCAGTCGGGCCTGAACGAGAGCCCGATCGTGATCTGCACGCCCACCGACGCCTCCTGGCGCAGGATCGTCGCCGCCGCGTTGCGGGCGAGGAGCACCGCTCCACCCGACGGGATCGTGACAGGGCTCGAGCCCGAGCGCAGCTCGGCGACCGGGGCGGACAACCCGACGGACGGGATCGCGTCGGGGAACGGGAACAGGATCGCGGCAGCGCTTCCCGCGATCGGCGGCGTCGCCGGGCCATATGCATCGGTGAAGAGCGCGACGCGGCCGACCTTCGGCGCCGCGTTGAGGACGGAGAGCACGTGCGGCCCCGCGCCGGCATCCCAGGAGCCGGAGAAGCCGACGCGCCTGACGTCGAGCGTCCCGTCGGTCGTGATGCCGGCGCTCGCACGGGCCCCGTTCGGCGGGCTGAGGAGCTGGCCCTCGCGCATCACCATCCCTGAGGGTCTGCCGGTCGCGATCGCGAAGAAGTCGCCGTTGATGCCCGCGGTCGCCGCGGAGGACGTGAGGCGGCGTTGCATCGAGGTCAGGGTCTCGCGGCCGACGATCGTGCCGTTCGAGACCACGGGCTCGAGCGTCGTCAGTCCGCCGGGCCGTGGCCCGCGCAGCACGTTGATCGCGACGGGGCCGTGTGGCGTGAACTGGACGTCGTTCTCGTAGGTCACGCCGGGCCACAGCTCGCGCGGCACGGCGTGAGCGGCCGGGACGAGGAGTGCGGTCGCGGCGACCGAGACGACGAGTGTGACGGCGAGGCGGCGCATCGACCCCGGTCGAGGGTAGTGGAGCATCCGGCGACCCTGCGAGATCCTCACGGATTCCGTACACCAGGCCGGACGCCGGCACAGCCGGCAGTCCGCTTCAGGGATCTGCCCTCGCGCCGGCGAAGCCGGCGCAAGGGAGTTTGCGGCGTCCGTTCCGCGAGAGCGGAATGGACGCTCGCAGGATTAGAAGACCTTGACCTCGCGGTACAGCGTGTCGCGCTGGACCGGCGTCCTCCCGAGCGAGCGGATCAGGTGGACGAGCTCCTCGACGGACGTCCGGTGGGTCGTGCCGGCCGCGGAGACGACGTTCTCCTCCATCATCACCGAGCCCATGTCGTCCGCGCCGAACCCGAGCGCGACCTGCCCGATCTTCATCCCCTGCGTGACCCACGACGACTGGATATGCGGGACGTTGTCGAGGTAGATCCGCGATACGGCCTGCGTGAGCAGGTAGTCGAAGCTCGTCGGCATCGCGTCGCGGGGGACGAGCGCCCCGAGGCGATTGCCGTCGTCCTGGAACGTCCACGAGATGAACGCGCGGAACCCGCCGGTCTGGTCCTGCAGCTCGCGGACCCGCCGCATGTGCTCGACGCGCTCGGCGACGGTCTCGACGTGGCCGTACATCATCGTGGCCGTCGTCGACATGCCCAGCCGGTGCGCCTCGCGCATGACGCCGAGCCATTCGTCGGAGGTCGTCTTCTTCGGCGCGATGATCGTCCGCACACGGTCGACGAGGATCTCCCCGCCGCCGCCGGGGAGCGAGTCGAGCCCGGCGTCGCGGAGGCGCGCGAGCGTCTCGGGGAT
>DASSHA010000184.1:0-35385 GCA_035693145.1 Candidatus Limnocylindrales bacterium
GGGGAGGATCGCGGTGTCGGCATGCCGCGCGAAGAGGTCGCCGGCGGCGAGCTGGACGGGACCGAGCTCGAGCACTCCCCGGCGTTCCGCCCGCAGCGTGAAGTGGCGCGCGACGCGCTCGCGCGGCGCGAGCGTCCAGGCATTGCGGAGCGCCAGCCCGAAGTCCTCGACGACGACGAACTCGCGCTCGACGATCGAGGCGTTCCCCGACGCACGGTCGTCGGCGGTCAGCCACGGGAGCGGCAGTCGCTTCGCGTTCCAGATCTCGACGGTCAGCGGGGCCTCGTCGCCGACGACGAGCACGGAACGGCCAAGCGTGCGCGAGTAGCGGACGTTGCGGAGCGCCCGGCCCGTCCAGGCGATCCGGACGAGGTCGAACAGGACCGCCGCGACGCCGAGGACGACGACGAGTGGGCTGGCGACGACGCTCCCGACGAGGATCAGACCGGACCCGACGAGGCCGCTGCCGCTCATCGTCCCTCGTCGGGCGGTCAGTCGGTGTCGTCGCGGAACGGCGGCGCGGCCACGGCGTCGAGGAGACCGGCGAGGATGGCCTCCGCGGTCGCTCCCCGGAGCGCGTGGTCGAGGTCCACCACGAGCCTGTGGGCGAGGACGGCGGGCGCCACGTCGCGAACGTCGTCGGGGCGGACGAACCCACGGCCGGCGAGGAACGCCGTCGCCTGCGCCGCCCGGTAGAGCGCCACGCTCGCGCGCGGGCTGGCGCCGAGCTGGAGCTGCGGCTCATCGCGCGTGGCCGCGACGAGCGACACGAGGTACCGCTCGACGTCCGGCGCGACACGGAGCGTCCGAACCTGGTCGCGCAGCCGGAGCAGCGTGGACGCGTCGGTCACCTGGACGACGGCCTCGAGCGGCTCCGCGGAGGTCTGGTAGCGGCGCGCGATTCGCGCCTCGTCGTCGGCGTCGGGATAGCCGAGCCGCGCGCGGACGAGGAACCGGTCGAGCTGCGCCTCGGGGAGCGAGAACGTGCCTTCGAACTCGACCGGGTTCTGGGTCGCGAGGACGACGAACGGGTCGGGCAGGCGGCGGCTCTGCCCCTCGATCGTCACCTGGCGTTCCTGCATCGCCTCGAGCAGCGCCGACTGCGTGCGCGGCGTCGCCCGGTTGATCTCGTCGACGAGGAGCACGTTCGTGAAGACGGGACCGCCGACGAAGCGGAGCCGCGAGCCCTCGATGATCGAACCACCGGTGACGTCGGTCGGAAGCAGGTCAGGCGTGCCCTGGATGCGCGCTGTCGCCAGCCCCAGCGCTCGGCCGACGGCGCGCGCGAGCAGCGTCTTGCCGGTCCCGGGAACGTCCTCCAGCAGGACGTGGCCGTCGGCGAGCAGCGCGACGAGGACGAGCCGCAGCGCCTCGTCGCCGCCGACGACGGCCTGCCGGACAGCACCGTGGATCGCCTCCCACAGGCGCCGACCGTCCACCCGCTCGGTCGCCGACGGCCCCGCTGCCGCTGGCCCGGCCGCCGCTGGCCCGGCCGCCGCTGGCCCGGCCGCCGCCGGCTCGTCCGCGCTGGGTTCGGTCGCCGCCGTCTCGGTCATCGCCGAGCGATGGTACGCGTGGCATCGCCGCCGAGTTCATGCCGATGCCTCTGGCACAATCGGGATCGTGGCAGCCCGCGAGGTCCGAGCCGCGGACGTTGGGCCGACGCTCCCGCTCTTCGAGCGGCTCGCACCGCCGCCGCCCATCGCCCCGCTCGCCGCCCGGATCGAGGCGCTGACCGCCGCCGGCGATGTCGTCGTCGACCTCCACGGGCGTGGCGGGTGGGTCGCCCGGACGGCGATCGATCGGCAGCGTCGCGCCCTGTCGATCGAGATGGAGCCGCTGACGAGGCTGCTGGCGGAGCTCGTGCTCCGGCCGCCGGACCTTCGCCACCTCGACGCCGCGTTCACGGCGGTCGGGACGGCGCCACGCGGCGAGACGAGCGTGCGGGCGTGGATCGCCGATCGCTGGTCGACGCGTTGTCCCACCTGCGAACGGGTCGTGGTCCTCGACGAGCTCGTCTGGGAGCAGCCGTCGGTGGAGCCGGACGGCCTGCCTGAACCGGTTCGCCGAACCTTCCGCTGTCCGGTCTGCCGCGACGAGCACGGTGGCGGCGAGACGCGCCACGCGCCGAGCGACGAGGCCGATCGCGCCCGCGCCCGGGACCCGCTCGACGATGCCGCCGCGGCGGCCGTCCGGGATCGCCTTCTCGAACGGTTCCCGGTGCCGCCCCCGGATGATGAGTCGGCCGATCCGGCGCGCCTGCCACGTGATCTCCTCGACCTCCACACGCCGCGCCAGCTCGCCGGGCTCGCCGCGATCCTCGATCGCATCGAGACCGACCTCCGGGCCGCGCCCGTCGTCGCCGCGCTCCGCATCGCGTTCGTCCACGCCGTCCTGCCGGCCAGCCGGTTGCACGGCTACCCGGGTCGTGTCGGGGCGCTCCGGGTGGCGAACGGGCGCATCCGGCCCGCACACGCCAGCGCCTGGCGCGAACGCAACCCGTGGCTGGCCTTCGAGGATGGCTATCGTCTCGTCCGCGCCTTCATCCAGCGGATCGAGTCGGCACCGCTCCCGCCGGTCCAGGCCCGCTACGTCCCCGACGTCCGTGCCCTCGTCGAAGGCGGCGGAACGGTCGCCGTCCGGCTGGCGACGGCGTCGGCGTACCGGGCGCTTGCCGACGAGGGCCAGGCACTGGCGGCCTCGGGGGCGCGAGACCACGTCCGGCTGATCGTCGCAGAACCGCCGCCGCGACCGACGCTCGAGCGGCTCGCGCTCGCCTACCACGCGACGGCGTGGGCCCTCGGGCGCGAGGCCGCCGAGCTCGTTTCGTACCGGCCGCTGTTCGACGGCGGCGCGCGAGGGGCGTGGAGCTCTCGGGCGGCGGCTCTGAGAGGATCGCTCGCGGCAGCGGAGCCGCTCCTCGCTCGCGACGGGCGCGTCGTCGTCGTCACCGAGCCCGGGGCCGAGGCGCTCGTCGCCGCGGCCGTCGCCGGCGCCGCCGCGCGGTTCCGCGTCGTGGACGTCCGGCCACTGCCCGGCGGCGCGAGTCCGGGGACGCTCGTCGAGCTCGTGCCGCCGGGCGGCCTCCTGCCGCCCGGGCCGCGGACGCGGGCGAACATCGGCCTCCAGCCGATCCCCGGCGGGCTCGGCGACGCGGACCTCGTTCCGTCCGCGCGCCTGTTCGGCGCACCGGAGCCGATCGACGCGAGAGCCTTCTCAACCGCCGACGCCGCGCGCACGATCACGGCCACGGCCGTCAGGACGCTTCGTGCCCGCGGGGAGCCGGCGCCGCTCGATTCCCTCCTCGGCGAGATCGTCCTCGGCCTCGACCGCGCGGGCACGTTGCGTCGCTACGTGGCCAGCGGCGACGACGCGGCGCCGGTCGAGGGACTCCTGTCGCTCATCCGCGACGAGCTCGGTCGCGCGACGAACCGGCAGGTCACACAGGTCTCGCCCGGCCACTGGTGGCTGGCAGACCGGGAGGACGTCGAGTCGGCCGAGCCGCCGCTCGCCGATCGGCTCGAGTGGACGACCTACAGCCTGCTCTCCACGGCCGGGCCGCTTTCGGAGGCGACGTTCCGCGAGCGGATCGAGGCGCTCTTCCGCGGACCCGACCTGCCCGATCGCGATCTCGTCGAAGCCTGCCTGGCGAGCTATCGGAGCGCCGCCAGCACGCCGAACCGACTCGTGACGAACGACGATCTCCAGGCCCGAACGCACGAGCACGCCGAGCTCCTCGGCCTCGTCGCGGACACCGGCCACCGGCTGGGATTCGGCGTCTGGATCTCCGCGCGCGAGCAGACCCGCCGGCTCGGCGGCCGCCGCCTTGCCGACCTGCTCGAGCCGGCCGAACGAACGGCCGACCTTCGGGGGGTCGTCGACGGTCGCGTGGAGGCGGTCGCCGACGTCGACGCCATCTGGTACGCCCGGGGCCGCCTCGCACTGATGTTCGAGATCGAATGGACGGCGATGATCGGCGAGCCGCTCCTGCGCCGTCACGCGCGTATGGGAGCCGACGGGCAGCTCGTCAGGTTCCTCGTCGTGCCGCCCGAGCGCGTCGAGCTCCTGCGGCTCAAGCTCGAGCGCTCGGCGCTCCTCCGCGCAGCCCTCGAGGGCCAGAACTGGCACGTGCTGAAGTGGAACCACCTCCGGGCGTTCGCGGCGCTCGACGAGCCCTCGCTCGACGCCCTCGAACCGTTCCTCGGCCTCGACCCGCCGATCGAGCGGTCCGCCCGGCAACTCCCGCTGTTCGTCGCGGACCCCGCTTCGGCCGGGTAGGCTACGCGCCACTTCCCCGCCGACCCTTCTTCCCCCTCGGAGGTTGCAGACGTGCCCTCGTTCGACCCGTCCTCGCCCGTCAACGTGCTCGCCGACAGGTTCTGGGAGTCGATCCTCGAGCTGAACCCGACGCTCGCGACCGTCTACGGCGACGAGCGCTACGCCGACCGGCTCGAGGACCCGAGCGCCCAGGGGCGAGCGAGGCTGCGTGCGCTCATGGACGCGACGCTTGCCGACGCGACGGCGATCGATCCGGGGCCGCTCTCCGTCGAGGACCGGATCACCCGCGACATGCTCGCCGTCATCGCCGGCATCGGGATCGAGGAGGACGACCAGCAGATCCACCAGCTGCGCGTCGTCGACCAGATCGGCGGCCCACAGACGCTCCTCGCCCAGATCGTCCAGTTCCAGCCCGCGGACACCGCCGGGCGGCTCGAGCAGCTCGTCGCCCGCATCCGTGCCTACGGACCGTTCATGGCCGCGAACACGCAGATCCTTCGCGACGGCATCCGGTCCGGGCTGACGGCGCCACGGATCGCCACGGAGCGGACCGTCGATCAGCTCGATCGCCTGCTCGCGGTCCCGCCGGAGCAGTCGCCGATCGTGACGATGGCGAAGGTCGCCGCCGAGCGCGACCGTGAGCCGCTGCTCGACGCGGTCCGCGAGGTCGTCTACCCGGCCGACGCCGAGTTCCTGCGCGTGCTCCGAGACGAGTACCTGCCGGTCTCGCGTGTCGACCCGGGCATCTGGTCGGCACCGAACGGCGAGGCGATCTACCGGACCCAGATTCGCTACTGGACGACGCTCGAGATCGAGCCGCAGGAGGTCCATCGGATCGGCCTCGAGGACCTCGACGGGATCGAGGCCGAACGGCGGGCGATCGCGCGTGCGGCCGGGTTCGGCGACGACACGGCCGCCTACCGTGCGGCCCTGGCGGCCGATTCGAGCAACGTGCCCGCGTCCCCCGAGCAGATGCTGGAGCGGGCGCGTGACGACATCGCCCGCGCGATGGCCGTCGCGCCGCGCTACTTCGGCCGGCTGCCGCAGGCGTCAGTGGACGTCCGCGCCGTGGAGTCGTTCAAGGAGAAGGACAGCCCGTTCGCCTACTACTTTCCGCCGGCGACCGACGGCTCACGCGGCGGGATCTACTACGCGAACACGTACGACCTGCCGTCGCGGACGTTTACGACGCTCGCCTCGACGACGTACCACGAGGCAGTGCCCGGCCATCACTTCCAGATCGCGCTCGAGCAGGAGAACCCGGACCTGAACACGTTCCGCCGTCTCGGCGCCCGGATGGCGGGGGGCGCGTACGTCGAGGGCTGGGGCCTGTACAGCGAGCGCCTGGCCGACGAGATGGGCCTCTACCGCTCGGAGGGCGAGCGCTTCGGGATGCTCGACGGTCAGGCCTGGCGCGCGGCTCGGCTGGTCGTCGACTCCGGTATGCACGGCCTGCGCTGGACGCGTCAGCAGTCGATCGACTTCCTGCTCAGGACGGGCCTCACGAACACGAACGCGGTCATCGAGACGGACCGCTACATCGTCTGGCCGGGCCAGGCCCTCACGTACAAGCTGGGCCATCTCCAGATCGCGAAGCTCCGAGCCGAGCTGTCGGCGCGGGACGGCGACCGGTTCGACCTCCGCGAGTTCCACGACCAGGTCCTGGGCCACGGCTCGCTCCCGCTCGCCACGCTCGCTCGCGAGCTGCCCGGCTGGCTGCGCGAGCCGGCGTAGGTCTCGCGCTTCGACCCGGTGCACGTGCGTCCGTGCATCCAGGTGACGTCCGGTGGCTGACGCATCGACGACGGCCGCTTCGTGCGGCGGCCGTACAATCGCGCCTCGTGCCTGAGTCCGTCACGAGCCACGTCTTTCGCCGCGCCGCCACCGCCGATCCGGCGGTCGCCGTCCGGGCCGAGGGATCGACGATCTGGGATGCGGACGGCCGTCCGTACCTCGACGCCGCCGGCGGCGCGATCGTCGTGAACGTCGGCCACGGCCGAGGCGAGATCGCCGAGGCGATGGCGGCGCAGGCCGCGACGCTCGCCTATGCCCACGGCAGCGCGTTCACGACCGAACCGCTCGAGCGCTACGCGGATGCGGTCGCTCGCCACCTCCCGCTCGACGCCGCGCGGGTCTACCCGGTCTCCGGCGGATCCGAGGCCGTCGAGAGTGCGCTCAAGCTGGCGCGCGCGTACCACCTGGCGAGGGGCGAGCCCGAGCGGTGGATCGTCATCGCCCGGTGGGGCAGCTACCACGGCAACACGCTCGGTGCCCTGGACCTGTCGGGTCGCCGGCCGCTCCGACGGCCGTATGAGCAGTGGCTCGGCCGGTTCCGCCACGTGAGCGCCGCGTACCCCTACCGAGCGGGCGAGCCCCGGGCAAACGCGCTCGGGACCGCGGGCGAGCTGGCGTCCGAGCTCGAGCGGGCGATCGAGCAGGCCGGGCCGGGCACCGTCGCCGCGTTCGTCGCGGAGCCGATCGTCGGTGCGACGCTCGGCGCCGTCGGCCCCCCGGACGGCTATTGGCCGGCGATCGCCGACGTCTGCCGCCGGCATGGCGTCCTCCTCGTCGCCGACGAGGTGATGACCGGGTTCGGGCGGACGGGCAGCTGGTTCGCGGTCGACCACTGGGGCGTGCGGCCCGACCTGCTCGTCGCAGCGAAGGGCGCGACCTCGGGGTACTGGCCGTTCGGATTCGTCGCGGTGTCAGCGAAGGTCGCCGACACCGTCCGGGCGGCGGGTCCATTCGTCCACGGCTTCACGTATAGCCACCACGTGGTCGCCGCGGCGGTGGCATCCCAGGTCCTCTCGATCCTCGAGCGCGAATCGCTGATCGAGGCGAGCGCGGTCAAGGGCGCGCGGCTGCTCGAGCTGCTGCGGGAGCGCCTCGCGGATCACCCGAACGTCGGCGAGGTCCGCGGGCGCGGCCTCCTCGTGGGGCTGGAGCTCGTCGAGGACCGCGAGACGAAGGCGCCGTTCTCGCGCACCGCGCGCATCGTCGAGCGCGTCGTCGCCGCGGCGCGCGACGTCGGCGTCCTGCTCTACAGCTCGACGGGCAACGCCGACGGCGTGGACGGCGACGTCATCCTGCTCGGTCCGCCGTTCGTCGTCACCGACGACGAGCTCGTGGCGATGGCGGACGGAACGTCGACGGCCATCGAGCGGACGCTCGCTGCCGCAACGCGGGCTGACGAGGCCAGCGCTGTCGCCGCCGCCGACGAGACCCGCTGACCTCGGCGCCGACCCTCCGTTCCGTCCCACCGATGCCATGCGTGGCATACGCGCGAACGCGCCCGGGCAGACGGTTCCGTCCACCGATGCCATGCGTGGCATACGCGCGAACGCGCCCGGGCAGACGGCCGAAACCGGGCTGCGCATAGCATCGGGAAAGGAAAGAGTCGTCCTCGGCCCGCCGCCAGACGCCCGCCGCCCGCCGCCCACCGCCAGACGCCCGCCGCCCGCCGCCCACCGCCAGACGCCCGCCGCCCGCCGCGACGCGCCCGCCGGTCGCGCGCGTGGCCTACCAGCGCCCCGGTCTGCGCGGCGCCGACGCGCCGCGAACGAGGACGAGCACGCCGAGGACGACGAGGATGACCGGCCAGCCGATGGTCGCGAAGGCCGTGCTCGTGCTCGCGCCGCCGACGAGGACGAGGATCAACCCCAGCCAGGCCTGCCAACCCCAGCCGCGAGTCTCCGCGTATCGAACGAGCGCGATGAACAGGAAGCCGAAGCCGAGGGCGAGCGTCGACCAGCCGCTGCCGACGATGAGCCCGAGGTCGGCAAGCACGCTCGGGATCGCGAGCGCCGTGATCAGCGTCCCCGCGTAGAGCGCCGCGGCGCGCCGGCGAGCACCCCACAGCAGCAGCAGCCCGACGCCGATCGCGAGGAACACGAGCGACGCGGCGATGCGGACGGCCGGCAGGAGCTCGTTGGCGAGGAAGAGCAGCCCGAGCGCGACGAGGATGATCCCGAGCCAGGGAACCGCCCGAGAATCGACGCCGGAGCCGTCGCCACCCCAGCCGCCCCGCCATTCCCAGCTGCCGCCGCGCACCTCGACGTGGCGCGGCGGTCGGTTCGGGTCGGTCGGCGAAGTCATGGCGCCACTCTAGCCGGAGGCGGACCGGGCAGCCGGAGCGATCGGACCGGGCGACGACGGGACGGCTGCCGGGTCGTCCTTGTCCTCGTCCTGGTCCTCGTCGTGCGAGAAGCCGACCCGATCGGCGATCCGGCCCAACGGCCCGGGGGCCCACCAGTTCCAGTGCCCGAGGAGGCGCATCGTCGCCGGCACGAGCAGGACGCGAATGATCGTCGCGTCGACGAAGACGGCGATCGCCATCCCGACGCCGATGCTCTTGATCGTGATGACCTGGGCGAGCGCGAACGCCGCGAAGACCGTGACCATGACGAGCGCCGCGCCCGTGATGACCCCGGCGGTTCGGGCGAGGCCCTCCGCGACGGCCTCGGTGTTGTCGCCAGTGCGGCGCCACGCTTCCTGGATCCGGGACAGGAGCAGGACCTCGTAGTCCATCGAGAGTCCGAACAGGACGCAGAACATGATGATCGGGTTGCCCGCGACGGTGTACCCGAGTGGCTCGAAGGCGAGCAGCTCGTGGAGATGGCCGTCCTGGAAGATCCAGACGAGCGCTCCGAAGCTCGCGCTGATCGAGAGCAACGTCATCACCACGGCCTTGACCGGCAGGACGACGGACCCGAACAGCAGGAACAGGATGACGAGCATGGCGCCGAGGACGACGCCCACGACCCACGGCAGGCGTGCCTCGAGCGCGGCGAGGAAGTCGTGGCCGAGCGCGGCTGCGCCGCCGACCTGCGTCGTGATCCCGTCGCCGGCCGGCATCGACCGGATCGTCGGGATCATCCCGGTCGCCGCCGGCAACGCCGGATCGAGAGCGCTGACGACGTCGAACCGGACCGTCGAACCCCGAACGTACGCGTCCGCCAGCGCCCCGAGCATGGCCGGGCGTTGCGCCTCGGGCGTCGCCCACAGCCCGACGACCTGGTCGGCGGTCAGCGGCTGGCCGGACTGCGGATCGCGCAGCCCGCTGAACGGGCTCTCCACCTGGCTGACGTTCGGCAGCGCCGCGAGCCGCGCGGCATAGTCCGTCAGCGCCCGGACGTTCGCTGCAGAAAACGGATCGCCGCGGACGTCGGCGAGGACCGTCGTCGGGCTCGTCTCGCCGGCCGGGAACTCCTCCGTGAGGGCGACGTACGCGTCGCGGCTCTCGAGCCCGGCCGGGTAGATCGACGCGCCGGGGACGCCCTGCTCGATGTGGAGGAATGGCGTGCCGAGCCCGAGCAGGAGCGCGAGGACGGGGACGAACACGAGCACGGGATGACGCATGACCGCATGGGCCATCCGCTCCCAGCGGTGCGTCCGCTCGAGCGGACGTCCGCCGCGCAGGCGGCGCGCGAGACCGCCGATGCTCAGCGCGTTGACGCGCGGCCCGAGCATGCCGAGGACGGCCGGCAGGAACGTCAGGGCGTAGAGGACCGAGAAGAAGACGACGATCGCGCCGCCGAGGCCCATCGAGGCGAGCGCGGGCGCCTTCAGGAAGAGCAGCCCGCCGAGGCCGATCGCCACGGCGGTGCCCGAGAACGCAACGGCCTTGCCCGACGTGGCGACAGCCCGCTCGACGGCCTGCTCGACCGTCCGGCCGCGTGCGAGCTCCTCGCGGAATCGGCTCACGAGGAAGAGCGAGTAGTCGATCGCGAGCGCGAGGCCGAGCATCGTCGCGATGCTCTGGACGAAGATGCTCATCTCGGTCTGCTGCGCGGCGAGATAGATCGCGCCGAGCGCGCTCGGGATCGCGAGTCCCGCGACGAGGAGCGGCATGCCCGCGGCGACGATCGACGCGAAGACGGCGAGCAGGATGAGCAGCGCGAGCGGCAGCGAGACGGTCTCCGCCGTCTGGAGGTCGACCTCGGACTGGTGGGCCGAATCCTGGGTGACCGGTCCATAGCCCGTGAGCTGGACCGTCGCACCAGGCGGAATGCCGATCTTCGAACGCAGCTCGTCGGTCGCGGCCACGGACTGCTCGTCGGTCAGGGTCAGCTCGACGACCGCGTATGTCGACTGGCCGTCGCGAGAGACGAAGCGAGAAGCATGCGTCGTCGCGAAGTCGACGATCCCCGCGACGCGCGGATCGGCGGCGAGGCCGGCGAGGCTCCTCGCGACCGCCTGCTGGAACTCGGCGCCATCGGCCGGGGTCCCGTCCGGTGCCCGGTAGAGGACGATGAGGCTGCTTCGGCCGGACGCGAACTCGCCCGCGAGTCGATCGCCGACGCTTGCCGCTTCCGAGTCCGGGTCGAGCCAGCCGCCGGAGCTGAGAGCGGCGCTCGCACGGACGGCCAGCGGGATCGAGGCGGTGGCCAGGACGATCGCGACGAGCGCGACCAGTCGCCGGTGGTGGTAGACGAACAAGCCCCAGCGACCGAACATCCAGACCTCTCGAAACGTGTTGAGGGACGGCGCCGACAATAGAGAATGACCGTTCTCGTTGTCAACACGTGGTGGCAGCAAGGGCGCCGTATACTCCGAGCGTGCGTTCTCCTTGTAGCAGGACTCCGGCCGAATGCCTCGCCTGACCGCCGCCCACGAGCGGCAGATCCGGGATCGGATCGCGACCGCCGCACTCCGCGTGTTCGCGGAGCGCGGCTTCCATCGCGCCACGATCCAGGACATCGTCCGGGAGAGCGGCCTGTCGGTTGGCGCGATCTACACGTACTTCAGCGGCAAGGACGAGCTCTTCCTCGCGACCTGCGATCTCATCGGGGGCCTCGGCCTCGGCGAGCTCGGGCGGCGGCTCGCCGCCGGTGGTTCCGTTGCGGACCGGCTCGCGATCGCGGTGGCGTTCTTCGTCGATTCGGTCCTCGATGCGCCGGATGGCGGGACGACGCCCTCGTACCTGCTCCAGGCCTGGGCGGAGGCCGACAAGGAGCCGGCGGTCCGTGAGATGCTCGTCCGCCGGCGCGAGCAGCTGTCGACCGCGGCACAGCTCCTGCTCGAGGAGGGCGTCGCTCGCGGCGAGGTTCCGCGCTGGCTCGACGTCGACGCCGTGGCGATGGCGTGCACGGCGTTGCTCGATGGGCTCGTCCTCATCCGCATCGAGGAGGGGTCGGCGTTCCGCCGTGCGACCCACGAGCGCCGCGCCCGCACGATCATCGAGCTCCTGCTCGCTTCGACCGCGACCCCGTCCCGACCCGAGCTGCCGTTCGTGCCCGCGCAGCCGTTCGACCTCCAGCCGGGTGTCGAGCGCGCCGCCCGGGCGTCCTGACGGCGGCGCGGATCGTCCTGAGCGAGGACGTCGCCACGACGAGCAGCTCCGGGCATACGGCGGCAACGGCTACGCGTGCTTTGCCGACACGTTCCTTCGAACGGCTCGGCACCGGTCGCACTCATTCGCTCCATGAATGGGCGAGCAGCGGAAGCGCCTACGAGGACTCGAGCGTCGCGTCCACCGAGAGCTCGACGTTGCCCTTGAGCGCGATGCTGATCGGGCAGTTGTCCTTCGCATCGTCGGCGAGCTCGCGGAACTTCGCCTCGTCGATCCCGGGGACCTTGCCCCGTACCGTGAGCGCCGACGACGTCACCTTCCAGCCGTCGCCCGGGTTGTCGAACGTCACCTTGGCCGTGACCTGGAGGTTGTCCGGCGGCGTCCCGTTCTTGCCGAGCCGTGCCGCAAAGGCCATCGAGAAGCACGACGCGTGCGCGGCCGCGAGGAGCTCCTCCGGGCTCGTCTTGCCGCCGTGGTCCTCGGTCCGCGCCGCCCAGCTGATCGGCTGACGGGCGAGCGCCCCGCTCGAAACGTAGAGCAGCATCCCGCTGCCGCTCTGCAGGTCGCCGGACCAGCTCGCTTCCGCCGTTCGAATCGCCGCCATCGGCTTCCTCCTGACTGCTTGTCGATCCGGGACGATCCTCCCACAGCCGCCCGAATCGAGACGTCGACGACATCCGGGCGCTGGTCGCAGGGCGTGGCACGGCACGGCAGGGGCAGGGCACGGCAGGTGACGGCAGGGCGCGGCCGGTGACTATGCCCGCGACGCCTCGAGACGTCTCCTCGCCGCGGGGCGAGCGCGCGACCTCGGTCGCGGGTTCGGCCCGAGCTCGTCGCGGACCGCCGCGAGGAGCGCCGCCAGCGTGCGCGTTCGCGGGAGCACGACCGACCGAACGCCGGCGAACCGGCGATGGGCGTCGAGGGCCGCCGCCAGCGCCGCGGCGAACCCCGGCTCGGCCGGGTCGAAGTCCGCCTCGAGCCACAGGCCCGGGATGACGAGGCGGTCGCCCGCTCGATCGATCCGCGGTTCGATCCGCCCGACGAGCCGATCGCCCCAGAGGATCGGCAGGACGTAGTAGCCCCAGCGCCGCTTCGGCTCGGGGACGTAGACCTCCCAGACGTAGTCGAAGCCCCACAGCTGCGGCAGCAGCGCGCGGTCCCACACGAGCGGGTCCAGGGGGGCGATGAGCGCGACGCCGGGTTGCTGGCCGCCCGGCGAACGGCCCTCCGCGATCTCACGCTCGGCCTGCTCGAGGATCGACAGCTCCTCGGTGACGACGAAACGGACGCCGCGGACGCTCTCGACGGCGACGGCCGTGAGCGCTCCTGACTCGACCAGCTCGGCCTGCAACCCCAGGCGCTCGGTGGCGCTCGTGGCCGTCCCCAGCCAGACCTCGGCCTGGCCGCGTTGCCCGAGCAGCCCGTGGCCGCGGTAGCGCGACAGGAGCTTGTGCCGCCGCTGGTCGCGCTCGGAGTGCCGTTCGGCGAGGAGCTCGTGCGGGAAGAGCCGTTCGGCCAGGTCGTAGATGCGGCGGTTGCCCTCGCGGCGGGCGATCCCCAGGATCCCGGCCTCGGCGAGCGCCTCGAGGATCGCGCGCACCTGGTTCGTGGGGCGCCAGTACCAGTCGATCGCCGCACGTGGCTCGACGTCGCGAGACGACATCGGGCCGTCGCGGCGGATGCGCTCGAGGAGCTCCTCGACCAGCGGCGCGTGCTCGTCGAACGCGGCGTCCTCGTGACGAGCCCGTGCGCGGTCCCAGCCGACGCGATACCACGGCAGCTCCGAGGTCGGCAGCAGGGACAGGCCCTTGTTGTATGCCTCGTACAGCTCGCGCGTCCCGTACAGCAGCTCGTCGGTCAGCTCGCGCCGGTAGTCGCGGACGCGTGCGAGCAGGACGAGGTCGTGGTTTCGGCCGGCGATCTCGAGGGGATCGAACTGCAGCGACCCGAGACGCGCGATCGCGGCTCGCACCCCGTCGAGCGTGCCGGGGAGCGACCGAGGCGGCGCGAGGAGATGGCGCAGGACGAGGAACCGGCGCGCTGCCGCCGCAGTGACCGGGCGAGCCGGCGTGACGTTCGAGATGGGCACGACGCGGATCGTAGGGGTCGCGAGCGTCGCCGACTGTCAGCTTTAGGCGGGACACCGAAGGGAGCCGTCGACGCTTGCGACGCGCCTGCAAGACGAGGCTCGCGCACAACCGAGCCGGCCTGACGGACGAGGCGCCAACCTCGCCAAGTCCGACCATGCCTGTCACGCCGCCGTATGCGCGGCCGGAGGAGACCGATGGCCCGCCTCGCATTCCTCGAAAAGAAGCCCGACATCCAGGTGCCGGATCCGCGCGCGGCGATCGAATCGATGCCGCGGCCCGGAGCGCCCGACGTCGACCTCGGACGTGTCGGTGACACGATCCGGCGGACGGTCGAGGCTGTCGTCGACCGTGCCGGGGATCTCCCGAAGCGACCCGACGTCCTCGCCGCGATGCCGGGCGGCGTGGACCTCGCCCGCCGCGTCCCGGCCCTCCACGAGGTCGCGTCCGCTGCCGCCGACGCTCGCGATGCAGCCGTCGAGGCGGCGGTCGATGCCGCTCGCCGGACGCCGCTCCGGGACCGCGTGCCGGCGCTCCGGCGGGGGCCCGGCCCGCTCGGCATTGCCGTTCGTGTCGCACTCGGTGCGGCACTCGCGGGCGGCGTGGCGTTTCTCATCGCGAACCGCGATCGCGTCGGCGACTGGATGGCGGATCTGCGGACGCGGATTGCGACGATGACCGGTCGGGGATCGGAGCTGGACGCCTTCGACCCGTCGCTCGGCAGTGGCGCCTGGACGTCCGACGACCTGACGGGCGCGACCGCCGTCGACGAGGTCGTGCTCGTCGAGACCACGGGTGCGTCGCTGCCGTCCGACCAGCCCGTCGACGACCTCGATGCCGTCGGATGGGGGACCGAGGGCCAGCCGAGCGCCGCGCGTGAGCTCTCTGCGGACGTCACCTCGATGACGACCCCGTCGCCGCTGCCGCACGTGTCCGACGAGCGCCACGGCTAGGCGCCCAGCCGCCCGCTGATCCGCCGCCCGCCGATCGGCGGGCGGTCAGCTGCCCCGCTTGTCGCGTTTCCCGGTCCCGTCTTCCTGCTGTGGACCGCCGTCCGGCGAACCGTGGACGAGCGTGGTCGTGTCCACCACGATCCCGGCCAGCGCGGGACCCCGGCCGGCGCGAAGGCACCGAGCAGCTCGGCGAGGAGCGCCGCCGCGGCGGGCACCGGACGATCGGTATCCGGGCGTGGCGCAGGGTCGTCGGCCACCGGTCAGCGTTCGCCGAGGTTGCGCCACTCGTCGTGGATCGGAAGGCTGAACCCGAACGTCGAGCCTCTGTCGGCGTTCGGCCTCACCCAGACGCGGCCGTGCATCGCCTCGATGAGCCGGCGGGTCACGAACAGGCCGATCCCTGCTCCGGCAGCCCTCGCGGCGGTCACCGGGGAGCGATAGAAGAGGTCGAACACGCGATCGACCTCATCATCGTGGAGGCCAGGCCCCTCGTCGCTGACCTCGACCTGGAGCTCGTCGGCCTGGCCGCTCGCCCGGACGGTGATCGTCGAGCCCGTCGGGCTGTACTTCGCCGCGTTCGACAGCAGGTTCCGCATGACCTGCTCGACGTACGTTTCCTCGCCGCTCGCGGCCGGCAGATTCGCCGGGACGTCGCGCTCGAATCTCCGATCCGGCCATCGCGCGGCCTCCTCGCCGACGACCCTGTTGACGAGGTGGCCGATCAGGACCGGATCGTCGGCCACCTCCAGCCGGCGTCGTTCGGCACGGCTCAGGACGAGCAGGTCCTCGACGAGGCGACGCAGCCGCTCGGATTCGACGAGGATCCCATCGAGCACCTCTGCGCGTTGCTCCTGGCGTAGGCTGGACCGGGCGAGGACGCGTGCACCGCCGTAGATCGTCGTGATCGGCGTGCGGAGCTCGTGAGACACGACGCCGATGAACGCGTCGCGCAGCTGGTTGGCCTCCCGTTCACCTGCCACGAATGCTTCGCGCTCCGCTTGCGCCACGCGGCGGCTGCTGACATCGCGGGCGATCCCGATCATCCGCGCCGGCCGTCCGTCGGACCCGGCCAACGTTCGCCCGACCCAGTTCGTCCAGCGCACCTCGCCATCCGGGCGCGAGATCCTGAACTCCTCGTCGAAACGATCGCCATCGCCCGGCTCGGCCCGCTGCTCCACGGCGCGTGCGAAGGCGGCCGCGATGCGCTCCCGATCGTCGGGATGGATGAGCGCGAGGTACGCCGGCAGCCCGCGCGGGGTGCTGCCGGCATCGGTTCCGTGCAGCTCCGCGACGGCATCGGACCAGGCGAACTCGCCGCTCCGCAGATCGACCTCCCATGTTCCAGCCTGCACACTGCCGAGAGCGAGAGCGAGCCGTTCGTCGCGATCCTCGGCGGCCCGTCGAGCAGCCTGCTCGGCCTGGTATGCGCGCGCTCGCTCCAGCGCCTGGGCGCACACGCCCGCGAGCAGCTCGGCGAACCGGACGTCCGACGCCTCGAACGCGTCGTCCCGATCGAACCTGAACGCGAGCACACCGAGCGGCTCCCCGCCCCGGAGCAGGGGGACGTCGAGCGCGCCGTGGGCCGCCGCCGTCAGCGGATCCGAGGCAAGGATCGGAAACGCTGCATGGAGATCCGCGCGGCGGGCGATCGCGATCGTCCGCGCCTGACGAACCGCCGTCGTCGCCGGCAACGCCGCGTCGAGCGGCAGTCGACGGAACCGGCTGGACAGGCCCGGAACGCCCCGTCCCACCGCGGACATCACGAGGTGCCGCTCGTCGACCAGCGCGAGCGCCGCGTCGTACGCGCCGATCGCGGGCATCGCGATCGGTATGGCGATGGCGCCGACCTCATCGGCCGTCGCCGCGGCTGCGACTGCGGTGGCCAGCTGCGCAATGAGCTCGCCCTGCGCCTCGGTGCGGCGCCGGGCGGTGGCGTCGACGACGATGGCGAAGTCGACCGGACCGTCGGCCGTTTCGATCCTGGTCGACGACAGGTCGACCGCGACCTCGCCACCGTCCGCTCGACGCAGCCGCGCGTCGTTCCTGGAGGCGTTCACCACGAGGTCCGCGACGTTGGCGCCACGGATCGCCGTGACCGTCATCCCGACCAGCTCGGAGAGGCGCCCGTTCGCGTACTCGATGCGGCCGTCGCCGGTTGCCAGGAAGACGGCGTTCGGGTGCGCGTCGAGCAGCTGCTCGACCTCGAGACGCGACGCCGTGCGGCCCATGATCGAGACGCCCGCGCTCTCTACGCTCTCCATGGATGTGACGGTCGCATCTGGCGCCTCCACCGTTCGTGACGGCCGGCGCAAAGCCCTGATCGCCGGACAGCAAACGCGCCGCCTGCTCGACAAAATCGTGCAAGCGACGCACGCAGAGGATCGATCGCCGAGGCGGAAAAGGACCATCCCGCCGAGTCGCCGAAGGCTACAACTTCGTGACAAGCGGAACGCCGTCACGCGGTGAGCGCGGTGACTGCTGCCGGCTCGATGCCCATCGCCTGCCATTGCCCTGGCCGTGCGGGACGGCGGCGGTCCATTCGTCCGATGCATGAGTGCGATGGGCGACGCCGGCAAGGCCACTGGACTCATGCGCCTTCATGCACTGAGAGGCGCCGTATCGACCGAGATTCGTGCTCTTCATTCACGGCGTGAATGAAGTCGGAGCTGGGAGGGCTAATTCGGTCGCATTCATTCTCCAGACGAATAGCTGGCTGGCCGCGTCCACCCAATGCTGCAGCCGCGTCCACCCGGTGCTGCAGCCGCGTCCAGCGGGTGCTGCAGCCAGGCGCAGGTTCGCCGCTTCGGTCGCCGACCCAGACTTCGGACGACTTCACGGAGGCAAGAGCGTGGTCGTCCGGTCGTTCCACGGCGTCGTCCATCGGGGCTCCCGAGGAGCGCTTCTACGCGATCATCCGCGAACGGGTCGTCCGCTTCCGCGAGCAGCAGGGACGACCGCAGGTATCTAGACACCATGCCATCTCTGATCGATGATATGCAGGTATGGGTGCGGAACGACGAGCGGCGGCGCCGGCGCTCCGGGTCGGGCTGGCCGCGGAGATGCTCGGGGTGTCGGTCGAGACGCTCCGGCGCTGGGAGGCGGCCGGGCGCCTGAGGACGGGCCGATCGGTCGGCGGCCAGCGCCTCGTCTCGCTGGCGGAGGTGTCGCGCCTGCTCGCCGAGCGACGACGAACCGAGACCGTCCGCCCGATCGTGGCGCAATCGGCGCGAAACCGCTTCACCGGCGTCGTCACGCGGGTCGAGCGCGACGGCGTCGCCGCAGTCGTCGAGGTCCTCGCCGGACCCCACCGGCTGGTCAGCCTCATGACGGCCGAGGCGGTCGACGAGCTCGGCCTCGCGGTCGGTAGTGAGGCGGTCTGCGTCGTCAAGGCGACGAACGTCATCGTCGAGGTGCCGGGATGAACGCTCGAGCCTTTGCGGTGCGGGCCGCCGTGGCCGCTGTCGTCGTCGCGACTGCCGTCGCCTGCCAGCCGCGCTTCGGCGCGACGCTCGCCGAGCCGTCTGCCGGGACGCTGACGATCTACGCCGCGGCCTCGCTCAAGGCCCCGCTCGACGCGGTCGCATCGGCCTACCGGCGGTCGTTCCCTGACGTGCGCTTCACCGTCTCGACGGATTCGTCGGCTGCGCTCGCCGCGAAGATCCACGAGGGTGCGCCCGCCGACGTCTTCCTCTCGGCCGATACCGAGAGCCCGGCGAAGCTTGCGGCGACCGGCCTCGTCGACGCGCCGGTCGTCTTCGCAGGGAACGCGCCGGCCATCGTCGTCCCGGCGGCGGACCCCGCCGCCATCGCAACGCCCGCGGACCTCGCGAGACCCGGGTTGAAGATCGTTGCCGCCGCGGACGGCGTGCCGATCACTGCCTACGCGCGCGAGCTCGTCGCAGCGCTCGCCTCCGAGCCCGGCTACCCGGCGGACTTCGAGGCGCGCTACGAGGCGAACGTCGTGTCGCGTGAAGACAACGTCGGCGCGACGCTGGCGAAGGTCGCACTCGGCGAGGCCGACGCCGCAATCGTCTACGTGACCGACGCCCGGGCGACGGCGAACGTCCGGACGATCACGCTCCCCGACGACGTGAGCGTTCGCGCGACCTACGCCGGTGCGGTCGTCCTGTCGTCGCCCAACCGCGGCCCGGCGGCCCACTTCCTCGGCTGGCTCGCAGGTCCCGACGGCCAGGCGATCCTGGGGCCGCTGGGCTTCCTGCCACCGCCGTGACGTCCAGGGGTGCGTCGGGCATCGCGGCGGTCGGCTGGCTCGTCGCGTTCCTGCTCGGGCTGCCGGTCGTCGCGCTCGTCGCGCGAGCGCTCCTCGGCGGATCGCTCGGCGTCGCGCTCGCAAGCCCGGCCGTCGTCGAGGCGCTCATGCTGTCCCTCGCGACGACCGCTGTCAGCCTCGTCGTCACGGCCGGCGTGGGCCTCCCGCTCGCGATCCTCCTCGCCAGACGCGCGCCGGGCCGGGCCTCGACGATGCTCGAGACGCTCGTCGATCTCCCGATCGTCCTTCCGCCGTCGGTTGCGGGGCTGGCCCTGCTGCTCGTGCTCGGCCGCGCGGGGCTGCTCGGTCCGGCGCTCCAGGCGTTCGGCCTCGAGATTCCGTTCACGACGGCGGCCGTCGTCGTCGCGCAGGTGTTCGTGTCGGCGCCGCTCTTCATCCGGTCCGCCCGGCTCGGGATCGCAGGGGTCGGGCGCGACCTCGAGGACGCGGCGCGGGTCGACGGCGCCGGCGAGGGTGACCTCCTCCGCGCGATCACGCTGCCGATCGCCGCCCCCGCCCTCGCGGCCGGCCTCGTCATGAGCTGGGCCCGCGCGCTCGGCGAGTTCGGCGCGACGATCATGTTCGCGGGCAACATCGAGGGTCGAACGCAGACGCTGCCGCTCGTCGTCTACGGCGACTTTCAGGCTGGCGACCTCGACGGCTCGGTCGCGGCCGCGGCGATCCTCGTGCTCGCGGCACTCGCCGTCCTCGTCGCCGTACGGTCGTTCCATTGGCAGCGCGCGCTCGACCTGCGCGCGATCGGCTGAGCTTCGTGCCGCGGCATGCGCGGCGAGATTGCAGCGAGGCGGCGACCGGAGTAGCCTCGCGCCGGATCGCCGGCCGGCGCCGGCGACGTTTCGCAGGGTCGATCGCCTTCGACAGGGGCGCACGACGACGCCCCTGCCGTGAAGGAGATCGTGAATGGCGACCGGTCGGATCAAGAAGCTCGTTTCAGATCGCGGGTTCGGGTTCATCACCGGCGAGGACGGGAAGGACTACTTCTTCCACCGCGACGCGCTCGCGGGCAGCCTCGATTTCGACCGCCTGAACGGCGGCGAGCAGGTCGAGTTCAACGTGGAGCAGAGCCCACGGGGTCCGCGCGCGTCGAGCGTTCGGCCGGCCGGCGAGGCGGCCTCGTAGCAACCGCCCGAAAGCCGAGCGCCGCCGCGAAGAGCAGCGATTCGACGATCACGATCGTCGCGCCGCTGGCGGCGTTGAGCCAGTAGGAGACGTAGAGCCCGACGACGGGTGCGATGACCCCGATGCCGGCCGCGATCGCGACGAGGCGCCCGAAGCGGATCGTCAGCAGCTGGGCCGTAGCCGCCGGCGTGACGAGCATCGCCACGACGAGGATGATCCCGACGGCCTGAAGGCTGACGACGATCGCGATGGCGACGAGCGCGAGAAAGAGATCGTCGAGCCGTCGGACCGGCAGCCCGGCTGCGGCCGCGCCGAGCGGGTCGAAGGTCGCGAACAGCAGCTCCTTCCGCAGCACGCCGACGATGACGAGGACGACGACAGAAAGAGCCGCCAGGCTGATCAGGTCGCCGACACCGATTGCGAGCACGTCGCCGAACAGGAAGCCGAACAGGTCGCCGACGTAGTTCGGGATCCGGCTGAAGAGGAAGACCCCGACCGCGAACATCCCGGCGAACAGGACGCCGATCGCCGTGTCGCTGCGGATCGGGCCGCGCCGCTGGACCCAGCCGACCGCGAGCGACGTGCCGACCGCCGCGACCGCGGCGCCCAGGTAGAACGGCAGCCCCGCGAGGTACGCGATGACGACGCCCGGGAACGCGGCGTGACTCAGCGCGTCGCCGAGGAAGGCCAGGCCGCGCAGCACCACGAACACTCCGACGACCGCGCACACCAGCCCCACCAGCACCGATGCGACCAGGGCGCGCTCGAAGAAGCCGTAGACGAGCGGCTCGAGCAGGTAGCTCATGCTCGTTCGGGCCCGTTCTCGTGGTGGTGGACCTCGCCGGGCGGCGCGCTGTCGTGGTGGTGCGCATCGTCCAGGACGGTCGCGCCTCCGGGCAGGGAGATGAGATGGCCGCCATATGCCTCGGCGAGGACGTCGGGCCGCAGCACGTCGGACGGCGGGCCTGCGGCGACGATCCGCCGGTTGAGCGCGACGACCTCCGGAAAGTGGACCTGTGCGGCGGCGAGGTCGTGTGTCGTCGAGATCACCGTCCGACCGTTTGCGGCCTCGGTCGCCAGGACCTCGATGAGCGCCTCCTGCGTCGGCACGTCGACCCCGGTCACGGGCTCGTCGAGCAGGTAGAGGTCGGGCTCCGCGGCGAGCGCACGAGCGAGGAACGCACGCCGGCGCTGGCCGCCCGAGAGCGCGCCGATCGCCGTGGCGGCGCGGTCCATCATGCCGACGCGCTCGAGCGCCGCCTGAACGGCCGCTCGGTCGGCGGTCCCGGCCGTCCGCAGCGGTCCGATCCGCGTCGTCCGACCCATCATCGCGACGTCCCAGACGCTGACCGGGAACGACCAGTCGACGAGCTCCGCCTGCGTCACGTACGCGATTCGGCGACGCGCCTCGCCCGGTCGCTGGCCGAAGACGCGGACGGCGCCCGTCCACGGGTCGAGCAGGCCGGCAATGAGCTTGAGCAGCGTGCTCTTGCCGCCGCCATTCGGCCCGACGATCGCCACGAGCGCTCCCGGTTCGACGATGAGGCTCACGTCGTCGAGGACGGCCCGACCGCCATAGCCGGTCACGACGTGCTCGAGCTCGACGGCCGGCACGCCGCCGGCGCGAACGGGCTGCGCGAGCGGCTCGATCGTCGGCGTGTGGCTCACGAGAGGGCCTCGACGACCTGGGTCACGTCCCAGCGGATGAGGGCTTCGTACGTCGTCACCGGTGGGTCGCCCAGCGAATCGTCGTACAGGTTCGCGACGACCGACGCGCCGGTCTCGGCCGCCAGCTGATCGACCAGCCGCGGAGGGAACTGGGCCTCGGAGAAGATCGCCTTGACGCCGGCCCGGCGGATCGCGTCCACGAGCTGGGCCGTCTCCGCGGCGCTCGGGTCCTGGCCCGGTGCCTGGACGGCGACGCCGACGATCTGCAGCCCGTATCGGCGTGCGAAGTAGGGGAACGCGTCGTGGAACGAGACGAACCGTCGATTCGCCTCCGGGATCGTCGCGACCTGGTCCCGAACCCACCCGTCGAGCGTCCGCAGGCGCGCCACGTAGGCCTGGCCGTTCGCCCGATAGGCCGTCGCACGGTCGGGGTCGACGCGAGCCAGCGCGTCGACGATGCGGTTCGCGTACGTCGCGGCGAGCGTGACGTCGAGCCAGAGGTGCGGGTTGACGGGCGCGCCGGCATCGCCGGCGATGTAGTCCTCCGCGGGCAGGTCGGCGCCGAGCTTGAGGACCGACGCAGCGGTCCCGATATCCGAGACCGTCGACTCGAGCCAGTCGTCGAGCCCCAGGCCGTTCATGACGACGAGCCCGGCCTGGCTCAGCAGCCGCGCTGCCGACGGGCTCGGCGAGAACGTGTGGACGTCGCCGTTCGCGGGCACGAGGCTCTCCACCGTGACGGCGTCGCCCGCCACCTGGCGGACCATGTCGGCGAAGACCGTCGTCGTCGTCACGACCGTCAGTGCGGACCCTGGGGAGCGGGAAGGGCCGGGCGAGCAGGCTGCTGTGCCGACGAGGAGCGCGACGACGACGATGGCGCCGGTCCTGGCGCGCGGCACGACGTCGCGGCCGCCCCGGACGGTCACCGCCGGCAGTCCGCGCAGCGCCCGAACAGCTCGATCCGGTGCGCCTGGATCTCGTATCCCGACCGCCTCGACAGCTCGGCGACGTCCAGCCCGACGTCGAGGTCCGGCAGGTCGGTGACGCGTCCGCACTCCACGCACACGGCATGGTGATGGTGACGGCCGCCGGCGCACGCGACGTAGGCGTGGTCGCCGTTCGGCAGGTCGATCCGCTCCACGACGCCCTCCGCTTCGAGCAGCGCGAGCGTCCGGAAGACGGTAGCCCTTCCGATCGGGCGGGACTCCTGTTCGACTGTCGAGAGGAGGTCGGCCGCCGTGAAGGGTCCCGGCTGGCGATCGACGAGTCGCGCCAGTCGGCGGCGCGGCTCGGTCAGCCGCGTGCCTGCCTGGTTCAGCCGATCAACGGCGTTCGTCATGTACGGGTCGTGTTCATCGTGCGTCGGATGATACTCGGTCTCAACAAGATGCGAGGGATGCCGCCTGGCTCGTCGTCGCACGCCCCGGCGTTGCCTACACGGCTATGACTCCGACGCCGCGCCGCCGCGCCGCCGCGCCGATGCATCGTGCGCAACGAAGGAGCGCTCTGGCCGTCTGTGAGTGCTCCACGATTGCACCGCAGGGCACGCGCCGACCGATCGGACTCGCCGGCATGGCTCCCGAGGCAACGCCCGGAGGGTCGCGACGACCGTTCCTGCACCGCGCTCAGTGCTGCGGCTGCGCGGAGCGCGCCTCCCAGCGCACGTGATCGGGGGTCTCGAGCTGGAACGTCGAGTGGTTGACGTCGAAGTCGTCAGCGAGGCAGCGGCCCAGCTCGTCGAGGACATCCCCCGGCTGTCCGTCGGGGGCGAGGACGACGTGGGCCGAGACGACGTTCATGCCGCTGGTGATCGTCCAAGCGTGGAGGTCGTGGACGTCGGCGACGCCGCGGGCCGCGAGGATGTGGCCGCGCACCTGCTCGAGGTCGATTCCCTTCGGGGTCGCCTCGAGCAGCACGTCGATGCTGTCGCGAAGGAGCGCGACGGTGCGCGGGACGATGAGCGCGGCGACGACGACCGAGGCGACGGCGTCGGCCTGTCGCCAGCCGAACCCGAGGACGAGGAGTCCCGAGACGAGGACGGCCGTCGCCCCCAGCAGATCGCCAGCGGCCTCGAGGTAGGCGCCACGGATCGTCAGGCTCTCGTGTCGGCCGGGCGCCAGCAGCCTGAGCGAGACGAGGTTCGCACCGAGCGCGACGATCGCGACGACGATGACGATCGACGGTTCGACCGCCGGCGGCGCGAGGAATCGGTCGACGGCCTCGAGGACGAGGACGATTGTCAGCGCGAGCAGGAGGATCGCGTTGGCTGCCGCGGCGACGATCTCGAGCCGGTACAGGCCGAAGCTTCGCCGTACGGTCCGCGGTCGGGCCGCGAGCCAGACCGCGACGAGCGACAGCCCGATGCCCGAGACGTCGGCGAACAGGTGCGCCGCGTCGGCGAGCAGCGCGAGCGAGTTGCTCACGAGCCCGGCAATGAGCTCGACGACGAGGATCGCCGTCCCCACGGCCATCGAGGCCGCGAGTCGTGTCGAATGGCGCCCCGCGGCGCTCGACGAGGAGATCACCGGGCGAGAGTAGCGACTGGGCTGCGAGGTCCGGATGGGCCGGGTTGCTGCGAGTCGGGCCCGCCGTTGACGCTGGCGCCGTCAATCCCGATAATTTCAGTCGGAATTAGCACACGCCCCGTGGCGCCGCCGGCGCCGCTCGGACCGGGCGTCCCCGAGACGCCAGACCGGAGACCGCATGACCGCAACCCGTGAGCTCGTCACCGACCGCCGAGAGGAATACGGCTTTCACGACGACATCGTCTACCTCCGGGAGACGAAGCGCGGTCTGACCCGCGCGACCGTCGAGGAGATCTCGCGGTTCAAGGACGAGCCCGACTGGATGCGCGAGTACCGCCTCCGCGCGTACGACCACTTCGTCCAGCGCCCGATGCCCGCGTGGACGGACGGGCTCGACCGGATCGACTTCGACAAGATCGTCTACTACCGGAAGCCGTCCGAGCGCGAGGAGAAGTCCTGGGACGACGTCCCGGACCAGATCAAGGCGACGTTCGAGCGGCTCGGAATCCCCGAGGCGGAGCGGAAGTTTCTCGCCGGCGTCGGCGCCCAGTACGACTCCGAGGTGGTCTACCACTCCGTCCGCGAGGAGCTCTCCAAGCTCGGCGTTGTGTTCATGGGCACGGATCAGGGCCTCAAGGAGTACCCGGAGATCTTCCGCAAGTACTTCGGCACCGTCGTGCCGGCGGAGGACAACAAGTTCTCGGCGCTGAACTCTGCCGTCTGGTCCGGCGGCTCCTTCGTCTACGTTCCGAAGGGCGTCGAGGTCCCGCTCCCTCTCCAGGCGTACTTCCGGATCAACGGCGAGAACACGGGCCAGTTCGAGCGGACGCTGATCGTCGTCGACGAGGGCGCGAAGGTCCACTACATCGAGGGCTGCACGGCCCCGATCTACGCTACGGACTCGCTCCACGCCGCGGTCGTCGAGGTCATCGCGTTGCCCGGCTCGAAGGTCCGGTACACGACGATCCAGAACTGGTCGAACGACGTCTACAACCTCGTCACGAAGCGCGCCCACGCGTACGAGAACTCGACCGTCGAGTGGATCGACGCGAACACGGGCTCGCGCAAGACGGTGAAGTTCCCGTCGATCTACCTTCGTGGTGAGAACGCGACGGCGGACATCATCTCGGTCGCGGTCGCCGGCGCCGGGCAGCACCAGGACACCGGCGCGAAGGCGATCCACCTCGCCCCGAACACGAAGAGTCGGATCGTCAGCAAGTCCGTCAGCAAGGACGGCGGACGGGCCACGTACCGCGGCCAGGTCAAGGTCGCGCCGGGCGCGACCGGCGTCACCGCGAGCGTCCGGTGCGACGCGCTGATGCTCGACGACCACAGCCGCAGCGACACGTACCCGTACATCGACGTCCAGGAGGACGACACGACGATGACCCACGAGGCCACCGTCGGGAAGATCAGCGCCGACCAGGTCTTCTACCTCATGAGTCGCGGCCTGACCGAGAACGAGGCGCAGAACCTCATCGTCCAGGGCTTCCTCGAGGTCTTCACGAAGGAGCTCCCGATGGAGTACGCGATCGAGTTCAACCGGCTGGTCAAGCTCGAGATGGAGGGCTCGCTCGGGTGACGGCGCCGGCCACTCGAGCACCCCGCCAGGCGGCGCCGCGACGAAGCCCGGGCCAGCTGCCATTCACGTTTGCCGACCGCGACCTCGCGGCGGCGCTTGGCGTGGATCGCGACGAGCCCGACTGGCTGCGCGCCGAGCGCATCGCCGCATCCGAGGCGTTCGACCGCCTGCCGACCGAAGGCAACCAGCTCTACACGCCCTACCTCGACCTCCGCTCGGCGGACCTCTTCTCGGCTCGCCCGTACGTCCGCACGAGCGTCGCACCCGTGGACGGTTCGGTGCTCCCCGACGAGGTCGACGGGCTCATCGAGCTGCGCGAGGACGGCGTTGCGGCGTTGGCGCTCTCGCCCGAGGCGCGTGACGCTGGCGTCACGCTCGAGACGCTCGGCTCGCTCGTGGCGCGTGACGCCGCGGCCGCCCGTCGGGTCCTCGAAGGCGGCGCGACGCTCCCGACCGGCGATCGGCTCGCGCAGCTGGCCCGCGGCTTCTGGAGCCAGGGCGTCCATCTCGTCGTCCCCGACGGGGTGCGGCTCCGCCGGCCGGTCCTGGTCCGCTGGGCTGCCGGCCGGCCCGGCAACGCGCTCGTGACGCGCACGCTCATCCGTGTCGGCGACGGCGCGGAGCTGTCGCTCGTGGAGGAGCAGCGTCCGTCCGGCGCCGAAGGCGAGGCGGCCGGCGCGGCCCAGGCCCTCTTCGCCGGGACGACCGAGCTGTCGATCGGGCGCGATGCCGACGTGAAGATCGCGTCGCTCCAGACGTTCGGTTCGAACCAGGTCGCGTTCGCCCATCGTGCTGCCGTCGTCGGAGAAGGCTCGAGCCTCCGCTGGGCGCTCGCGCAGCTCGGCGGCCGGCTCGTCCGCTCGCGGATCGACAACCGCCTCGAGGGCAACCGCTCGTCGGTCGACCAGGCCGAGATCGTCTTCGGGAGCGCCGGTCAGCTCTTCGATCTGACCTCGTACACCTGGCACCTCGGTCGCGACACGACCGGCTACCTCCTGGCCAAGGGGGCGCTGCGCGACGATTCTCGCGCGTTCATGAAGGGCCTGATCACGATCGATCGCAGCGCGGTCGGGACCGACAGCTTCCTCGGCGAGTTCGGGATGAACCTGTCGAAGAAGGCCCGTGCCGTCGCGATCCCGTCGCTCGAGATCGACCAGCCCGACTGCAGGCGAGCCGCTCACTCGTCATCGGTTGGCCCGATCGACGAGACGCAGATCTTCTACCTCGAGAGCCGCGGCATCCCGGACGACGAGGCGCGAAAGTTCATCGTGCTCGGCTTCCTCGAGCCCGTCGTCGCGCGGATCCCGCTGCCCGACGTCCAGGACCGCGTCCGCGATCTCCTGGCCGAGAAGTGGTCCGGCGGCGCCGAGTCGACGGCCGCCGCCTGACGACGCTCGTGATGACCGAGCCGGCCGAATCCGCGACCGGCGTTCGCAGGATCGATCTCATGGCGCTCGACGAGGTGCCCGAGGGGACGATGAAGATGGCCTGGGTCGACGGCACGGACCCGGTGATCGTCATCCACCAGGCCGGGATCCTGGGCGCCTACCAGGGGATCTGCAGCCACGAGTACTTCGAGCTGGACAAGGGCTTCCTGACCGGCCCGTCGCTCACCTGTGCGCTCCACCTGTCCCGGTTCGACCTCGAGACCGGTGAGGCGCTCGATCCACCCGCCGAGCTACCGCTCGCGATGTACCCGGTCGACGTCGTTGACGGCCGCGTCGTCATCGAGGTCCCCGAGGGGCCGCTGCCCGTCAACGAATAGGCGCGCCGCACCGAATATCGTTCCCGACGATCGCTGGTCGGATGGCGGGCGGGTCCGCACCGAATAGCGTCCCCCTCGATCGCCGGCACCGAATCCCGCCCGCAACCCGGTCACCACGCGCCGTCGCGTGCCGCTGTCAGCCGTCCCGGGCTGACTGGACACCCTTTTCCGGCCGGTTCCGACGTCGTAGCGTGCCACTGATCGTCCTCGGCGATATTCGGCACGAGTTGGCCGGTCCGGCCCTCCATCCAGGACGCGAGCCGTGACGGGGGACGACCGCCGCCACCGCGTGGTGCGCCGGCGCGCCGGTACGAACCTCCCATGGCAGACGTCCGTTCGGCGCCCTACGGTCGCCGGCATGCGGGGGTTGGAGTTCCTCGGGTTTGCGGCCGATTGCCGGATCGTCGCGCGGCTCACGCTCATCGACGAGCGGCTGTCCGACATGCTCAACGCGCAGGGCCGCTTCCGCCTTTTCGACGTCACGCTGATCAGCCTGGAGGACGGCCACGAGGTGGCGCTTCCCGAGCTGCGGATCGATCGCGAGGAGCTCCTCGCGGTCGTCGCGAGCGGTCCCCGCGGCATCCGGGATCGCCGGATCAAGACCGAGCAGGTGCGGATGCAGCTGGGACTCGGCCCGTACACGGTGCTGGGCCAGCTCCACCTGCCGCCGGGCAAGGACCCGGTCCGGTCCGTCCTCCAGCGCGGCCCGATGATGCCGCTGACGAACGCGACGCTCGCCTACGTGGAAGGCGGGGAGGTTCGGGCGGTCGACCTGCCGGCACTCGTCGTCAACCGCCAGCGTGCCGACTGGATCCAGCCGACGGCGGACGAGGCCGCGCACTTCCCCGACGTGCCGATCCTCGAGCCGTTCCGGACCCGACGCCGGGCCAAGGACTTCACCGGAGCGCCGGTCTAGGTACCGCGCCGCCTCTCGGCCGCCGCTCGCCGCCGCTCGCCGCGCCATTCACCCCATGAATGAACGCGACCGAATCGGCGCCGGTGACGCGAGATCGATCCGTCCGATGACTCGAACACGTCGCTGGCGGACGGCAGGGCCCAAGCCGGACGCGTTTCATCTGCGGAACGAATGAAACGCGTCGGGATCGGTCGCACTCATTCGCCCCACGAATACGGCGGCGCTCGCAAAGCGGCCGCCTCCCGACTAGTAGCCCTGCCAGTCGCGCGCCATCGTGTCGCCGGCGGTTCGAACGCCCGCCTCCGCCGACCGCCGCCGAGCCAGCAGGAATCGCTCCTCCTCCGCCTCGATCGGCTCGCCGTCGAGCCGCCGCAGCACCGCGGCGCCGATCGCCGGGCCGTGCTTGAAGCCGTGACCGGATCCGCCGCCGACGAGCCAGACGTTCGACCAGTCGGGGTGGCGGTCGATGAGGAAGTGCGTATCCGGCGTCGACTCGTACTGGCAGACGCGCGTCTCGACGAACGGCTGCGCGGCGAGGTCCGGAAACCGGCGCGCGAGATAGCCCCGGGCGAGGCGCGCGGATTCGGGGTCGACCATCCGGTCGCCGGCGGTCGGGTCGAAGATCGGACCGGGCCGGTCGGGCGCGAGCTTGAAGCCGCGGCCGTCAGCGGCCGGGATCCCGTAGAAGGCGGCGTCGTAGTCGACCCAGGCCGGCGTCCATTCGGCCGCGAACCGCCCGTCCCCGCCGCGTGGACCGACGAAGAAGACGTCCTGCTTGGTGACCCGGATGACGTCGCCCAGCAGGTCCGGGAAGAGTCGGGGGAGCCATGGGCCACAGGCGAACACGAACTGGGCGGCGCCGAGGCGTGCCCCGTCGGCCGAAACGACGTCCTGGAGCCGGCCGCCCTTCGACCGACCGGGCCGAACCGCCCCGAGCTCGAAACGCCCGCCCGAAGCGACGACCGAGCCAGCGACCGCCGCGACCGCCCGCCGGGCGAACACGAACCCGGCCTCGGGCTCGAACACGGCGAGCTCGTCGTCGCCGATCTTGACGTGCGGCCAGCGCTCGCGGACCGCCATCGGGGAGAGCCGCTCGACCGGGATCGACAGCCGCTCGAGCGTCATGGCGGACTCCGTCTCGAAGCCGTCCCCTCGCCGCCCGAACCACAGGCAGCCGGCTTCGACGAAGACCGGCTCGGCGATCTCCTCGCCGAGCCCGATCCAGGCCTCACGCGCGGCCCGCGCCCAGCGCGTGTAGAGCTCGTCCGGGCCGTGCGACGAGCGGAGGATGCGCGTCTCGCCGCCCGACGAGGCGCGGGCGTGGCCGGCGCCGTACGCGTCGACGAGCGTCGTCCCGCGGCCGCCGCGCTGTGCGAGTCGCGCCGCCCACGCGCCCATCGTGCCGGCACCGACGACGACGAGGTCCGGGGAGGCCGCCATCGCCGGCCAGTGTGCCCCACGCGACCACGCCATGTCGGCCCGGTACGATGGCGATGATGGCGTCGACCGACACCGAGCGCAGCCTCGAGAACCTCAAGCTCGAGCGCGATGCGATCGTCCTGTACGACCGGCTGTCGAGTCTGGAGCGAGACGAGCGCCGTGCGTCTGCGTTCCGCACGATCGCCGGCAACGAACGCCGGCACGCGGAGATCTGGGCGACCAAGCTTCGCGCAGAGGGCGTCGACGTACCGGAACCCGATGCGCCTCGGCTGCGGATCCGCGCGATCCTCGCGCTCGCCCGTCTGTTCGGCACCCGGGCGGTCGCCGACCTGGTTCGCGCGCTCGAGGGCGACGAGGAGGCGACGTACGACGGCCAGGGGGAATCGCCCGAGCTTGCGGCGATCGCGGCCGACGAGCGGGAGCACGCCGAGATCTGGCGCCGGTTGGACGCCGACGAGGCGATCGCGACGGCGCCGACGGACGGAGCCGGAGACCACGGCGTGGTCGCGGAGCGACCGCGGGACATCACGAGACGCGAACGCTGGCACCGCGCCGGACAATCGGGGACGCTCCGGGCGGCGATCTTCGGGATCAGCGACGGGCTCGTCAGCAACACCTCCCTCGTCATGGGCGTCGCCGGCGCGTCGAGCGATCCGCGGCTCATCCTGCTGAGCGGCATCGCGGGCCTCCTCGCCGGGTCGTTCTCGATGGCGGCCGGCGAGTACATCTCGATGCAGTCACAGCGCGAGCTCTTCGAGCGCCAGATCGAGCTCGAGCGCGAGGAGCTGCGGATGATGCCCGAGGAGGAGGAGGGTGAGCTCGCCTCGATCTATCGGGCGAAGGGCTTCACCGCGGACGAGGCGCGGCGGGTCGCGCATCGCCTGTTCCAGGACCCTGAGGCGGCGCTGGACACGCTGATCCGCGAGGAGCTCGGCCTCGATCCCGACGAGCTCGGGAATCCGTGGAGCGCGGCAGGCGGCTCGTTCGTGGCGTTCGGCGTCGGTGCGGCCGTGCCGGTCGCTCCGTACCTCGTCGGTGGCGGCAGCGCGATCTTCGTCGTGAGCATCGCGATCAGCCTCGCGGCGATGTTCGCCGTCGGCGTCGGCGTCAGCCTGCTGACCGGCCGGTCCGCGTTCTTCGCCGGCCTCCGACAGGTCGCCATCGGGGCAGCCGCCGCGACCGTGACGTACTTCGTCGGTTCGGCGATCGGGGTCGCGACGGGCTGATGGCATCGCCCCGGACGATCGCGCTCGGGCTCGCGGTCGGGACGATCTTCGCGGGCTACCTCGCGCTGTGGCTCCACTTCGTGGCGTTCGTCGCCCTTGCGCTCGGTGCCTCGGCGCTCGTCCTCATCCTCGTCCTCGCTGCCGCGTTCGGCGAGGATGCCGAGGAGGCCGAGCGCGCCTGGCGGGCCGCGGCCGGATCGATCGCCGGGCGGACACCGGGCGAGCGGAGCAGCGACGAACCCTCGACGTGGCAGCAGCCGCGGCCGCGCGACGATGGCCATGCGTCGCCCGGGGCGGATCCTCGCGTGACGGGCGCGGCGAAGCCGGACGCGAACGGTGGCTGAATCGGCTGCCGCGAAGCGGCTCCGCGAGGAGGGCCTGGATCCGGCGCTCTGGTCGAACGGACCCGGCGACCGCTACGCGAGCCACCGCCACGAGTACGACAAGGTGATCGTGGTGGAGCGCGGGTCGATCGCCTTCGGAGTCGAGGGCGAGACCGTGCAGCTTTCGGCCGGCGACCGGCTGGAGCTGCCCGCGGGGACGGAACACGACGCGATCGTCGGTCCGGACGGCGTCGTCTGCCTCGAGGCGCACCTTCCGGTGGGCGCGCTCGGACGCTCCGGCGCCCGACGCGTATCGTCCGCCGCGTGGTCGGCGACTGACGTGCAAACCGCGCGCTAGCTCGGGACGTAGGGAACGTGGACGACCGGCACCCGTCGAACTCCGACGCCGACCTCGTCAGCGCGGTGGCCGGCGGATCGCAGGATGCGCTGGCGACGCTCTACGACCGCTACGCGGATGGCATCTTTGCGGCTGCGGTTCGCCTGTCAGGAGATCGCGGAGTCGCCGAAGAGGTGGTGCAGGAAACGTTTCTCGCGCTGTGGAACCGTGCCGAGCTGTTCGATCCGGGGACGGCGTCGCTCAACGCCTGGTTGCGCGCGATCGCCCGGAACCGGACGGTCGACAGGCTGCGGGCCGCCGGTCGGCGGCCGAGCCTGGTCTCGTTCGCCGCGACCGCGGGCGACGATCAGCTCGACTCGGACGTGTTCGACCGGCTCGTGGTCGGCGGAGGCCTCGTCGGGGAAGGCGGGGCGGGTCCGGGTCCCGAGGCGGCCGCGGACGTGCGCGAAGTCCGGGCGACCCTGCGGGATGCGATCGCGCTGATGCCCGACGTCGAACGCCTCGTCATCCTCCTCGCCTACCAGGAGGAGCTGACACAGGCCGAGATCGCGGACCGTCTCGGCTGGCCGCTAGGAACGGTGAAGACGAGGACCCGTCGGGCGCTCGCGCGGTTGCGCGAGGTGCTCGGCGACAGCCTGGGACCGGCCGCTGCGCTCGAGGCCGTCCCGGTTCCGGCCGGAGATCCGCGGTGACGCACGAGGAAGCGCGCGAGCTGCTCGAGATCGGGGCGGCCGAACCCGGCGGGCTCGACCGCCTCTCGGCGGGGGACGCCGAGCGGTCGGCCGCGCTTGCCGGACACCTCACCGGATGCGATTCGTGCCGCGAGGAGTACGCCCGGCTCCATCGCGCCTCCGGACTGCTGCGCTCGACGATCCCGCAGCTGCCGTCGCCCGATCTCCGGGCTCGGACGCTCGCGCGGATCGCCGCCGAAGGCCGGCCGCGCCATGGCGCGGTCACGGCGGGTGGCGCGGTCACGGCGGGTGGCGCGGTCGCCGCCGGCGGCGCGGTCGTCGCTTCCCCGGGCAAGCCGATGTCGATCGGAAGGTTCGCGATGCCGATGCGTCCCGCGGCGCCGGAGAGTGCCGGTGGCGGGCCGCGGTCCTCTTCGGGTCCCGGGACGCTGGCATGGCTGGGCTCGCTCGCCGCGGCGGTCGTGGTCGCCGTCGGCCTCAGCTGGTTGCTCGTCGGCCGCCCGATGGCCGACGCCGCCCGCGAGGACCGGGATTCGGCAGCCGCCCTGGCGCATCTGACGACGGCGACAGTCGCCCTCCAGGCGCGGCCCGACACGCATCAGATCACGCTCGCCGCGGCCGGCGGGGCGCCGGGTGACGCCAGCGGGGTGTTGAGCTTCTCGTCCTCGGCACGGGAGATCGTCGTGGTTTCGACCGGGCTCCAGGCGCCGCCGGAAGGCGAGGAGTATCGCTGCTGGATCGACTCGAACGGACGGCGCGAGCAGCTCGGCCGGATGTACCAGGTCGGAGACATCTCCGCCTGGGAGGGTGCCGCGGACGCCGTCGCATCCGTCCCCGCCGGCGCCAGGTTCGGGATCAGCCTCGCCAGATCCGGCGCGTCTGGCGAGGGCGAGCCGGTGCTCACCGGTCAGTACGGGGGCCCGTGACCGACCGGCCGCGAGACGAGGCGCACACCGCCCGCCGCCGACGGCGTGGGCCGTGGCGCCGTGCGCGAAACGTTCGAGAGACGAGGCCGGGCCGACCCGAGCGCGCATCAGGAGCCGGCAACACGGTGGCGCCGGCCGACGTGACCGCGATGTTCGACTCGATCGCGCCCGTCTACGACCGGCTCAACACGCTCATGACCGCCGGCCAGGACGACCGCTGGCGCCGGGCGGCCGTCCGGGCGGCAGGGGTCGCGCGCGGTGGCTTCGTCATCGACGTTGCGTGCGGCACGGGCAAGCTCTCGGCGCTCCTCGCCGACGCTGTCGGGCCCTTCGGTCGCGTCGTCGCCGTCGACCTCTCGGAGCGCATGATCGCCGAGGCGCAGCGCGAGCATCGCGACGTCGTCCAGCTCGAGTTCGGCGTAGCCGACGCGCTCGCGCTGCCGCTCCCCGACGGCGCGTTCGACGCGGCCACGATCGCCTTCGGCCTCCGCAACCTCGCCGACTACGAGGCGGGCTTTCGTGAGCTTGCCCGGGTCGTTCGGCCCAACGGTCGAGTCGTCTGCCTGGAGCTGACGCAGCCGCGTCCACGCTGGTGGGGGCGGCTGTTCCTCGCCTCGTTCAAGCGCCTCGCGCCGTTGGCCGGACGGATCTTCGGGGCCGGCGACGCGTACCACTACCTGCCGACGTCGCTGGAGCGGTTCCCGGAAGCGGACGTCCTGGCCGAGACGATGCGTCGGGCCGGACTCACCGACGTCGCGTTCCGCTGGCTCGGCCTGCGATCCGTGGCGCTCCACGTCGGCCGGGTGCCGCCGCCCCGAGCCTAGACGCCTGTCCGGTCGGACTCGGCCTCGCGCTCGATTTCGCGCGCGTCGGAAGTGTCGCTCGTATCCGGGTCGCCTCGGGCCGGTGACCGCGGCGCGCGCGGTCGCGACGGCGCGAGCCGAGGGTCGGGGCCCCGGTACAGCCGGTCGAGCTCGAGGGTCTCCGCGATCGCGCGAGGGTCGGCGAGCTCGCCGCGCTCCGCGAACCGGGCGGCGATCCAGTCGGCCTCCAGCTGGGCTTCCGTCTCCTCGGCGGTCGGATCGTCCGAGACGGGCCCCAGATCTGCCAGCACGAGCCAGGTGAGACCGGCCCCCAGGACGAGCCCGACGAGCAGGAGCCACCAGTTGAACTCGGCGGTCACGCGTCGGTCTCGGCGGTCATCGGCGCCGGAGTATAGGTCCGCGCGCGTACACTGCGGGCCAGTGATCGACGTCACGCCGGACCCGATCGCCGTCCAGATCGGGCCGGTTCCCGTGTACTGGTACGGCGTCGCCTACGCCCTCGGGCTCCTCCTCGCGTACTTCGTCATGAGCCGCGAAGCCGAGCGGAAGGGCCAGTCGCTCGACGTCCTCTCGAGCGGAATCATCATCGTCGCGATTGCGGCCCTCGTCGGCGGTCGGCTCTACCACGTCATCGACCAGTGGCAGCTCTACCGCTCCGACCCGCTCAAGATCGTCCTGCCGCCCTATACGGGCCTGGGCGTCTACGGCGGGCTCATCACCGGCACGATCGCGGCCGTCCTGTACGCGCGCTATCGGCGCGTGCCGTTCTGGACGTGGGCGGACATCGTCGCGCCCGGCCTCTTCGCGATGCAGCTCGTCGCCCGTTGGGGGAACTTCGCGAACCAGGAGCTGTACGGACCGCCGACGAACCTGCCGTGGGGCATCGCGATCGAGTGCGAGCATCGGATCGCCGACTTTCCGTGCACGACGTATCCGTTCTCCACGACCGCATTCCAGCCGCTCTTCCTGTACGAATCGATCAGCGGCCTGATCGGACTGGTCGCGCTGCTCTGGATCGGGCGCCGCCTGTCGACGCGCCTCAGGCCGGGCGACCTGCTCGGCATCTTCTTCGTCTGGTACGGGGTCGTCCGGTTCGGGCTCGAGGTGCTGCGGCACGACAA
>DASSHA010000185.1:0-26387 GCA_035693145.1 Candidatus Limnocylindrales bacterium
CGCGCTCGCCGGCCAGCATTCGGGACACGGTCGAGGCGTCGACGCCGGCACGCGCGGCGAGCTGGCGGATCGAGATCCGGCGAACGGCCAACCGGACCCGGACCCACTCGACGAACGGCGAAGATTCAGCCTCGCGCACACAACTCCCCTCCCCCGGCGAGCGGTGATCGCGGACGACGGTATCCGCGTCGTGGCTGCGCGGACGTCACCGCGACAGCGGCTTGTCTTGCGTTTGTCCCGCGGCGCGTCGCGCCCGGCGGACGATTCGTCAGCCCTGAGGCCCGGGCGAGCTGCTCGGCCGCGCGCCGTTCCCACGATTCTTCGCGTCGTCCCTGGCTGCCTTCCATGCCTTGTAGCCCGGGTGCACAGCGCCGACGACCTTCGGCCCGCCGGCCCATGGTGGCTTCCCGGGGGCACGGAGGACCTTCCCGTCGACCGTCTCGACGTCGATCTCGGTGGAATCGCCTTCGCGCTCGCCGACGACCGTGACGTCCTTGCCGACGTATGGGCTCAGCGGGTGATCGTTGCCCCAGAACCACCACGGCCCGATCGAGAGATCGTAGGTCGAGCCGCCCGAGGTCAACGTGAAGGTCGGATGGCCGGACGTGTCCCCGCCGCGCGCGATGGTCCCGTGGACGGTCGTCGATACCGAGGGTGCGTGGCTCCTGTCAGGTTTCGCGGCGCCGTGGGGCTTCGATGACGCGGACGGCCGTCCGGGCGAGGCGGGACTCGGGCTCGCGGCGACGACCGGGAGTGCGAGCGCGATCGCGGCGACGATCGCCGCCCCCGACGCAACGACCCTGCGGCTGCGGAGCGTCCTGTCCATCCTCGTCATCGTGGCGTGGCGGGCCGTCGTCCGCAAGAGCGATCGACGGCTTCGGTGCCGCGATGCACCGCTTCCGGCCGCCTTCGACCGCCGCCCGCGTCAGCGACGGTCGCGCTAGCGTACGAACGTGATCAGGTCGGGGCTCAGGGCATGACGAACCGGGCCAGTCGACGGGCGAATCGGGCACCAGGCCCGAAGAAAACCCGCCGCGGCGGCCGCCGCAGCACGACCTCGACGCTCATCGTCCTCCTCGCGGTCTTCGCGCTCGTCCTCCTCGCGATCGCAGCGTTCGGATTGAGCGCGGCGCCGGCAGCAACTCCAGGACCGTAGGCCGGCGTGGCCGGCGTCACCCCGCCGCGTCAGCTCGTCGCCGCGAGCGCTCCGAGCCGCTCCGTCAGCCGCAGGTTCTCGCGGTAGTCGATCGGCACCTCGACGAGCGACGGGCCCTCCTCGCCGAGCGCGCGGCGCAGGGTCGGCAGCAGGTCGCCGGCCGAGCCGACCCGGTATCCGGCGATCCCGAAGCTGCGGGCGTACGCGACGAGATCCGGGTTGCCGAACTCGACGCCGAACGGCCGCCCGAACTCGTTGCGCTGCTTCCAGTCGATGAGCCCGTAGCCGTCGTCGCGCCAGATCACGACGCAGACGTTCGCTCCGATCCGCTTCGCGGTCTCGAGCTCCTGGCTGTTCATGAGGAACCCGCCGTCCCCGCACAGCGCGACGACGCTGCGGTCCGGATGTACGAGCTTCGCCGCGATCGCCCCGGGGAGGGCGATCCCCATCGAGGCGAACCCGTTCGAGATGATGACCGTGTTCGGCTCGTAGGCCTGGTACAGCCGCGCGACCCACACCTTGTGTGCCCCGACGTCGGAGACGACGATGTCGCCGGGTCCGAGGGCCGATCGAAGGTCGGCGATCGCGCGCTGGGGCGTGATCGGCCAGGAGTCGTCGGACGCTCCAGCCCGGAGGTCGTCGAGCAGCCGCGTTCGAAGGTCGGCGTTGACGAGGACCTCGCGCGCCGCATGGCGCTCCGCGGCGCTCCGCCCCGAGATGCCGAGCGGAAGCAACGCGTCGAGCAGCCGACGAAGTGATCCGTCGATGTCCCCGACGAGCTCGGCGTCGGGCTGATACGCCGCGTCGACCTCGGCCGGCGTCGTGTCGATGTGCACGATGCGCTTGCCGCCATCTGGGTTCCAGCGGACCGGCGCGTACTCCACGGGGTCGTAGCCGACGCTGATGACGAGATCCGCGCGGTCGAAGCCGCTCAGGACGTGGTCGCGGGCCTGCAGACCGACCGCCATGAGGGAGAGATGCGATCGGTCGTCGACCGCTCCCTTGCCCATGAACGTCACCGCCACGGGCACGTGGAGCCCGCGGGCGAACGCGCGCAGCTCGGGCGACGCACGCCGTCGCAGGACGCCGTTCCCGGCCAGGACGATGGGGCGTTCGGAGGCGGCGATCAGTCGCGCCGCGTGGTCGATTGCCTCGTCGGTCGGTTCCGGGAAGTAGATCTTCGAGCGACGGAGCGGAACGGCGCCCGGCGGGACGGCCGCGGCGGCGACGTCCTCCGGCAGCTCGACGTGCGTCGGCCCGGGCTTCTCGAGGGCAGCCACCCGGAACGCCTTGCGGACGATCTCCGGGACGCTCGCTGGCCGCTCGACGCGCGCGTTCCACTTCGTCACCGGCGCCAGCATCCCGACGATGTCGACGAACTGATGCGCTTCCTTGTGGAGCTTGTCGATGCCCGTCTGGCCGGTGATCGCGACGAGTGGCGCACGGTCGAGGAACGCGTCGGCGATCCCGGTGATGAGGTTCGTCGCGCCCGGACCCAGCGTCGCCATCGCGACGCCCGGGCGACCGGTCAGGCGCCCGTAGACGTCGGCCATGAACGCCGCGCCCTGCTCGTGGCGGGTCGTGACGTGGCGGATCGAGGATGAGCGCGACAGCGCGTCGAGCACGTCCATCGTCTCCTCGCCGGGCACCGAGAAGACGTACTCGCAGCCTTCGGCCTGGAGGCACTCGACGAGCAGGTCCGCCGCCTTGCGGTGAGCGCCCGGACCCCCCTCGCTCACGTGCCCGCCCGACGGTGCTGGCTCAGTCGGCCGCACCGTGGAATCTCACTGGGGCCAGGCAAGGACCATGATCCGGATCTCGGTCATGTCGTCGATCGCGTAGCGGAGGCCCTCCCGGCCCTGCCCGGAGTCCTTGACGCCGCCGTAGGGCATGTGGTCGATCCGGTACGTCGGAACGTCGTTGACGATGACGCCGCCGACGACGAGGTCCTCGAAGCCCGCCCACGCGTGATCCAGATCGTTGGTGAAGACGCCCGCCTGGAGCCCGAAGGACGAGTCGTTGACCTGGCGGACGGCATCGCGGAAGTCGCGGAACGGGAATGCGACGACGAGCGGGGCGAATGCCTCGTTCGAGCAGACCTGCGCCTCGAGCGGGACGTCGGTGAGCACCGTCGGCGGGAAGAAGGATCCATCGGCGGTCCCGCCGAGGAGCACCTTGCCGCCCATCGCCTTCGCCTCATCCACCCACCGCTGGGTTCGGGCCGCGGCATTCGCGTCGACCATCGGACCGAGATCGGTCTGCGGGTCGAGCGGGTCGCCGACCCTGAGGTTTCGGGCGCCCTCGACGAACCGCTCCAAAAACGCGTCCCAGATCTCCTCGTGGACGAGCATCCGCTGCACGCTGATGCAGACCTGACCGGCGTAGCTGAATGCGCCGACGAGGATCCGCCGGACGGCCCAGTCGAGGTCGGCCGACTTGTCGACGATGACGCCCGCGTTGCCGCCGAGCTCGAGGACGACCTTCTTCTTGCCGGCCCGCTCCTTCATCCGCCACCCGACCGATGGGCTCCCGGTGAACGTGAGCAGGCTGAAGCGTTCGTCCTCGACCATCCGGTCGCCGAGCTCGCGGGTCATCGGCAGGATGCTCACCGCGCCGTCGGGGAGTCCCGCCTCCGCGACGATCTCGGCGACCGTCAGCATCGTCAGCGGGTCCTTCGACGGCGGCTTGAGGACGATCGAGTTGCCTGACGCGATCGCCGGCGCGAGCTTGTGCGCCGCGAGGTTGAGCGGAAAGTTGAACGGGCTGATCGCCGCGATCGGCCCGATCGGGAAACGCTTCGTGATGCCGGTCCGCCCACGCGAGCTCGCCATGAGGTCGAGCGGGATGACCTCGCCGCCGATCCGTTCGGCCTCCTCCGCGCCGAGCCGGAAGGTGAACGCCGCACGGTCGACCTCGACGAGCGCATCGCGGATCGGCTTGCCGGCCTCGGTCGCCATGATCCGGCCGAGCTCCTCGCGACGCCCACGGATTCCGTCGCTGATCTTCCGGAGCGCCGCGCTTCGCTCGTAGGCCGGCAGGCGTCGCGTCTGCTCGAACGCGGCGACCGCCGCACGGACGGCTTCGTCGTACTGCTCGGCGGTCGCGTTGTAGGTGGACCCGGCGGGCTCCGCGGTGTTCGCCGGGTTGTCGACGACGAGAGGATCCGGAGAATCGACCCAGCGTCCGGCGAGGTAGATGGGATGCGGCTTTGCGGCGGCGATGGTGGCCATCGGGCGGGACTCCAATCTGCGGCCGCCGCGCAGGCGGCCACAGCCCGAATTCTAGGCCGGGGCGAGCTCGCGGAGCCGCGGCAGCACCTCGCGCCCGATGAGCCGGATCGATTCCATCGGATCAACGCAGGCGACCTGGATCGAAACGTAGTCCGCCCCGACGGCCTCGACGAGCGGTCGATAGACGTCGACGAGGCGGTCGACGTCGTCGGCGAACGCGTACTTGCCGAAGATCTCCTCGCGCGGCATCTCGTCGGCGCGGATGCGGAGGTCCATCGGGTCGACCGCCTCGAGCCGGCCGGGCGCCCGAAGGCCGCGCATCGGCTTGAGCGCCTCCCAGCCTTCCTCCGGGTCCTCGGCGTACACGCACCAGCGCGTCGCGACGATCGTCCGGCCCTCGCCGCCGGCCGCCTTGAACGGCGCGATCGACTTCTCGATCGCCTCGGCCGGGTCCTTGACGCTGACGATCAGCCCGTCCGCCTCGCGTCCGGCCATCGTCGCCGACTGCGGGCCACCGGCCGCCATCCAGATCGGAACGCCGTGTAGCGGCGGGCTGTAGAGCTTCGCTCGATCGACCGTGTAGTAGCGACCGTCGTGCGTCACCTTCTCGCCGGCCAGCAGCGCACGGATGATCTCGATCGCCTCGGACAGCCGGTCGGCCCGCTCGCGGTAGCCCGGGAACGGGAAGCCCATCGGCGTCTCGTTGATCGCCTCGCCGGTGCCGACGCCGAGCCGGAAGCGGCCGTCCGACAGGCGGTCGATCGTCGCGGATGCCTGGGCAACGAGCGCGGGGTGGTAGTGGAAGAGGGGCGCCGTGACGAGCGTCGCGAGCTCGACGCGTTCCGTCCGCGCGGCCACCGTTCCGAGCCACGCCCAGACGAACCCGGCGGCGGACCCGGAATCGTCGACCCACGGATGGAAGTGGTCGGAGGCGAAGACCGCGTCGAAGCCCGCACGTTCGGCTTCGATCGCCTGATCGACCAGCGCCTCGGGCTGGTTGGACTCGTGACTGCACAGCCAGCCGAACTTCACGGTCTCTCCTTGGAATCGGCCACCAATCCGGTGTCGAATGGATACAATCTCGCGCTGGGCATACCGTACCGGATCGGGTGCCTCCCCGCGCCCGACGCGGACGCGCGGCGATCGAGTACGTTCCGCACAGCAGTCGAAGCAGCCGCGAGGGACGATGGCTCGAACCGCGCGTGAGGACGCCATCCACGGCGGGGACCTGGCGGCGTTCGTCGGGACCATGCAGAGTGGCCCTCGCGACCGGGAGGAGCTGATCCTGCCGGCGCTCCGCGAGGCCATCCTCGAGGGCATCCTCCCGCCCGGCGCACGGTTGCGACAGGAGGACCTCGCCGCGGTCTTCGCGACCAGCCGGATCCCCGTTCGCGAGGCGCTCCGCGCGCTCGAGTACGAAGGTCTCGCCTCGTCCGAACCGCACCGCGGCTACACCGTGACGTCGCTCGACGCGAGCGACATCGAGGAGATCTACGAGCTTCGGATCCTCCTCGAATCCCATGCCGTGCAATTGCTCATCCCGCTCCTGACCGACGGCGACATCGACGAGCTCGGCGCGCTCTACGACTCGATGGCGGAGGCGACGGGTCCGGACGAGCAGCTCGCCCGCCGGGAGGACTTCTACCGCTCCCTCTATGCGGTCACCGCGAGGCCGCGGCTGCTCGAGGTCATCGGTCGCCTCCGCCAGGAGGTTGCTCGACCGCTTCGCTGGAAGCTCGCCCGCCACACCCCGTCGCATCACGAGGTCTTCTGGCAGGCGGTCAAGGACGGCGACGCTGACAAGGCCGCGGCGGAGCTCGCGGCGCACTATCGGCGCATCTCGGCGCTCCTTCGCCGCCTCATCCGCTCCGACGGCCTGATGCGCGCCGACGTCGCAACCAGCCGGGGCGACGAGTCCGAGACCGGCCTCGGCTGACGACGGCGGGCGGCATTCGTCAGGTGGGCGCAGCCTCGTCCCATCCCCGCTGAAGTGGCACCAATCAGCCCCGATTCGTATCCATTCACTTGCGCAGCGTGGACACGTTCAGGCTGCCTACGGTAGCCTCCAACGACCGGTGCCGGCGTCGACTCATCCCGGCCGCGGTCCCAGGAGGAGCCATGCGTCACGGTCGCCACCAGGCCTGGCGGGCCATCGGCCCGCTCGTTGCTTCGATCGCCATCGTCCTCGCCGCGTGCAGCGGAGCGGCCTCCCCGAGCGCCACGACGCCCGCGGCGTCGGCCCCCGTCGCCAGCGGTGCAGCCGGTCAGCTGCCGCCGCCGGAGACGACGAAGGTCACGATCGGGCTGACGAACAACCTCGCGGCCGGACAGTTCATCGATCAGTTCGCGAAGGATCTCGGGACGTTCAAGAAGTACGGGCTTGACGTCGACGTGATCGCATTCGAGGGCGATTCCAAGGCAACCCAGGCCCTCGTCGCCGGCCAGATCCAGGGCGCCGAGTCGAGCGGTGGGATGGTCATAGCGTCGCAAAAGACGGACACGCCGCTCGTGACCGTCGCATTGAACAACGTCCGACTGGACTATGTCCTCATCGGGGCGAAGGGCGTCACCTCCGCTGCTGACCTGAAGGGCAAGCAGGTGGGCGTGAGCTCGCTCGGAAGCGTCGCCCACGCCGTCGTCCTCGCGGCGCTCAAGAACCTGAACCTCCAGCCGAGCGACGTGACGATCACCGCGGTCGGGAGCGAGTCGGCCCGGATCGCCGCCGTCACGGCCGGAAGCATCCAGGCCGCACCCGTTCAGATCGATCGTGCGGACAAGCTCAAGGCCGAGGGCCTGAACGTCCTGACCGACCTGACCAAGACCGACCTGCAGTACGCGACCGCCGGCCTCGGCTTCCAGAAGGACTGGCTCGCGAAGAACCCGAACACCGCGCTGCGGCTCGTCGCCTCGCTCCTGGAGGCCCAGGAGACGATGTGGGCAAAGCCGGATCTCGCGGCGCAGAAGTACGCGGAGTTCAACCAGTCCGATCCGGCCGTCGCCAAGGCGACGATCGACTCGTACGTCGGCGGTGGTGGCAACCGGGGTATGGCCTTCACGAAGGACGCCTTCGTGCTGCCGCAGGAGGTCCTCGCAACGGTCAGCCCGAACGACGCGCAGGTCGACCTCGATACCGTGTTCGACCTGAGCTACCTCGAGAAGCTCAAGGACATCGGGTTTGATCCGAAGGCGGGCGTCTCGCAGTAGCGCGGAACCGCCGAGGACCGCGGGACACCCACGGCGAACGCCGTCCGCGCGTGACTCCCTTCCCTCGCGTCGACGCCGAGTACGTCGTCGTCGACAACGTCTTCGGTCGGATCGACGGGGTCCTTCGCCGTCGGCCCGGCCGGACGGCGCCCACCGTCGTCGTCCAGACGCACCCGCGGCTGCCGAGCGACGGGAACCTGACTGCCTGGCCGAACCTGGATCTGCCACTCCATGGCATCGATACGTTCGCCTTCAACAACCGCTACTCGAACAGCGCTGCGGGCACGGAGGTCATCACCGCCTGGGAGAATTTCGGGCTCGACATGGCGGCCGCGGTGGCCGAGATGCGACGTCGCGGATATCGCCACGTCATCCTCTACGGCCACAGCGCCGGCGGTCCGCTGGTCGCCTTCTATCAGAACGTCGCCGAGAACGGGAATGGCGTCTTTCGCGACGGTCGAGCGCTGTGCGGCTTCAGGGGTTATCTCGATCGCAACGGGCGGGCGCTCGGCCTCCCGCCGGCCGACGCGATCGTCACCCACAATGGCACGACCGGCACCGGCTACTCGTTCCTCGTCCGGCTCGACGGGTCGATCGTCGACGAGGCTCGCGCCCTGCGAGACCCGCAGCTCGACCCGTTTGAGCCTGCCAACGGCTACGACCCGGCGACGGGCGCCGCGCATTACGAGGCGACCTTCCTTCGCCGGTACTACGCGGCGCAGTGCCGACGCATGAACCGGCTCGTGGCTGTCGCCCAGGACCGGCTGGCGCGCAATCGCGCCGGCCGGGGTGAGTTCGTCGACGACGGGTTCATCGTCATCCCGGGAATCAGGGCCGAACCGGCGAGCGTGGACCTCGGCCTGGCCGCGGCCACGTCGGCCGAATGGCCGCTCCATCCGGGCGGCGCGTCGACGATGGTCCGCAGCCGCCGCCGGCTCGTCCCGAACTACGCCAGGCGAAACCGGAGCCTGCGCGATGGCGGGACCGTCCACACCCTGAGCGGGTTCCTCAGCTACCGAGCAGTCCTGGCCGATCCCGAGGTCCACGATCCTGACGCGACGACGCCGGAGCTCGGCGGCGTCGACCTCTCCAGCTCCAACGCAACGACGGCCGGAAACATCGCCGGGGTCACCGTCCCGCTGCTCGTCACCGCGAGCACCGCCGATACGCAGGTCCACCTGCCGCACGCCGAGCTCGCCTGGAACGCGGCCGTTCGGGCAGCCGATCGGACCCTCGCGTTCGTCGACGGCGCCGAGCACGACATGACCCCGATCGACGAACGCTACGGGGACACCCGAGCCATCCACCTCGCGATCGTCCGCGACTGGCTCGCCGATCGCTTTCCCACCGGCGCGTAGCGTTCGCCGCTCAATCGAGCGGGAAACGAGCCCCGATCCAGTCCGCGATCGCACCTACCGCGATCGCCCGGGTGTCGCCGAACGAGGGATCGACCGGCTTCATGGAGTGCATGCCGCCCTCGACGAAGACGAGCGAGCAGTCCGCGCTCGCGGCTGCGGCGCGGTTGAGCTCCGCCGTCGGGATCTTCACGGAATTGGACTCGTCGCCCGTGCCCTGGATGATGAGCACCGGGACGGCGATGCGGGCAAGGCTGGGCGGCGTGCTCGAGGCGCTCGAGGCGAAGTCGATCCCGCTCGCCCCCGCTGTCGTCGCGAGCGGGTCAAAGCGGTCCTCGTCGACACGGACGAGCCGGTACGTCAACAGCGCCCGAAGCCGGTGGACGGCCGCGCCCGCCGCATTCCGGTTCTGCGGCCACTCCGGATTGGGCGGCCGGACGTCACGCACGGCCGCGACCCTGCCTGCCGGATATGTCAACGCCGGCGCCATCGACCGCTCGGCAAGCCCGAGGTCGATCGTCGTCGGGTTCGCGCGGGTCCTCGGGATGACGACGAAGTCATCGTCCTCGAACCGTGCCTGCGCCGCGTCGATCTCGCGAAGCCGGCGTTCCGCGTCGGCGACGAGCCGGTTCATTCGGGCAGCCTGCGCTCGGTAGTAGCGGGTCAGGAAGTCCGTCGCGTAGGTGGCGGTACGCGTCCGGGGATCGAAGCCGTTTCGGGCGTCATACACGTCGAGGGCGGGATCGACCTCCCCCGTCGCCTCGTCGATGACCGCTCCGTCGAGGCGGATGAGGAACGAGGCCGCCGTACCGATCGTGACGGAGCGCAGCACGAGACCGTCGGCGCGCGGCAGGTTGCGAGGGGCGCCATCGAGCGTTCGAAAGCCGGTGAACCCCGACAGGACAGCGTCGCGTTCGAATGCCGCCGAACCGTTCTCCGCGACGTCCTGGTAGAAGGCCATCACCGGTCCGCCCGCGCTGTGCCCCATCAACAGCACGCGTTCGTAGCCAAGGCGACGGGCGTGCGTGACCGCGGCGCCTACGTCGAGCGCGAAGTCCTCGAAGACCGTGGCGAGATCGGACCCGGCGGGCGAGTTCGTGAACCGGTTGTTGAAGGCCAGCACGTCGACGCCGGCGGCCGCCAGCTCGGGACAGGGATAGGCGGTCAGGTTCGACTGGGCGCGCGGATGCGTGTAGAGGACGACGGTCTTCGGGCGGCGTCCGACACGTGCGTGGAGGACACCGTCGATCGAGGCGAACTCGTTGTCGATCGCCTCGAACTGCATCGGCGTCAGCCGGCCCGGATGCGCTCGGCGACGCTGGCTGCGATGTCGCGGTTGATGTGGCCCCCGAGTGGGGTGAATGGCGGACGGTCCTGGTTGCACAGGTCGAGCGCGATGCGGGCGTAGACGACGGCGGCATCCGTCAGGTCCCTGACCTTGAACGCCTTGCGCGCGGCGTGGCTCGCCGCACGCGGCGCGTAGCTCACGGCCGGGATGCCGAGCTCGTTGAAGGCGTTCGTGTCACGCCACATGCTCGTCGTCGCCTCGGCGACGATCTGCGGTGGGCTGTCGAAGACCTGGTCGTGGCAGCGCCGGATCGTCTCGATCAGGCGCTCTGCGCCGATCGTCTCGAACCCCGGGCGGTAGAGGAAGAGCTCGACCTCGCCGTCGACGCCCGCCTCGCGCAGGACGCCCCGGAGCTCGTCGCGCAGGTCCATCGGGTTCGCACCCGGGAGGAGCCGCGTGTCGACGTAGAACGCGGCGACCTGGGGGGCGCTGGTCAGGTTGAACGGGTAGCCCGAGCGGATGGCGTTGACGCTCGCCTTGGGGACGATCGTCCCGTTCGGCCCCTCGTATCGGTGGCGGCGCTCGTACTCGGTCGCCCAGCGCTCGAAGGCGGTGATGGCCGCGGTTGCCCGGACGATCGCATTCGGCGCGTCGGCGAGGCCCGTCGGGCGCGGCAGGTACGGCGTGTAGTAGCGCGGGGTGTCCGTGAAGATGGTGACCTTGAAGTGGGCCTTGCCGGGCTCGACCCCGACGATCCCGAAGCCGGTCCCCTCGGCGACGAGCGCGTAGTCGCCGACGACGCCGTGGGTCGCCATGAACCGGACGCCGAGGTCCTTGGACAGGTAGCCGGGCCCTGTGAACTCGTCGATCGGCTCACGCGAGATCTCGCCCGCGACCGAGCTGACCCAGAGGTCGCCCTTGAGCGGCTCGCCGGCCTCGCGGATCGCCTTCGCCGCGACGAGGAACGCCGCCATCGGGCCCTTGTCGTTGACGACACCGTCGCCGAAGATCTCGTCGCCCTCGACCCAGGCGGAGTGGTAGAGGGGGTCGTTCGGGTCCTTCGCCGACCAGACGGCGTCCGGGCGGAGCGTCGTGTCGAGGTGCGCGTTGAAGACGAGGCTGTACCCGCCGCCCGTCCCGTCGAGCCGGGCGGCGACGTTGATCCGGTCCTCCACGAGCGCGTAGCGCTTCGGCTGGAAGCCGTTCGAGGCGAGCCACTCGTAGACGAACTCGCCGGCCGGACCCTCCGCGCCGGTCGGGCTGTCGATGTTGCCGAGCGCGAGTGCGAGCTCGACGACCTCGGCCGGATCGATCCTCGCGATGACGTCGTCGACGCTCATGGTCGTGTCGAACCTCCCTGTGCGGCACTCGATCCGCCGATCGTCGGCGAGACGCGGCCCGCGTGGCTGAGCCCGGCCTGACCGGGCACGCCGAGCTGATTGATCGCCGACGCCGCGACGAGGATGACGATCGCGGTCAGGATCGCGACGTGCGGGCCGTAGCCGTCGAAGATCGCGGCGAGCACGAGCGGCCCGAGGAGTGCCCCGATGTCCACGAAGAAGCGGTAGCCCGTCAGCACGCGCGCTCGCATCTCGGGCGCGACGAGCTCGGACAGGAGCGCGGTCTGCGAGCTCGAGAAGAAATCCCCGGAGCCGACGACCGCCGCTGCCAGCAGGAAGAGCCAGTAGTTCGATGCCCCGATGAAGACCAGGTCGCCGATCGCCACGATGATCAGCCCGACGACCACGATCCGGCGTCGGCCGATCCGGTCGCCAAGCCGCGCGCCGGGCGTCACGACGATGATCCCGACGATCGACATGAGTGTGATCGCGCTCGCGATCTGGATCGCGCCGAGGCCGAGAACCGCGGCCGCGAACAGCGGCAGCACGGTGTTCCGCACGCCGTGCCGCTGGATCATGTTCGCGGCAACCCCGGCGTAGATCGAGCCGAGGGCGATGCGGCGCCGGCGGGGGGTGAGCTCGAACTCGAGCGTGTCGACCTTGCGCGCGACGACGTCGCGCTTGCGGCCCGCCTCGATTCGTGCGAGCAGCGGCACGAGCATGAGCCCGGCGACGACCGCGCCGATGCCCGACACGACGAACGTCAGCCGCCAGCCGAGAACGGCGCCGATCGCCCCGCCGAGGAGCGGGTAGATGGCGATCCCGGAGTTGTTCGCGAGCTGGAAGAGGCTCATGACGGCGCCGCGGTTGCGAGCCCCCGCGGTCCAGCTCAGCCCCGTCAGGATGACGGCCGTCATCAGGCCGCTCCCGAGGCCCGAGGCGATGCGGGCCACGATGAGCCACTCGACCGATGGCGAGATCGCGCCGACGACCGACCCGACGATGAGGAGCGCCACGCCGCCGACCGCGACCCGGCGTTCACCGATCCGCTCGAGGGCAACTCCGGATGGCAGATCGGTCAGGAGCCGCGCGAAGCCGTAGGTCGAGACGACGAGACCCGCCGTTGCGACGCTGATCGCGAAGTCGTCCTTGATGTTCGGGAGGAGCGGCGTGAGGATGTTCGTCGCCGCGATCGCGAAAAAGAGCGCGACGCCGAGAAGCTTCGCGTCGGTCGGAATCCGTGTCTCGGGGTCGCCCGAGGCCGCGGTGGACGCGGGAGCGCCGTCGCTCACCGCAGCTCGCCGGCCTGCCGGGCGCCCGCCACTGCCGCGAGAAGATCGTCGACGCCGAGCCGCTCGGGGGCGAGCGCGAGCTCGCGTCGCGAGGTGATCGCACGCAGCACGAGCTTTCGGACCTGGCGGGCGTCGGCGGACCAGGCGACGAGCTGCTCGGCGACGGGCCGCAGGGCGGTTGCGTCGAGCCGACCGTCGGGCACGACTTCGCGGGCCGCGTCGGCCAGGATCACGCCGATCGCGTCGATCCCTGGGACGCCGATCTCCTCGATGACGTCGGCCCGTGACAGGAACGCGTCGTCGACGCCGGTCCGGTAGTTCGTGGTGGCGACGAAGGTGACGTTCGGACAGGTCCGCGCGACGTGGTCCATCCCGGCCAGCACGGCGTCCGTGGAGCGATGGACGTCGACGGGGTTCGTCTCGAGCGACGCGCCGCGCCGGCTGACCGCGAGCGCCTCCACCTCGTCGAGCAGGACGACCGTCGGGTGGCCGCGCCGCGCGAGATCGGGGAGCGTCCGCTCGAACAGCCTGGCGGTGCTTCGCTGGCTCTCGCCGAGGAGCTGGCTCGGAAACGCGTGTGGGTCGATGTCGACGAACAGGAGCGGTCCTTCGAGCGCCCGCGCCGCCCGATCGGCGAGGCCGCCCGCGAGCGTCGTCTTGCCGGTTCCGGGCGGGCCGGCGAGGACGAGCAGGCCATGGACGGGCAGGCCGACCTGGCTGATCCCGGCACGGTGGCTGAGCGAGAACAGGAGGTAGTTGAGGAGCCGGTCCTTGACCCCGTCGGGCAGGAAGATCCGGTCCCAGCGGTCCTGCCACCCGGGATCCGGGAGCTCGGTGATCGCGACGAGCCCCTCGATCCCCGGCGGGAGCTGGATCTCGGGCACGTCAGGCCTCCGGTCGTCCCTCGAGGTGGTCGGGCCAGACGATCCCGCTCAGGTCGGGGGCGTCGAGCTTCGGCAGCTCCTCGAACAAATTGAGGGGATCGAGCAGGATCCGGATCATGTCGTAGAGCGCGTCGAAGTTGTGGACGCGGATCAATCGAGCCGTCCGCTCGGGGTCGTCGTTGAAGTGCTGGTGCCAGACCCAGTGGTCGACGATGATCAGGTCGCCCGTCTCCCACGGATGGCTGACGCCGTCGACCTCGCTGTGGCCGCGACCCGAGACGACGTAGAGCCACGCCTCCCCACCATGGCGGTGGCGGCTCTGGTAGAGGCCCGGCGCGAGCTCGTGCATGACGGCGCTCAGCCCCGCGGTGTGATACCCGATCGACTTGTCGACGAGGAACAGGCTTCGTGCACCGCGCTTCGTGACGAGTCCCCGGACGTCGTCGAAGCGGGTGATGATCCGCGCGCTCTCCGAGCCCTCCCACTGGCGCGCCAGGCGCTGGGTCCGGCGGGCGTACGGATCGGCGCCCGGAAGCGGATCGACCTGCGTCGGGCGTGGAGGGAGCTCGGCGACGGGCGTGTCGCCGCCTTCCTCGAGGATCGCCACCCCGAACTGCTCGAGCATGGGCTCGACGCTCCACGTGTGGTAGACGGCAGGCGTGTCGCCGTCGTTGCCGTGGCGATGCCACGCCCAGCTCGGGAGGTACACCGTGTCCCATGGACGCCAGTCGACGCGCTGTCCGTCGACCTCGGTCCAGCCGCGTCCCGACTCGACGAACATGATCGCGTCCCACGAGTGGCGGTGGATCGTCGTGGTCGTTCGTGCCGGGATCTCGTGGAGGGTCGCGTCCAGGTTCTTCGTCGGGCGGTCGCCGTCCCAACCGGCGTAGACACCGCGTCGCGTCCGGCGGCTCGGCACATCGACCAGCGGCACGTCGGCCCGCTTGATGACGGTCTTGTGGTAGCCCTTCCACTCCTCGAGGAGCGATTCGCGTCGCTTCTTCTGGATCTCGTAGTGGGTGACCTGCGTCTGGGTCGTCGTCTTCAAGCCAGTCCTCCGCTTCTCGCGGGCGGCGTCAGTCGGGCGATGACCTCGCGCGGAACGCTCCTACCCATCCGGGGCCGATTGTATCCAAGCCGGGACCGATTGTGTGCACGGGCGACCGTGGCACGCGCCCGGTGGAGGCCCGCTCGACACCGTGCGGGCGACTACCGACCGAGCTGGAACAGATCCCACGCGTTCTGGCCCAGGATCCGGCGCTTGGCCTCCTCGGACAGGAACGGCAGGTCGTAGATCGTGCTCGGCAGGTTGAAGTCCCAGTGCGGGTAATCCGACGAGAACAGGAGCTGTGTCTCGGCGTTGATCTTCTTCAGCGTCGTCTCGAGCAACGCGTAGTCGTTGTTCTCGATCGGCTGCGTGGTGTAGTACATCTCGCGCATGTACTCGCTCGGAAGCTTCCGCAGCAGCGGCGCCTCCGACGATCGCATCATGTATTCGTTGTCGAGGCGCTGCATGAGGAACGGGATCCAGGCGAGACCGCTCTCGATCCAGAGCAGCTTGAGCTTCGGGAAGCGCTCCGGGATTCCGTTGATCACCATGTTCGTCATGTGCACCAGGTTGTAGAAGATGAAGCCGAGGGCGTGGACCGAGATGAACCGGTTCATCCCCTCGAACATCCGCTCCTGCTGGTGGTAGATCGCATGAAACGAGAGGGGCAGGCCGCGCTCCTCGAGCGCCCGGTAGAGCGGCATGTACTCGTTCGAGTGGACCGGCCGGTAGCGCGCCGAGGTGACCATGAAGCCGACGACGTTCGGGCTGTCGGCGAACTTCTCGACGAAGCGGATGCACTGGTCCGGCTGGTTCATCGGCAGGTAAATCATCGTCTTGACGTGCGGTGAGTGCGGCAGGACCTCCTCGGTCAGCCAGCGGCTGTAGGCCCAGGCGAGCTCCGTCTCCATCTTCGGGTCGGGATGCATGCCGAGGGCGAGAAGAGCGGTCGGAAAGACGACCTGATAGTCGATCCCGATCGCTTTCATCTCCTTGAGCGAGAACTCGACCTCGGGATGCAGGACGGGATCGTTGAAGACCTCCTGGTCCTCGTTCCGGTAGCGCAGAATGCGGCCCGAGAGGCTGTGCCGCTGTGGGCTCCGAAAGCCGGGGTAGAGCAGCCCGCCGCGCTCGCCCATGAAGACCTCGTTGCGCAGCACCTCGTCGTCGATGTACTTGGCGATCTCGCGGTAATGCGTCATCTCATTGAGGTGATGCGCATCCGCGTCGACGATCAGGATGTCCTTGAAGCCGCGCTCCTCGGCCTGGCGGGTCGCGTTGGCGAGGTGGATCTTGGTGTCGTATCCCTTGCGCTCGCCGGTGTTGAAGATTCGCGGCTCGACGGGGTCTCGGGTGATCGCCATCAGATGTTGCTCCAGCCGTGCCAGAGGGCGAGCTCGAACAGCTCGAGGTTGACGACCTGGGTCATCGCGACCGCCGTGACGGCGACGTCGGTCGCGGTCACCGACCCGTCGGGAAACGCCGCGAGCTTGCCGCCCTGGTCGCGCTTCGCCGAGAAGAGCCGGACCGCGGCGAGGAGCAGCTGCTGGACGGCCTCGTCGGGCACGTCCGCGACGCCGCCGGCGGCGAGGATCTCGTCGGCGAGCGAGAGGATCCGCGGCGCCTCCTCGGCGAGCCTGGCGCCGGCGGCGGCTTCAGGCGACGACATAGACGTCCTCCCCTCGCTGGACCGCCTCGAAGCGGCGGAGCTTGATGCGGCGGTTTGCGGCGCATTCGCCGGTCTCGATGTCGTACTCCCAGCCGTGCCAGGGGCAGACGATGTGGATCTCCGTCGTCGAGAAGCGGTCGCGTACCCACGCCCGGTTCTCGTCGAGGACTGCCTCCACCTTGCCCATCAGGATCCCCTCGCCGACCGGTCCGCCCATGTGTCGGCAGACGTTCTCGAAGGCATGGAAGCGGCCGTCGCGCTCGAACACGAAAACATCGCGATCGTCGACACGGATCATCACCCGCTGGCCATTGGCAAAGTCGTCGACGCGACCGACGAGGATCTCAGTCGCCATGTGGAACCTGCGCTGCGAACCCGCATCGGCGCCGCAGGCGCTCGCGGGGAAGGGCGATTGGGCGGTGGAGTGTACGCCACTGCCACCCGGATTGCAGACAATCACGCGCCACTTGGACGCGCTGCCTGCACCGTGCGCAGCTCCGTGAGCCATGCCTCACGCGGCGCCGAACGTGAGCCCGACAAGGTACGCGTTCGCGCTGAGGACGACGACGGCGATGCCGGACGCGACGACCGTCAGCGCCCGCCGGTTCACGAACTCGCCCATCACGTCGCGCGACGACGTCAGGTGGACGAGCGGCACGAGCGCGAACGGAATGCCGAACGAAAGCACGACCTGCGAAACGATGAGGACGAACGTCGGTTCGAGGCCCAGCCACAGGACGAGCAGCGCGGGCGCGATGGTGACGAGCCGGCGGACGCCGAGCGGGACCCGACGGCCGACGAAGCCGGCCATCACGACCTGGCCCGCCATCGTCCCGACGCTCGAGCTCGACAGCCCCGAGGCAAGCAGTGCGATCGCGAAGCCGCCGGCGGCGAGACCGCCGAGCGTCGCGCCGATCGCCCGATAGGAATCGTCGAGCGTCACGACGGCGGCTCCGCCATGGAGCGCCGCGGCGGCAACGACGAGCATCGCGACGTTCACCGCTCCCGCGGTCAGCATCGCCAGGGTCACATCGATCCGCGTGTAGGAGATGAGTGCCCGAACCTCGGCCTGGTCGGCGGGACGGACGCGATCGGTGACCAGCGCGGAATGGAGATAGACGACGTGCGGCATGACCGTGGCACCGACGATTCCGACGGCGATGAGGACGCTCTCCGGACCGGCCAACCGCGGGACGAGACCGGCGAGCGCATCCGCCGGCACGATGTCGACGAGCGCGAGGCTCGCCGCGAAGCCGGCGACGATGACGACGAGAAACGCCGTGATCGCGAGCTCGAACCGCCGGACGCCGCGTTGCTGGAGGCCGAGCAGGAGCAGCGTGGCGACGGCGGTGGCGCCGCCCGCCACGAGCGGCGGCCACCCGAACAGGAGGCGGAGCGCGATCGCGGCACCGACGAACTCCGCGAGGTCGGTGGCCATCGCGACGGCCTCCGCCTGGACCCACAGGACCCACCGCAGCGGCAGGGGATAGCGGTCTCGGCACAGCTCCGGCAGGCTTCGGCCGGTGACGAGCCCGGCCTTGCTCGACAGGTACTGGACGAGAACGGCCATGAGGTTCGCGACGACGATGACCCACAGCAGCAGATAGCCGTACCGGGCGCCACCCGCGACGTTCGTCGCGAAGTTGCCGGGGTCGACGTACGCGATCGCGGCGACGAAGGCGGGCCCGACGAGGCGTAAGGGGCCGCGGATCGGGCCCCGCGCCAAGGCCTCGCCCACCGACTCGGGCGCACGCTGCCCAAGGACTGAGGTCATCCGCCGGACTCGCGCAGGCGAGCCACGAGCGTCAGGCCGACGGTCGATCCGCCTAGCGTGCGGCGGTCGCGGGCTCCTGGACGCGCGGGAGGACGTCGCGGGCAAGGATCCGCACCTGGTCCAGCCAGTCGGGGAAGCGCATCCGGAAGTCGAAGATCAGCAGGTCGCAGCCGATCTCCTGGTAGCGCCGCACGCCGGCGACGATGTCATCCGGCGTGCCGGCCAGGATCGAGCCGTCGAGCTCCTCGATCTTCGTGAACTCGCCGCCCTCCGGCTTGAGCCAGAACTTCTGGGCATTGGCGTTCTTGATGAGCCCCGGCACGTTCATCCGGTTTCGGGCGGCATCCGTCGTCTCGTCGATGCTCGTGACCGGGACCGCACCCATCATGATCATCGGCTTGCCCTGTTCGGCCGTCATCTCGCGGATCTTCGCGGCTCGGGCCTCGTAGGTCGGGAACGTGATCCGGCCCGGCAGCCAGCCGTCGCAGAAGTCGACCGCCAGACGGGCCGATGCGGGCGTCGCTCCGCCCCACCAGACCGGCACGGGGTAGACCGGTTGCGGCTTGAGGTCGACATCATCGAAGTCGTACGTGTCGCTGTGCCACTCGACCGACTCGCCCGTCCACAGCTTTCGGGCGATGAGCGTCTGCTCCTTCATCAGCTCGGGGCGCTTGAGATCGCCCTGGCCGATCACGTTGAACTCGTGCTGGAAGTTGCCCGCACCGATCCCGAGGTCGAACCGCCGTCGCGTCATCCACGACAGCGATGCGACCGAGTAGGCCATGAGGATCGGGTGCCGGAACGGGATGATCGTGGCAGCCCCGAGGCCGATCCGTTCGGTCACGCCGGCGAGGTAGCTGAGGGTCACGAACGGCTCGATGAACGTGCGATCCGTGCCCTCCATCCCGTGAGGGTGGAAGACGAGGTGGTCGCGCACCCAGAGCGAATCGAAGCCGAACTGCTCGGCGAGCCGTGCGCCCTCGACGAGGAGGTCCTGGTCGGCTTCGACGCCGAAGTGTGGAACGAGCAGTCCGAAACGAGTCGCCATCCGGTTCTCCCTGTGGTCGCGTGATCAGGCCGCGGATGCGGCGGGCTCGGGTCGCTCGGCGGGCTGCGGCCGCGCCTGGCGTCCCCAGCCGGGCTGGCCGACGACGCTGCCCGCCTCGTAGACGACGCGGCCGCGAACGACGGTCGTGTCGATCGCCCCGCGGATCGTTCGACCGGCGTACGGCGTCCAGTCGATCTTGCCGATGACGTCCTGGTCGCGAATCTCCCACGATCGCTCGAGGTCGACGATCGCGAGGTCCGCGTCGGTGCCGACCTCGAGGCGGCCCTTTCGGCCGAGCCCGAAGGTTCGCGCGGGCGCCGTCGACGTCAGCTCGACGACGCGCTCGAGGGACAGCCGGCCCTGGCTCGCGGCGTCGAGCAGGAGCGGTACGTAGAACTGCGTCGACGGCGTGCCCGTGTGGGCCTTCCAGCCGTCGGTCCAGCCAGGCTCCTTCTCCTCGCGCGTATGCGGCGCGTGGTCGGTCGAGACGAGGTCGATCGTGCCGTCGCGGAGCGCCGCCCAGAGGGGCTCGGTGTTCTTCTCGGGCACGTAGTAGGACAGGGCGTACGAGCCGAGCCGCTCGATCGTCGCCCAGTCGTTGCCGAGGAAGACCGCCCATGGGTTGAGCTCGGCGGTGACCGCCTGGTCGGCGTCCTTTGCGCGCCGCAGCTGCTCGACCACCCCCTCGGTCTGCGTGTGGAGCAGGTGAAGGCGCGTGCCCGTCGCCTTCTGGATCCTGATGAGGACCGACGCTGCGACGTCCCAGATGATCCCGTCGTATGCCGAGTACGCCTTCGCATAGGCCCGGTAGTCGTGCTCGCCGCGCGCCCAGAACTCGTGCTCGATGTGGGTCATCAGCGCCTGGTCGTGCGGGTGCACCATGAGCGGGAGCCCGGTCCCGCCGACGACCTGGAAGATGTTCATCAGCTCACCGTGGTCGTGGACGCCGATGCCGGGCATGTGCGGATACGACCGTCCCGTGTCGACGACCATGAACACCTTGAACGCCGCGATCCCGCGGGTCGCCATCGCCGGGATCTCGTCGGGAACGGTGCCGGCCGCGTTGACGTTCCAGTCGACCAGCGCCTTCTGCGCGTAGAGCTCGAGCATCGCGTCGAGCGCCTGGACCGTGTTCGGCGGCGGGCTGACGTTCGGCATCGCGAACGACGTCGTGACGCCACCCGCGGCGCACGCGCTCGTCGCGCTGATGATGTCCTCCTTGTGCGTGAACCCGGGTTCGCGGTGGTGCGAGTGGACGTCGATCACACCGGGAAGGACGTGACGGCCGGACGCATCGATGGTGCGATCGGCGTCGAGCTGCGTGCCGGGAGCGACCACCGCCACGATGCGCTCGCCGGACACGGCGATGTCGGCGGCGAAGCGCCCGGTCGACGTGACGAGCGTTCCACCGCGGACGACGAGATCGACGTGCTGCATCGGGCTCCTCTCGGGCTCAGGCGGTCGCGCGCGACAGGTGGACGACCGATGCGTCGGCGCGCTCGTGCACCTGGACCTCGCCGGCCACCAGATGGCGCTCGAACCATTCGACGATCAGCGGGTTCACGACGTCGCGGTACTGCTCGTACGCGCCGTAGTGCGTCGTGCCCGTCTGCACCACGAGCCGCTTCGGAGCGCCGGCACGCTCGTAGAGCGCAAACGCATGGTCCTCGGGAGTCGTCGCGTCGCGCTCGACGCAGATGATCATCAGCGCGCGCGGCGAGATGCGATCGACGACGTCGATCGGACGGTAGGCGAAGATCGCCTCGGCGCTGGCGAGCTCGACCTGCGCCGGGACCCGCTTGTCCACGTCGCTCTTGACGGTCGTCGTCCGCCGCTCCGGGGTGGGAACCATGATCCCGTCGCGCGGCTCGACGCATTCCGCGACGCCGGTCTCAGCGCGGGTGGTCGCGTCGCGCTCGATCCGCGCGAGGAACTCGAGCCATTCGTGCTCGCGGCGCATCCGATGCAGCCAGTCGCGCCCGTCGGCGACGGGAACCTGGCTGACGGTCGCCTTGATGCGCGGATCCAGCCCGGCGGCCATGACCGCGTTGCCGCCACCCGTGCCACCCGATCCGAACGCGCCGATCCTCGAGGCGTCGATCTCCACCCGCGCGGCGAGGTACGTGACGGCGTTGCGCCAGTCCTCGACCTGCGTGGCGGGGTCGAGATAGGTGGCGTCGCCCTCCGAGTCGCCGAACCCGCGGTAGTCGAAGACGAGGACCGCCATGCCGGCGGCGAGGAGCGCCTCGTGGTACGGCTTGTAGAGCTTCGCGTCGCGCAACCCGAGCCAGCCGGGTCCCTGCGCGATGCCCGGAACGGGACGCTCGGCGGAGGCGTCGTCCGGCAGCATGAGCGTCCCGGCGAGCGCCGAGCCGCGGCTGTAGAAGCGGACTTCCTCGACCCTCATCCTCTCTCCTGTCCGTCCTCCGGCTGCGCGCGAACGGCAGTGCCGGGCGAACCAATCCTGCCCGGAATGTAGCCAAGTTATGCCGGATTGTCCACATCAGTCCCGGCGAGCGAACCGCTTCCGCCCGAGAAAATGAACCGCCCCCGGAGGGGGGATCCGGGGGCGGTTCCGAGAAACGCGGGGTTGGTGGGCTACTTGGGAAGCTCGGGGTTCCCGATCTCCGCGTAGAAGCCCATGTCGGCCAGCTTCTTGAGGAAGCTCTTGTCGTACGCCTTCGTCACGTCGACGTTGGCCATCTGCGGGTTGATCGCGGCGAGCGTCTGCTTCGGGAAGTTGAACGCGTCGTCGGTCCAATCCATGCTTCGGTCGCCCCAGGTGATGAAGTCGGCCATCACCTTCTTCGCGTCGTCGGGCGACTGCTGGGAGTACTCCGCGAACTTCGCCGCGGCGTCGTCGTTGTTCGTGAAGGCGTAGTTCTGTGCCGCGAGCGCGGCGGCCGTGATGTCGAGGACGGTGTTCGGGTTCTTCGCGATGAAGTCGGCGGTGCCCGCGAGCGCGCTGCGGCCCCACTGCTTCCCGCTCGACTTGTTGTCCGTGATGATGCTCAGGCCCGCCGACTGAACGGCGTCCTTCTGGGCGAGGTCGATCGGGGCGCAGCCGATGGAGCCGGCCTTGACGGCCGCGAGGCGGGCGTCCTGGTTGCCGACCTGCGTGATCGTCACGTCCTTGTCAGTCAGCCCGAGCTGGCTCAGCAGGATGAGGACGGACCCGTGCGACGTTCCGCCGAACGTGCTGACGGCAACGGTCTTGCCCTTGACGTCGGCACCCGACTTGATGCTCGGCTGGCAGACGAGCATGTCGGTGAGGGTGACGCCGTTCAGGGACACGACCTTGAGCGGCGTGTCGCTCGTCTGCGAGCTGATCGCTGTCGAGACGCCGAGGACGCCCATGTCGATGCCGCCGGCGATAAGGGCCTGGGCGACCTTCGCGTCACCCTGGAGGCCCGTCACCTCGGCGCTGTCGAAGCCGTACTTCTTGTAGTAGCCGAGCTGCTGGGCGAGGTACTCGGCGTACTGGCTCGCCTCGCCGGCCGTGCTCAGGCCGATCTTGATCGTCTTCTTCTCCGGCGCCGGCAGCTGGACCGGACCGGATGCCGCCGCCGACGTCCCGGCGGACGCGGCCGTCGAGGGTGCGGTCGACGCGCCCGGCGTGGCGCTTGGCGTCGCTCCCGAACAGGCGGCGACCGCGAGGCCCGCGGCGACTGCCAGTGTCAGGAGAGGACCTCGCCTTCTTCGTGAGGTCACGCTAGTCTCCATGCCTCCTCCTTGGCCCATGGTGCCCGGGCGCGACGAGCCCGTTGCGAACCGCCGGAATGTACCCGAAGCCATTGACATTGTCTACAATGTCGCCCGAAACTCGATCCAAGGTTCCCCCGCCGGCGTCGACCCGCCGTTTTCGACAGGAGATCTGTCCCGTGACCGACGACAAGCGCCTCGCCCCGTCCCCGGAACAGCCGCTCAGCGGAACGGCGATCACCGAGATGACGCAACGCGAGGCGTGGAACAAGAAGAACCCGGCGACTGAGGCGACGATCGTCAAGGATCTGCGGACGACGGACCTCGTCGCGCGCGAGTATCGCGGCACGAAGGCCCGCTTCTACCGCCTGTCCGGCGCGATCCGGCTTCAGCCGCACCTCTCGGAGCTGCCGCCCAGCCACCAGTCCGTCAAGCACCGCCACACGACCGAGGCGGTCCTGTACATCGTCAAGGGCAAGGGCCACACGGTCATGCACTACGACGGCGAGCCGGAGGAGCGGGTGGACTGGGAGGAGGGCGACCTGATCGGAATCCCGCTCTGGGCCTGGCACCAGCACTTCAACGACTCCGACACCGACACGGCTCGCTATCTCGCCATCCAGGACACGTTCACGGTGAAGCAGATGGGCCTCCATCAGATCGAGCGCCACCCGGACACGCCCGGCGACGAATGACCCTGCGCCTGGCCCCCTCGGCACGCGACGCCGGCAGGACCGGTTGATGACGGCCGCGACCGATACGCTCCGACCGATCCGGAATCCGAACGCGCGACGACGGCGGTCGCCGCTCGCTCGCTGGTTTCGTCGGAACGAGCGTGTCGCGCTCGGGCTCGTCGGGTTCGTCGGGTTCGTCCTGCTCTGGGAGTTCGGCAGCCGGAGCGGGTTCGTCGACGCCTTCTTCTTCAGCAAGCCGAGCTCGATCGTCTCGGCGGCGATCCGCGAGGTTCAGCTGCCGCGCTTCTGGAACGACGTCCGCGTCAGCGCGTTCGAGTTCGCCGCCGGCTACTTCGTGGCGATCGCGATCGCCGTCCCGCTCGGCATCATCTTCGGCTGGTATCGGCGGCTGTCGTACATGGCCGACCCCTGGCTCAACCTGTTCAACTCGCTCCCGCGAATCGCCCTGCTGCCGCTCATCGTGCTGTGGGTCGGCCTCGGCGTGGAGTCGAAGATCACCGTCGTCTTTCTGGGCGCGTTCTTCTCGGTCATCATCCCGACCGTTCAGGGCGTCCGGACGGTGGACCGGCGCTTCCTCGACGTCGCGCGCAGCTTCGGTGCCTCCCAGCGGCGGCTGTTCACATCGGTCGTCGCGCCCGCGACGGTCCCGTTCATCGCGACGGGCCTGCGGCTCGGGCTCGGGCGCGCCCTCATCGGCGTCGTCGTCGGCGAGCTGTACGCGCAGACCGACGGCCTGGGCGTGATGATCGGCAAGGCGAGCAACAACATCCAGCCCGACCGAATGTTCTTCGCGATCATCATCTTCACCGTCACGGGGGTTGTCGGCGTCGAAGGCCTGCGGCGCGTGGAGCGCTACTTCGACCGCTGGCGCCCCCGCCTGGAGGAACAACCCTGATGCTCAAGGAAGGCCTCGCGCTGAGCGCGCGCGACGTCCGGATGGAGTACCGCGACCCGACGACGCGCGACCGTCTCGTGGCGATCGAGCGCATGGACCTCGACATCCGCCAGGGCGAGTTCGCGGCGATCGTCGGTCCGAGCGGCTGCGGCAAGTCGACGTTCCTCAAGATCGTCAACGGCCTGCTGCCGGCGTCGGAGGGCGAGATCGAGGTCCGCCGACCCGATCACGGCAAGGACCATGCGATGGTCTTCCAGGATTCGTCGCTCTTCCCGTGGTACACCGTCATCGGCAACGTCTCGTACGGCCTCGTGTGCCAGGGCGTCTCGCGGCGTGAGGCGAACGAGCGGGCGAAGCCGCTCATCAAGCTCGTCGGGCTCGAGGGCTTCGAGACGAAGTACCCGTACCAGCTGTCCGGTGGCATGCAGCAGCGGGCGAACCTCGCCCGCGCGCTGACGGTCGACCCGGAGATCCTGCTCATGGACGAGCCGTTTGCGGCCCTCGACGCGCAGACCCGCGAGATCATGCAGGTCGAGCTGCTCCGGATCTGGTCGCAGGCCCAGAAGACCGTGCTGTTCATCACCCACCAGATCGACGAGGCGATCTTCCTGTCCGATCGCGTCATCGTCATGAGCGCGCGGCCCGGTCGGATCCTCGCAGACATCCCGATCGACCTGCCCCGGCCGCGCGGCCTCGAGCTCAAGCGGACGCCCGAGTTCACGGCCTACGAGGACCAGGTCTGGAAGCTCATCGCGAGCCAGCTCACGACGGCCGGCCAGGCGGCCGTGGCCTGACGATGGCCGCCCAATCCGGACAGCTCGCGCGTCGAACTCACCCGCCGGCCGAGCGGCCGCGCGGCGTGCCACTCGCGACCGAGCCGCTGCTGTTCGGGATCCTGGGGTTCGTCGTCGTCCTCGTGCTCTGGGAGGCCGCGGTCGACGCCGGGCTCGTGCGCTCGGCGCTCATGAGCTCCCCGACGCGGATCGTTGGCGCGGGGGTCGCGGACTTCAGCTCGGGGGTCATCTGGCCGCATATCGAAACGAGCTTCCAGGAGTGGGGCGTCGGGTTCGCCGTCGCGCTCGTGACGGGTATCCCGCTCGGCCTTGCGCTCGGCATGTTCAGGCGCGTCGAGTACCTGTTCGACCCGTGGCTGTCGGCGCTCTATGCGACGCCGACGGTGGCTCTCGCGCCGCTCATCATCCTGCTGTTCGGCGTCGGCATCGAGTCGAAGTACGTCGTCGTCTTCCTCGAGGCGTTCATCACGATGACGATCAGCACGATCGCGGGTGCGCATGCGGCCGACCGACGCCACCTCGAGACCGCAAAGAGCTTCGGCGCGTCCAAGTCGCTGACCTTCCGGTCGGTGATCCTCCCGAGCAGCGTGCCGTTCATGATCACCGGCGTCCGGATCGGCGCCGGTCGCGCACTCGTCGGCGTCATCGTCGCCGAGTTCATCGCCTCGAACATCGGGCTGGGCTTCTACATCAGCATCAACGGGACGACGCTCAACGCATCGCGCGTCATGCTCGGGATCCTGCTCCTCGGCGGGTTCGGGATCGTCGTCGGCCAGCTCATCCGTCGCCTCGAGCGGCGGTTCGACAAGTGGCGGCCCGCGATCCACTAGCCCTGGTCATGCAGCCGACTCGGGCATCGGACGCCCGGGGCCGCGTCAGCGCAGCGGTCGGCGCTCCGCTGCGGCTGCACGATCGCGAGCCTCGCCCTCGCGCAGGTAGCGACGAATGAGCATCGCCACCCGCCGGTAGTGTCCCGACAGCTGCGCCACGGCACGCTCGGCGTCGCCCGTCCG